>JACQYA010000151.1 GCA_016208425.1 Betaproteobacteria bacterium
AGGCGGCCCGGAAATATTGGGTCAGGCGATGCATGTGCCCTGTTCCAATCCGCGATGGAAATGTGAAAAATCCCGCCCCTACAAAATCGCGGCTTCTTTCGCGGATTGGAATTACCATGGGCTACCCGCTTCAAAAGGAATTTGCCATGAGCGAAACCGTGCCCAAGCCATTTGCTCGCTGGAAACGCTGGTTGCTTGAAGGCGCGCTATTTTTCTGCATCCTGTTCGCCATCCAATATTGGGAGGCGCGCGATGTGCCGCGCGGCCCGGCGCCGCAGTTCCAGGGCATCCTGGCCGGCGGCGGCGAGACTTCGCTCGCTGCCTGGCGGGCGCAGCATCCGGGCAAACCCGTTCTGCTGTACTTTTGGGCCGGCTGGTGTCCGATCTGCAAGACCGTGGCCGGCAGCGTCGATGCCATCGCCCGCGACTGGCCGGTATTGACCGTCGCCATGCAGTCCGGCGCGGAAGAGCGGGTGGCGAAATTCCTCGACGAACACCAGCGCGGGTGGCCGACCATCGTCGACGAAGACGGCCAGATCACTGCGCGCTACCGGTTCAGGGGGGTGCCCGCTTTCGCCGTTGTCGACGCGGCGGGCGATATCCGTTTTGTCGAAACGGGCTACACCAGCGAGATCGGGTTGCGGCTGAGGCTGTGGTGGGCGAAACGGACGGCAGGGGGGTAGCCGAAAGTGGTGGACGGACAACACACGTAGAAGGCCGGGTTAGCGTACGGGGCAACGGCATGACACCGGCGCGAGAACGGTGCCCGACACGCTTTTGCCCGCGATGCGCGCGCGCCGAAAGTGCGGGTGAAAATCCCCGGAACTTGACGAAAATCAATCGCCTGCAAGCGCTCCCGACTATACTTGGCGGTCTCCCATTGAAGGAACGCCAAGGTCTCGTTTATGTTGCGCCAGAAAATTCCTGAACTCGTTTGCCCGGCCGGTAGTTTGCCGGCGCTCAAGGCGGCGGTCGACCACGGCGCCGATACCGTCTATTTCGGCTACAAAAACGATACCAACGCGCGTAACTTCGCCGGTCTCAATTTCGACCAGAAAGCGATGGTCGAAGGCGTCCGCTACGCACAGTCGCGCGGGCGCCACGTCCTGCTGGCGATCAACACCTTCGCCCAGCCCGGCCGGGTCGCCGACTGGCAGCGCGCGGTCGACGGTGCGGCCGACCTCGGCGTCGATGCGGTCATCCTCGCCGATGTCGGCCTGCTCGACTACGCCAACCGCCGCCACCCGGATTTGCGCCTGCATCTCTCGGTGCAGGGATCGGCGACCAGCTACGAGGCGGTGAATTTCGCACATCGCGAATTCGGCGTGCGACGCGCCGTGTTGCCGCGCGTGCTGACGCTGGCGCAGGTCGAGCTGGTCATCAAAAATACGCCGGTCGAAATCGAGATCTTCGGTTTCGGCAGCCTGTGCGTGATGAACGAGGGGCGTTGCTGGCTTTCCTCCTACGCCACCGGCGAGTCGCCGAACACCGTGGGCGCCTGCTCGCCGGCCAAATACGTGAAATGGGAAAAGTCTCCGGGGCAGATGTCCACCCGCCTGAACGGCATCCTCATCGACCGTTTCGGCGACAGCGAACCGGCCGGCTATCCGACGCTGTGCAAGGGCCGCTTCGAGGTAAACGGCGATACCTACTATGCGCTGGAGGAACCGACCAGCCTCAACGTGCTGGAGATCCTGCCGGAAATTGCCGGGATCGGCGTCGCCGCGATCAAGGTCGAAGGCCGGCAGCGCAGCCCGACCTACGTCGCGCAGGTCACCCGGACGCTGCGCGCCGCGCTCGACGCGCTGGCCGGAGACGGCGAACGTTTCCAGGTTAAACCCGCCTGGCAGGCCGACCTGGCCAAAGTTTCCGAAGGCAGCCAGGCGACGCTGGGCGCTTACAACCGGCCGTGGAGGTAGGAATGAAGCTTTCTCTCGGCCCCCTCCTCTACTTCTGGCCCAAGCACGAGGTTCTGGAGTTCTACGCCGAAATGGCGGAAAACCCGGCCATCGACATCATTTACGTCGGCGAAGTCGTTTGTTCGCGGCGCCAGCAGTTGCGGATTACCGACTGGATCGGGCTGGCGCGCGACCTGTCGGATTCCGGCAAGGAGGTCGTCGTTTCGGCGCAGGCGCTGCTCGAATCGGAAAGCGATCTGAAGGCGTTGCGTCGTCTGATGGATGAGTTGACCGAAATGCGCGGCTGCAAGATCGAAGCCAACGATCTGGGCGCGGTGAATATCGCGGCCGGCCGCCCCTTCGTCGCCGGCCCGCACCTGAACATCTATAACGAAGCGGCTTTGACCACCTACGCGCGCTACGGCATGCGGCGCTGGGTGCCGCCGCTGGAGGCCAGCCGCAGCTTGATCGAAATGCTGCACGGCAGCCGCCCGGACGGTATCGAAACCGAGATTTTCGCTTTCGGCAAGCTGCCGCTCGCTTTTTCGGCGCGCTGTTTCACCGCCCGCTATTACGGCCTGAACAAGGACGACTGCCAGTTCAAATGCCTCGACCACCCCGAAGGGATGACGCTCAAGACGCGCGAGGGTCAGCCTTTCCTGTGCATCAACGGGATTCAGACGATGTCGGCGCAGAGCTACAACCTGCTCCATCAAGTGCCGGAAATGCTGAAAATGGGCATCGACATCATCCGCATCAGCCCGCAAGTCGGGCACACTGCCGCCATCGTCGCCGCCTTCGACGCCGCCCGGCGGGGCGAAGTGGTGATTCCAGACACTACGGGCTGGAATGCGGAAGGTCTGGTCGACGGCTACTGGTTCGGCAATGCCGGCATCGCGCAGCAGTCAAGCGATGCGGCTCCCGCGTAGCGCATCGAGGAGATTCATCTATGAGCCAAGGCTTTAACATTCCGCGTTTCAAGCTGCCCGCCTTTGTCGCCAAGGTCGGCGCCAGGCTGCCCCAGTGGCCGCATGCCATAGCCCTGACCACCGCGCTCAATGCGGCAAAAAAGCTCAAGCTCCTGCCGGAGGACAGCCTGGCAATGCTTGAAGGACGCAGTTTCTTCGTCGACGTGCTCGATACCGGCGGTCAGGCGCATTTCACCTATCGCGCCGGTTTGTTCCGCCCGCTGTTCGGCGCGATGGTGGCGCCCGACCTCACGTTCCGCGCCAATCTATCCGCCTTCCTGCAACTGGTCGCACGACAGGAAGACCCCGACACGCTGTTCTTCAACCGCGAACTGTCGATCGAAGGCGATACCGAGCTGGGGCTGATGGTAAAAAATATGCTCGATGCCATCGAGTGGCCGCGCCTTCCCGGTTTTCACCTGCCCAGGTTGCCGAACTTCCGCCATTGATGCGGCCGGCAGCTATCGCTTCCTGCGCCCGGACATCTTCGTCGCCATCGGCTTATGCACGTACCAAGGCTGCACCCCACGCGCTGGGCGGCAACGACGGATTTCTGTGCCCCTGTCACACCTCGAAATACGACTTCGCCGGCCGCATCTTCAAGGTTGGCCCGGCGACCGCCAATCCGGTTATTCCGGCGTATCGTTTTGAAAGCGGAAACCACCTGCTGATCGGGCTGGATGCCAATCCTGGGAATTCCGTAACGTAGCGTCGATGGATTCAAAAGGCGAACCCGTCAACCGTGCGCACGAAGAGTACGAAATATATGGGGGCGCGTAGTGAGCGGGTCGAGCAATCTCACACAAACGGCGGGAACCGGCTAGTAGCGGAAGTTCGCCAAAATCTCCCACGTCGGAGATAGACGTTCAATTCGCCTGCTTTGCGCCTTATTCCATTTCTAAATCGTTAGTGAATTAATGATCCAAGGCCAAGCGACGATGGAATGGACGCGCTGATGGTCAGTTTCCATGTCACGGAGAGCGACCTCCAAATGGTTTTCGAGGGTGTCGATGCTATCGAAAAC
>JACQYA010000152.1 GCA_016208425.1 Betaproteobacteria bacterium
ATCGGGCTCGTCGATCAGTTGTTCCAGCAACGCCCCCCAATCTCCGTTGTCGCGCCACCGGCAGAACCTTCGGTGCGTGTTTTTCCAGTCCCCGTACGGGGGCGGCAAATCCCGCCACGGCGCCCCTGTTCTTAAAATCCAACATACCGCATTGATAAACCGCCGGCTGTCATGTGCGATGCCACCCCACACGCATTTGCGCCCCGGCAGCCGTGGCTCAAGCAGAACCCACGCCGCATCAGAGATATCATGTCGTTGATAGGCGTCGGCCATTCGCGTGCACCACAGTTTATAAAAAATCACTTTAACATGTCTCGTGACGACACTATCTAGAGCCTTTATTTTAGTCGGAATATTTCCCTCGGCAGGGTCTTTCTATGCCAAGCAAGTTGAAATGAGGATTGCTGGGGGGCGCCGTGTGCGGCACCGCAACGGAAATCTGCAGAACTCGCTCTACAATGTGCGCTCGAACTTCTCCTCTATCTCAGCAAGGTCGGCCCGACGATGTTTCGCACGCTCAACCAACCCGCCATCTGGGCGATCACGCTATCGGCGGCCGGCATCCTGATGGTCACGATGGGCGCCCGGCAATCCCTCGGTCTTTTTCTGTCGCCGCTGAATTCGACGACCGGGCTGGGTGTCGCCTCGATCAGCCTGGCGATGGCGGCCGGGCAGTTCATGTGGGGCGCGGTTCAGCCAATCGCCGGAGCCGTGGCCGACCGCTACGGGCCGGGCCGCGTCCTCGTCGGCGGCATCTTGCTGCTGGCGCTCGGCAGCGCGCTCACGCCGTTCATGGGCAGCACCTGGGGCTTGATTTTTTCGCTCGGCCTGCTTTCGGCCATCGGGTCGGGAGCGGGCAGCTTCTCGGTGCTGATCGGCGCGGCGACGCTCAGGTTGCCGCTCGAAGCGCGCGGCGCGGCGTCGGGCGTCATCAATGCCGGCGGATCGTTCGGCCAGTTCGTCTTTGCTCCCATCCTGCAAAAGCTGATCCAGGTCTTCGGCTGGATGGGCGCGATGTGGGCGCTCGCCATCATCGCGTTGTCGGCGTTGCCGCTGGTGCGCGTGCTGGCGAAGCCGGGCGGAAACGCCAGCAGGGCGGCGGTCGGCGAAAAGGGGCTGTGGCCCAGCGTTCGGGAGGCGATGGCCGACCGCAGCTACCTGCTGTTGCACGCCGGCTTTTTTACCTGCGGTTTCCACATTGCCTTTCTCGTCACCCACCTGCCCGGCGAGGTCGATCTGTGCGGGTTGCCGCCATCCGTCGCCAGTTGGTCGCTGGCGATCATCGGTCTGTCCAACATCGCCGGCAGCCTCTACGCGGGTTCCTGCGTCGCCCGCTATCGCAGCAAATACGTGCTTTTCTGGATGTATGCCTCGCGCGCCATCATGGTCGTGCTGTACCTGTTCGCCCCGAAAACCGATCTGACTTTCTATACTTTCGCCGCTGGCCTCGGCTTCACCTGGCTGGCCACCGTGCCGCCGACCGCAGCCATCGTCGGCAAACTGTTCGGCGTGCGCTACCTCGGCACGCTGTTCGGCCTGACGCTGCTCTCGCACCAGATCGGCGGCTTTCTCGGCGCCTGGCTGGGCGGCCTTGCGCTGACCCGTTTCGGCGATTATTCGTGGATGTGGGTCGCCGATATCGGGCTGGCGAGCGCCGCCGCGCTGGTCAACCTGCCGATCAGGGAAGCGCCGGTGCTCAAACCGGCCATGTAACCTCGTTCATGGCCGCACCATCATAGGACGAAGCGCGACAGATCCTCGTTCTGAGAAAGTTCCTGCAATCGATCATCGACGTAAGTGGCGTCGATGGCGACCGTTTCCGTTCCCTTGTTTCCGGCCGAAAACGAGACTTCTTCGAGCAGTCGTTCCATCACGGTATACAGGCGGCGGGCGCCGATATTCTCGGTTCTCTCGTTGACCGACCAGGCGATTTCGGCGAGCCGTTTGATGCCGTCGGCGGCGAAGTCGAGACGCACGCTGTCGGTTGCCAGCAGCGCCTGGTATTGCATCGTCAGGCAGGCGTCAGTCTGCGTCAGAATACACTCGAAATCGGCCACCGACAGCGAGTCCAGCTCGACGCGGATGGGAAAGCGGCCCTGTAGTTCGGGGATCAGATCGGACGGTTTGGCCAGATGAAATGCGCCGCTAGCGATGAACAGCACATGATCGGTGCGTATCATGCCGTACTTGGTCGACACCGTCGTCCCCTCGACGAGCGGCAGCAGATCGCGCTGGACGCCCTGGCGCGACACATCGGCGCCGTGCGCGTCGCCGCGCGAAGCGATTTTATCGATTTCGTCCAGGAAGACGATGCCGTTCTGCTCGACGTTGCGCACGGCATCGTGTTTGACCTCTTCGTCATTGACCAGCCTGGCGGCCTCCTCTTCGACCAGCAGCTTGCGCGCCTCGGAAATTTTCAGCTTGCGCGATTTCTTGCGGCCCGATCCCATGTTTTGAAACATGCCCTGAATTTGCGAGGTAAGTTCTTCCATGCCGGGCGGCGCGAAGATCTCGGCCTGCATAGAGGGGGCGGCGACTTCTATGTCGATTTCCTTGTCGTCCAGCTCGCCTTCGCGCAGCTTCTTGCGGAATTTCTGGCGCGTCGAACCGTCTTCGGCCGACTGCGTGTCGTTGAAAAAATTGCCGCGCGCCGGCGGCAGCAGAGCGTCGAGGATGCGATCCTCGGCCGCGTCGTCGGCGCGCGCCCGCACGCCCTTCATGGCCGCTTCGCGGCCGCTTTTGATGGCGATTTCGACGAGGTCGCGGATGATCGTGTCGACGTCGCGGCCGACATAACCGACCTCGGTAAACTTCGTCGCCTCGATCTTGATGAAGGGGGCGTTGGCCAAGCGCGCCAGCCGCCGCGCGATTTCGGTCTTGCCGACGCCGGTCGGCCCGATCATCAGGATGTTTTTCGGCGTGATTTCCTGGCGCAAGGGATCGGCGACCTGCGCCCGCCGCCAGCGGTTGCGTAGCGCGATGGCCACGGCTTTCTTGGCTTTACCTTGCCCGACGATATGTTTGTCGAGTTCGTGAACAATTTCCTGCGGGGTCATTTGCGTCATTTTTTGCCTGCTGTATACGGCTGAAGTGAGGGTGCGGAATCCGGGATCAACCCAGGGTTTCCAAGGTGAAATTCCGGTTCGTGTAAATGCATAGATCGGCCGCGATTTCGAGCGACTTGCGGATAATCTCTTCCGGGTCCAGCTCGCTGTTTTCAAGCAACGCCCGTGCCGCCGACTGCGCGTACGCGCCGCCCGAACCGATGGCGACGATGCCGAACTCGGGCTCCAGCACGTCGCCGTTGCCGGTGATTATCAGCGAATTCTCCTGGTCGGCGACGGCCAGCATCGCCTCCAGCCGGCGCAGGGCGCGATCGCTGCGCCAGTCCTTGGCCAGCTCGACGGCCGAGCGCAAGAGGTTGCCCTGATGTTTGTCGAGCTTGGCTTCAAAGCGCTCGAAGAGGGTGAAGGCGTCGGCGGTTCCGCCGGCAAAACCGGCCAGAATCTTGCCCTGATGGATGCGCCGCACCTTGCGCGCGCTGGCCTTGATGACGATGTTGCCGAGCGTCACCTGCCCGTCGCCGCCCATTGCCACGCGGTTGCCGCGCCGCACCGAAAGAATTGTCGTGCCGTGGTACTGCTCCATGCAAAGCTCCTGAATATCAGTTGTCGGCCGGTACGATGTCGGCTACGGCGCCGAGGCCGACAATGCCAAACAGTTCGGCCACGAGATGGTTGGGGTGACGAAAAATAATGTGCTTCCCGGCGCGCCTGGCCGAACTTAATACGTTGAGCAACGCGCCGGCGCTGATGAAGTCGATGCGCGCGAGGTTGGCGCAGTCGATGAACACCGGGTTGTGGACTTCGATATACGCGGCCAGATCGGCAAATCGCGCGCCCTTGATGTCGCCTTGGGCGACATAGGCTTCGACCATCGCCCGCTCTTCGGCGGCAGGGGCGGGGGATGGAGCCGGAGCCGCCACCCGCCGTTCCTCCCAGGAAGGCGGGGAAATTTCAAAGCTTACCGCGTAATCGATGGCCAGATCCTCGAAACACTGTTGTTCGCCTTGTGCCTGGTAGAGATCGAGCAGCAACAGCCAGCAATCCCCGTCTACCGCCCGTCCTGCCCGGACGCGCGATTCGAGCTGCCGGCGCAACTTGTCGCCGCCCAGAACCTCGATTTCCCGCCTGGCCTTGCGCGCCTTCTGCAACTGAAAAAGCAGTCGCCCGCAACCCGCCGCATCGATCTCGTCCACCTTCGACAGATCGAGGCGCAAGACCGGGTTCTTTTCGATGGCTTGTTGCAAGGCGCGAAAAGCGGCGTCGTTGTTGCCGGCCAGCGCGCCTTTGAACGTTACGTTGCCCACCGTCCTGGCGACCACGGCATGGCGGGCGCCGGCGCGCCAGCCCGGGGAACACTGGCCGAAGCACTGCGCGTAATCCGAGGCCAGCGCCTCGAATGCCGCCTTTTGC
This sequence comes from Betaproteobacteria bacterium, assembly GCA_016208425.1. Classification (GTDB taxonomy): domain Bacteria; phylum Pseudomonadota; class Gammaproteobacteria; order Burkholderiales; family Rhodocyclaceae; genus JACQYA01. Next base: position 4,476 of record JACQYA010000152.1, read on the forward strand.
CCGGTCAGCAGGTAAAAATCGAACAGCATCAGCCACAGCCGCTCGCCCGGGCCGTAGCGGTGGACGCGCACCGCGTCTTCGAGCAGCGCGCGCGCGGCGGCATCGTGACCGTCGGCGTACAGCGTGGCGACCTGCTCGACGTCGGCATCGATCGGCCCGATCTCGGTATCGACCTGCATGTCCCGCAAGCTGTTGCTGAAATCGAAATCGTTGAAGTCGGTCGCGCTGTCGTTCGTGTTCCTCGCGTCACCGGAGGCATCGGATGCGTCTTCGGGATTACGGGCGCCCGAAGCGTGATCGCCTCCGGGCGCACCCGCACTGCGTTCCCCGGAACGAAACACGGCCGCCGGCTTGGCCGCCATCTTTTCCGGCAATTTCTTGAAAAACGAAAAAACCATATGCGGTTGGGGGCTGGATACCTGGACGCGGGAACGATGCGTGGGGGGTCAGTAGAGGATCTCATTCCAGCGTCCGCTGGAGGCCAGCTCGCTCTTCTTGTTCTGCCACGCCGTCCCCGGCCCGGCGAGGTCGGCAAGAGCCGCTTCGACCATGACCAACATCGGCGTGGCGCCGGCGATATAGACGTGCGTATTGGACTCGCCGAGCAACTTCCACACTTCACCGGCACTTTGCTTGATCGCTTCGTCGAGCGCTGCCGGAGCGGCGAAGGCCGGCCGTGGGCTGATCGCCTGGAAAGCCTTGAAGGTCGGCTGGTCGTAGTAGTTCGCCAGATCGTTGTTTTCGTCGTTCATGTAGAGCATTTCCAGCCCGTTGCGCGCGCCGTAGAAGAGCCGCACCTGACCCTTCCACCCGCCTTCCTTCTCGTAGATGTGCCGGATGAAGGCTCTGAAAGGAGCGATTCCGGTACCCATCCCGATCATCAACAGATTGGCCGACTTGTCCTTGGGCACCGAAAACGCCAGCCCGAACGGGCCGGCGAATTCCATCTTGTCGCCCGGTTGCAAATCGCACAGAAAATTCGAGGCGACGCCCTTGTATTGCTCGCCGTTGAAGTCGTCGATATACGAACAGCGGCGCACGCAAAGCGTGAACTCGCTGTGGCTGTTTGCCGTATGCACCGGGTCGGCGATCGAATAGAGCCGGGAATGGTATTTGTTCCCGAACTGGCCCGGCGCCATCACGCGGATGCTCTGCCCAGTCCGGCTGGAAAACGACAGTTCGTCCGTTCTGAAGGTGAGATGTTTGACTTCCTCGGGCGAGCTGGCGGGTGTGATCCGATACGAACTTACCAGCGTTGCGGAGTATAGGGGGACATGCTGCGAAGCGGCCTGGCTAGACATGTTGGTAACCTCGAAAAGAAAGATGGGTATCCGTTGCGGGCGGACTCTATGTCGTCGGATCGAGCTATCGACCCCCTGTTTTCAGAGTTGGCCGAGCGGGTCAAAGTTGCAAGTCTACAAGTTTTTTCTATTCTGCACCGGACTAGAGATTGACATTCATCGTATGCTTGCAATAAAATTGTCGGCTTTCCGTTATCAGGCATAAAAGGACGGCGTTTTAGATGAAGACTTTCTCCGCCAAATCGCATGAAGTAAAGCGCGAGTGGCTCGTGGTTGACGCTACCGACAAGGTGCTCGGCCGCCTCGCCACCGAAATTGCTCGCCGTCTGCGCGGCAAGCACAAACCCGAATTCACGCCCCACGTCGATACCGGCGATTATATCGTCGTGACCAACGTCGAGAAGCTGCGCGTTACCGGCAACAAGGCGCTGGACAAGAAATATTATCGCCACACGGGTTACCCCGGCGGTATCTTCGAGACGAACTTTACCAAGATGCAGCAGCGTTTTCCCGGCCGCGTTCTCGAAAAAGCCGTCAAGGGCATGCTCCCGAAAGGGCCGCTCGGCTACGCGATGCTGAAGAAGATGAAGTGCTACGCGGGCGAAACGCATCCTCACGCTGCCCAGCAGCCGAAGGTTCTGGAACTTTAAGGGGTCGAAATGGCTGAAAATTTCTATTACGGCACCGGCCGTCGCAAGAGCGCCGTGGCTCGTGTCTTCATGAAGCGCGGCAGCGGCAATATCGTCGTCAACGGCAAGCCGGTCGACGAGTTTTTCTCTCGCGTCACCGGCCGCATGATCGTCCGCCAGCCGCTGGAACTGGTCGAGCAAACCGGGGCTTTCGACATTCTGGTCAACGTTGCCGGCGGCGGCGAATCCGGCCAGGCCGGCGCCGTCCGCCACGGCATCACGCGCGCGCTGATCGAATACGATGTCGCGCTCAAACCGGCGCTGTCCAAAGCCGGTTTCGTTACCCGTGACGCCCGCGAGGTCGAGCGCAAAAAAGTCGGTCTGCACAAGGCGCGTCGCCGCAAGCAGTTCTCGAAGCGCTGATCGGGTGTTTGCTGTACGCCAAAAGCCGCCCTCGGGCGGCTTTTGTGTTTTTCCCGCGCGCGAATTGCATTATGATGTTGCAGCCATTAAGGGGGGATTCGATGATAAAGGTTGGAATTATCGGCGCGACCGGTTACACGGGGGTCGAGCTGTTGCGTTTGCTCGCGCAACATCCCGGGGTAGAGATTGCCGCGATCACCTCGCGCGGAGAAGCGGGAACCCCCGTTCCCGATATGTTCCCCAGCCTGCGCGGCCGGGTCGATCTGAAATTTGAGAGTCCGGCTACGGCCAACCTGAAGGCATGCGATCTGGTTTTCTTCGCGACGCCAAACGGCATCGCGATGCAACAGGCGCCGGCGCTGCTCGATGCGGGCGTGCGTGTGATCGACCTGGCGGCCGATTTCCGCATCGCCGATATCGCCGAGTGGGAAAAATGGTACGGGATGAAACATGTCGCTCCCGAGTGGGTCACAAAGGCCGTTTATGGGCTGCCCGAGATCAACCGGCACGGCATCCGCGAAGCGCGGCTGATCGCCAACCCCGGATGCTATCCCACGGCCGTGCAGCTGGGCTTGATGCCGCTGCTCGAAGCCGGGCTGGCCGATCCTGCCTCGCTGATCGCCGACGCCAAATCCGGCGTCTCCGGCGCGGGCCGCAAAGCCGAGATTCCGACGTTGTTCTCGGAGGCATCGGACAACTTCAAGGCCTACGGTGTCCTCGGGCACCGCCATCTGCCGGAAATCAGGCAGGGGCTGTCGCGCATGGCCGGCGCGGCTGTCGGGCTGACTTTCGTGCCGCATCTGACGCCCCTCATCCGCGGTATCCACGCGACGCTTTACGCGCGGATCAAGGCCGGGGCAGACTTCCAGGCGCTTTACGAGCAACGCTACGCGAATGAGCCGTTCGTCGACGTGCTGCCGGCGAAATCGCATCCCGACACACGCTCGGTTCGCGCGTCGAACTTCTGCCGCATCGCCATTCACCGCCCGCAGGACGGCGACACCTTGGTCATCCTTTCGGTGATCGACAACCTCGTCAAGGGCGCGGCAGGCCAGGCGGTGCAGAACATGAACATCATGTTCGGGCGTTCCGAAACCGAGGGTCTATGGCAACTACCGGTGCTTCCGTAAAGCTGAAGCGCTTGCGCCAGCGTTTCGGCATCCGGGCGCCGAAGGTGGCGATCAAGACGCATGTGGCGTGGTACTGGCACGCCTTGGCAACGGTAGCCATCGCCTCTGTCACGCTGGCGTTTGCAGCGTGGATTTTCGGGGCGGGGAAGGGTTTTCCGGGGTTTCAGAGCGGATCGTCGGAGCAGGAAATCGAGGCGTTGAAACTTCGCGTCGGCGAGCTGGAGAGCGAGCTTGGCAAAGTTCGCAGCGTCGCCGATTCCAGCGAAAGCCGGATAAGCATGGAGCGCGCCACGCAAAGACAGCTCGTACGGCAAGTCGGCATGCTGGAGAGCGAGAACGCGAACCTGAAACAGGATCTCGCTTTTTTTGAGAGCATGGGGATGGTCGCGGCGGCGGACGGGGAGAACGGCGTCAATATCAGCCGCCTGCGTGTCGAACCGGAAAGCCGCAGCGGACAATATCGTTACCGCATGCTTTTGGTGCACAAGGGCGGACGGCAAACCAAGGAATCCAGAGGAGCTTTACAGCTACTGGTCAAAGTGCAGCAGGAAGGCAAAGATGCTATGATTGCCTTCCCCTCCGAGGCCGAACGCGACTCGCAGCAATACCGGTACGAGGTACGACACTTTCAGCGGGCCGAAGGGGTGTTTTCCGTGCCGGCGGGCGCTGTGGTCAAAGGCGTCGAGGTGCGCCTTGTTCAGGATGGCGTGGTGCGCGCCCGGCAATCGGTGATCCTCTAGGGAGGCGTTTCATGTTTGGCAAAAAATATAACAGTAATCCACAAAACAGCATCGACAGCCTGATCGGCGCGGGCGCCCGCGTCGAAGGAAACATGACGTTCACCGGCGGGCTGCGGATCGACGGTGAAATTTTCGGCAATATCCGCACCGAACCGGGGCACCCCGGTACGCTGGTTATCAGCGAGTTGGCCAGGGTCGAAGGCGAGATTTCGGTCGGGCATGTAGTTATCAACGGCACGGTAGTCGGCCCGGTATTTGCCGACGAATCTTTGGAACTGTTGCCAAAGGCGCGTGTCTCAGGGGATCTTGAGTACCGTCGCATCGAGATGCAGCAAGGTGCCATCGTCCAGGGGCGTTTAGTACACCGCGAGGACGCCGCCGGGTCGGGCGAAATACCGATTTCAAACAGCTGATGATTCCGTACGACGCTCGTACAGTCTCTCAAACACCAGATTTTCGAGGAGTGAGCAATGAATGCAGTCAGCGATATGCCTCTGCCGTTTGTTTTTACCGACAGCGCAGCCGGAAAAGTCAAAGAGTTGATCGAGGAAGAAGGCAACCCCGATCTGAAACTTCGCGTTTTCGTGACGGGTGGCGGCTGCTCCGGGTTCCAGTACGGGTTCACCTTTGACGAAGTGGCCAACGAGGACGACACGGCGATGCAGAAAAACGGCGTGACCCTGTTGGTCGACCCGATGAGCTATCAGTATCTGGTCGGTGCCGAAATCGACTACACCGAAGGCCTCGAAGGTTCGCAATTTGTCATCAAAAACCCGAACGCTTCGTCGACTTGCGGTTGCGGGTCGTCGTTCTCTGTTTGACCGGGCGGTCTGCCTTTACAGGCCGCAAGCCGCTAAAAACTGGGCGCCGCCCGCAGGGCGAGCGGCGCGGACTGAAGTTCCGGGAACCTCTGGCGGGTATTTCGATCTAGCGAGATTATCTGCCGGATCGTTCCCGTATGATCCAACTGAACTTCGACAACCGTTTCTTGCGCGAACTGCCGGGTGATCCTGATCCCAGAAACCGGGTTCGGCAAGTGCTTGGAGCCTGCTGGTCTCCCGTTTCGCCGACGGCGGTGAGCGCCCCGTCACTGGTCGCACACTCCCGCGAAATGGCCTTTGCGCTCGGCATCGACGCTGCCGCGATGCGATCGCGGCCACTCGTCGATGTGCTCGCCGGCAACGCGCTGCTGCCCGGCATGTTCCCCTACGCCACCTGTTACGGTGGTCACCAGTTCGGCAATTGGGCGGGGCAGCTCGGTGACGGCCGCGCGATTCTGCTCGGCGAGGTAGTTGATCGCGACGGCCAGCGCTGGGAAATACAGCTCAAGGGCGCCGGGCCGACGCCCTACTCGCGCCACGCCGACGGACGCGCCGTATTGCGCTCGTCGATCCGCGAATTTCTGTGCAGCGAGGCGATGCACCACCTCGGCGTGCCGACCACGCGCGCGCTCAGCCTGATCGGCACCGGCGACCCGGTAGAACGCGACATGTTCTACGACGGGCGTGCGGCCGACGAGCCGGGCGCCATCGTTTGCCGGGTGGCGCCCTCCTTCACCCGCTTCGGACACTTCGAGATATTGGCCGCGCGTAACGAGAAAGCGCTACTGGCGAAGCTCGTCGACTTCACCATAGACCGCGACTTCCCCGAACTCGCCTTTTCACAGGACGCCACCACCGGCCAGCGGCTGGCCGTCTGGTTCAACGAAGTGTGCCGCCTTACCGCGCTGCTGGTCGTGCATTGGATGCGCGTCGGCTTCGTGCACGGCGTAATGAATACCGACAACATGTCGATTCTCGGCCTGACCATCGATTACGGTCCGTATGGCTGGGTGGACAACTTCGATCCGGGCTGGACGCCGAACACCACCGATGCCGCAGGCAAGCGTTATTGCTTTGGCCACCAGCCGGAAATCGCGCGCTGGAACCTGGCGCGGCTGGCCGATGCGCTGAGTCTGCTGCTTGCCGACCCGGCACCGCTGGCCGCCGCGCTCGACGGGTTCGGCGAAACCTACGCGCGAGAGGCGGAAAAAATGTTTGCCGGAAAATTTGGTTTCAAAGCTTGGCGTGAAGGGGACGCCGATCTGGTCAACGAAGCGTTCGAGCTGATGTTGCTAGCGGAAGCCGACATGACCGATTTTTTCCGGCAACTCGCTCGTGTGGGTTTTGCGTCAGATCCCGCCCAGGCCGCGCCAGAAATTCTGCGCGGTGCCTTTTATCGCGATGACTACTACCGGCAATTTCAGCCCGCGCTCTCGGCCTGGCTGCAACGCTACTTCGCACGACTCGCGCAAGACGAACAGACGCCCGATGAGCGCAGCGAAAATATGAACCGTATCAACCCCCGCTTCGTGCTACGCAACTACCTCACCCAGCAGGCCATCGAAAAAGCGGAGCAGGGCGACCCCAGCCTCATCCACGAGCTGCTGGACGTATCGCGCGACCCGTATCGGGATCAACCGGGGCGCGAGGCGTTCGCCGCAAAACGCCCGGACTGGGCGCGGCACAAGGCGGGGTGCGCTATGCTTTCGTGCAGTTCGTGAGCGCGAAAAAGACTGCGGCTTGCGCCAAACAGTTACACCGCTGACCGGCCAACAAGAAACGGTGGCTTATTCTTCCAGCACCACGCTCGTATAAACCTCCTGAACGTCGTCCAGGCTCTCCAGCACGTCGATCAGCTTCTGCATGCGCGCCGCATCGTCGCCGGCCAGTTCGGTTTCGTTCTCGGCCTTCATCGTCACCTGGCCGAATTCGGCCTTGAAGCCGGCTGCTTCGAGCACTTCTTTCACCGCCATGTAGTCGTTCGGCGGGGTAATGACTTCGATGGAGCCGTCGTCGTTGGTCACCACGTCATCGGCGCCGGCTTCGATGGCCGCATCCATCAGCGCGCCTTCGTCGGTGCCGGGAGCGAACAGCATCTGGCCGCAGTGCTTGAACTGGAAGACCACGCAACCGTCGGTGCCCATGTTGCCGCCGTATTTGTTAAAGGCGTGGCGGACTTCCGCGACCGTGCGCGTGCGGTTGTCGGTCAGGCAATCGACCATCACGGCGGCGCCGCCGATCCCGTAGCCTTCGTAGCGGATCTCGATGTAATCGACGCCTTCCAGCTCGCCGGTGCCCTTCTTGATCGCGTTGTCGATCTTGTCCTTGGGCATATTGACGCCCTTGCCCTTGTCGACGGCCATGCGCAAACGCGGGTTGAAGCCCGGATCGCCGCCGCCCATCTTGGCGGCGACGGTGATTTCCTTGGCGATCTTGGAGAAAGTGGCGCCGCGCTTCTCATCCTGGCGGCCTTTACGGTGCTGAATGTTCGCCCATTTCGAATGTCCGGCCATGCTAACCTCGTCTGGTTGTTGCGTTGCGCGGGGCGTTGTCGGGTATGCGACGCCGACGCAAACAGTTGAATTTCGAGCCGCGCATTCTATCACTTCCGACTTCCGGGGCTTAACGCCGACGCTTCCCTGGTGGATACCTATCCCGGAAGCCGCGCCAATTTGTTATCTACGGAGGCAGCCAGGAGAGTGAGCTTCCCCCGAAATCTAGCCTGCCGAGGGTGACGTACTATTGGAGGCAAGAGATGGAGCTGGCGGCGAAGCGGGTCAAGGAAGGGCAAAGCATCGGCGTTGCGGCCAAAGAGCCCGGACCGGGCGACCAGACCTTGCGCACAACCGGGTGAAAGCGGCGGCGCAAAGCAAGCTGGACGGCGCCGGAAGCAGAGTGGTCACCCCGGAAGAGATGGGGCTGTCTCGTTTGCGCGCGGAGAACGGACGGCTCGAGCGGGCGCTTGAAATCATAAAAAAAGCGGCGGCGCCGGCGGCACCCGCGCCCGGGCGTGGCGGCACACCTGGCCGCAAGCGGCTGACCGACAGCCGGATGCCGGCGCCTATCCGAGCTATTCGCGCCGGGTTCAAAGGTGCCTACGGCAGTCCCCGCATGGTTCGAGAACTGCGTGCCCGGGGCTTTTCTGCCGGCAAGGAACGGGCGGAAAGGCCGGTGCGCGGCAATGGCATCCATGCCCGCCACAAGCGGCGCCACAAGCGGCGCCACAAGGTGACGGCGGGCTCCAAACACGGTCTGCCGGCAGCGGCCAACCTGCCCGACGGGCACTTCACGCCGGCGGCACCGAACGGGGTGCGGGCACCGGGCATCACGTACCTGTAGTCCGATGAAGGCCGGCTCTACCCGGCCATCGTTCCCGGCTTGTTCAACCGGGAGGTCGTCGGCCGGCCGCCCGAACCGCGCATGGCGGCGGACATCGTGGCCGGTGCGCCGGCCATGGCCCGGTTCCGCGAAAGACCCGCGCCGGGCTTGATGCACCGTTCCGGCCGGGGCGGCCGGAACGCCA
>JACQYA010000157.1 GCA_016208425.1 Betaproteobacteria bacterium
CATCAAATAAACACGGTCGTAGGCGTAACGGTCTTCTACAGGCAGTTGCATGGTCAGGCCCAGCGCCCGTCCGCGCGGAATGATCGTCACTTTATGCACCGGATCGGATTTTGGCATCAGCCTGGCGATCACCGCATGACCCGACTCGTGGTAGGCGGTGTTGCGTTTTTCTTCCTCGTTCATCACCATGCTGCGGCGCTCGGCGCCCATCAGGATCTTGTCCTTGGCTTTCTCGAAGTCGTCCATATCGACCAGGCGCTTGCTGCCGCGCGCGGCGAACAACGCCGCTTCGTTCACCAGGTTGGCCAGATCGGCGCCGGACATTCCCGGCGTGCCGCGCGCCAGGATATCGGCCTTGACGTCGGGCGACAGCGGCACCTTGCGCATGTGCACGACAAGAATCTGTTCGCGGCCACGGATATCCGGCAGCGGCACGACTACCTGGCGGTCGAAGCGACCCGGCCGCATCAGCGCGGGGTCGAGCACGTCGGGACGGTTGGTGGCGGCGATCACGATCACCCCGGAACTGCCCTCGAAGCCGTCCATTTCGACCAGCATCTGGTTCAAGGTTTGTTCGCGCTCGTCGTTGCCGCCGCCGAGACCGGCGCCGCGCTGGCGGCCGACGGCGTCCAGCTCGTCGATGAAGATGATGCACGGTGCGTGCTTCTTGGCGTTCTCGAACATATCGCGCACACGGGCGGCGCCGACGCCGACAAACATCTCGACGAAATCGGAACCCGAAATCGAGAAAAAGGGCACTTTGGCCTCGCCGGCAATCGCCTTGGCGAGCAGCGTTTTACCGGTGCCGGGGTTGCCGACGAGCAGCACGCCCTTGGGTATCCGCCCACCCAGCTTCTGGAATTTGGACGGGTCGCGCAAGAATTCGACCAGTTCGGAAACTTCTTCCTTGGCCTCGTCGCAACCGGCGACATCGGCAAAGGTGATCGTGTTGGTCGATTCGTCGAGCAGGCGCGCTTTGCTCTTGCCGAACGAAAACGCCCCGCCGCGCCCGCCGCCCTGCATCTGGCGCATGAAAAACACCCACACGCCGATCAGCAGCAGCATCGGGAACCAGCTCACGAAGATGCTCATCAGGAAGGATTGCTCTTCCTCAGGCTTGGCCTCGATCTTGACGCCGTTCTTCAGCAGGTCGGAAACCATCCACAGGTCGGGCGGTGCGTAAGAGGTAATCCGCTTGCCCTCGACGGTCGTCGCTTTTAATACCCGCCCCTCGATCACCACCTTGGCGATGTGCCCCTGTTTCACCTCTTCGATGAACTGCGAGTACTCCATCGCCGCCTGCGTCACCGGGCGACCGTTGAACTGGTTGAAGACCGTCATCAATACCAGGCCGATCACCAGCCAGACCGCCAGATTCTTGAACATATTATTCAATGCCGTACCTCTTCGTCGTCGCGGAAACCGGGGGAGTCCCGGAACCGCATGATCTTGCTGCAAAACTGCATTGTAAACCGATTCGCGCCGCGCGGCCCAATACAGAAAAGGCTTCCGCTGGCCGGCAGCCCTTAACCCTTCAAACCCTTGCCCAACAAATAAACCTCGGCGCTCCTATCCCTGGAAGCGTCCGGTTTGCGCGAGGAGACGGTCTTGAAAACGGCTCGCATCGCCTGGACAAACTCGTTGAAGCCGTGACCCTGAAACACTTTGACCAGAAAAGCGCCGTCCGGTTTCAGCCAGTTTCTGGAAAATTCCAGGCCCAGCTCGGCCAGATGCATCACCCGGGCCTGATCGGAAACCGGGATACCCGACATATTGGGGGCCATGTCGGAAAGTACAAGACCCAGCTTTTCCCCGGCGAGCGAGGCTTCCAGACACTGCAAGGCCGCATCCTCGCGAAAATCGCCCTGGATGAACTCGACGCCGTGCAGGGCATCCATCTCCAGCAGGTCGAGCGCAATGACGCGCCCCTTGCCGTTCATGCGTTTGGCCGCGACCTGCGACCAGCCGCCCGGGGTAGCGCCGAGATCGACGACCACATCGCCGGAACGTATCAGTTTATCCCGGTCGTCGATTTCCATCAGCTTGAACGAGGCGCGCGAGCGATAGCCTTCCGCCTTGGCGCGCTGCACGTAGGGGTCGTTGACGTGTTCGCGCAACCACGCATTGCTCGTTCTGGTTCGTTTCATCGAGTATTTATAAAATGCGCGGTAAAATGCGGTCTTTGAAAATTTGAACTGCGGGTTAACTTCATGCTCAGTCTTACAGCCGACCAACGCCGCGCCTTGCGCGCCAAGGCGCATGCGCTGAACCCCGTGGTCTCGATCAGCCAGCACGGCCTGTCGGAATCGGTGCTCAAGGAAATCGGCGCCAGCCTCGACAGCCACGAACTCATCAAAATCCGTGTTTACAACGACGAACGTGCGGTGCGCGAAATGTTTCTCGAAACCATCTGCGAGCAACTGGGCGCCGCGCCGGTGCAGCATATCGGCAAGCTCCTCGTCGTCTGGCGCCCGGCGGCGGAAGGCAACGCCCCGAAACCGCGCCGCAAACGCTCCGAACCGCGCCGCACCAAGCGCAGCTTCCAAGGCGCGACGCGCGCCTGAACCGTTCCCTATTTTTGCACCCTATTTCGTGCCACGTCCGGCAGCGACGACGACCAGCAGGCCGAGGACGCTCTGCATCAGGTAGAGCACGCTCGAAATTCCGTGCCAGACGGCAAAGCGATCGCGCAGCAAACTTTCCATCACCTCGCGCGGCAACGCATCGGCTTTGAGCTGGCCCATCAGCGGCTGGATGCCGAACACGCTGACCGCCGTCAGCGCCAGCATCGCCAGCAGCATCCAAAAAAGCCAGAGCTTGAACGCTGCTGCGCCGACCCGCAACAGCATGAAAACAAGCATATACGCGGCACAGCCCAAGCCGACCCAGCCGATCAGCACAAACAGTTTGCCGGCGAGCATGCCCGCCATCTGGCGGTCGGCCAGCGTCGAGAACAGCGTCGGCGCGACCATAGTGCCAACCGCCCATAAACCGCCCACCCACAGGGTCAGGGCGATCTGGAACAGGGCATCGGAAAGACGGCGCATTCTACTTACTCGTCCCGAACGTCGAGCACTTCGTACTCGCGCAGGCCGCCCGGCGCCTGCACCTGCGCGATGTCGCCGGCGAACTTGCCTATCAGCGCGCGCGCGATCGGCGAATTGATCGAGATTTTTCCGCCCTTGATGTCCGCTTCATCCTCGCCGACGATCTGGTAGGTCACCTGCGCGCCTGAATCCTGGTCTTCGAGATCGAGCGTCGCGCCGAAGACACAGCGCCCATCGGCATCGAGCAGCCTGGGATCGATGATCTGCGCGTTCGACAGCTTGCCCTCGACCTCCTGGATGCGCCCCTCGACGAAGCCCTGGCGTTCCTTGGCCGCGTCGTATTCGGCATTTTCCGACAGATCGCCGTGCGAGCGCGCCTCGGCGATGGCGGCGATGACATTCGGGCGGTCGACCGTTTTCAGTTGATGCAGTTCCTTGCGCAGTCTTTCCGCGCCGTTGATCGTCAAAGGTACTTTGCTCATTTCGTATGCCGCCAAAGCAAAACCGCCGGCGCCCGCAAATCCAGGCGTTACCGGCGGTTCGGGTTAATCGGTCAGGCCAGCTGCGCGTGCAGCCCCTGAATCGGATAGACCACCAGTTCGCCACGATTCTTGATGCCTTCGGCAGCCGCTTCCGCGCCCCAGATCGTCGTATACATCGTCACCCGCGCCGCGAGGCCGGAGGTGCGGATCGAACGCGAGTCGTTGATCGCCTGGCGCTTCTCGTCGACCGTGTTGATAATCAGCACGATCTCGTTGTTTTTAATCATGTCGACGATGTGCGGGCGACCCTCGGTGACTTTATTCACCGGCGTTACCGCGATACCCGCCGCCGCAATCGAGGCGGCGGTGCCGCGCGAGGCAAGCAGGCTGAAGCCGGCCTCGTGCAGGTCGCGGGCAATCTCGACGGCTTTTGGCTTGTCGGACTCCTTGACGCTGATGAAGACCTTGCCGGAAGTCGGCAAGCGCACGCTGGCCGCCATCTGGCTCTTGATGAAGGCTTCGGCGAAAGTGGCGCCAACGCCCATCACTTCGCCGGTCGACTTCATTTCCGGGCCGAGGATGGTATCGACGCCGGGGAACTTGGCGAATGGGAAAACGGCTTCCTTGACCGAGAAATACGGTGGAATCACCTCGCGCGTCACGCCCTGGCTGGCGAGCGACTGCCCGGCCATGCAGCGCGCCGCAATTTTCGCCAGTTGCAAACCGGTGGCCTTCGACACGAAGGGCACGGTGCGCGAGGCGCGCGGATTGACTTCGAGGACGTACACGACATCGTTCTGGATGGCGAACTGTACGTTCATCAGGCCGCACACGTTGAGCGCCCTGGCCATCAGGCGGGTCTGCCGGCGCAGTTCGTCCTGTACTTCCTTCGACAGCGAGTAGGGCGGCAGCGAGCACGCGGAATCGCCGGAATGCACGCCGGCCTGTTCGATATGCTCCATCACGCCGCCGATAATCACTTCTGTGCCGTCGGAAAGCGCGTCGACATCGACTTCGCAGGCGTCGTTAAGGAAGCGGTCGAGCAGTACCGGCGAATCGTTCGACACCTTCACCGCCTCGCGCATATAGCGTTCGAGGTCGCGCGGTTCGTGCACGATTTCCATCGCCCGGCCACCGAGCACATACGACGGACGCACGACCAGCGGGTAGCCGATCTCCGCCGCCAGGCGCAAGGCATCGGCTTCGGTACGCGCGGTGCGGTTCGGCGGCTGCTTGAGACCCAGCTCCTGCAACAGCTTCTGGAAACGCTCGCGGTCTTCGGCGGCATCGATCATGTCGGGCGAGGTGCCGATGATCGGCACGCCGTTGGCTTCGAGGTCGCGCGCCAGCTTGAGCGGCGTTTGTCCGCCGTACTGCACGATGACGCCGAGCGGCTTCTCGATGGCGACGATTTCCAGCACGTCTTCCAGCGTCAGCGGCTCGAAATACAGGCGGTCGGAAGTATCGTAGTCGGTCGATACCGTTTCCGGGTTGCAGTTGACCATGATCGTCTCGTAGCCGTCTTCGCGCATGGCCAGCGCGGCATGGACGCAGCAGTAGTCGAACTCGATACCCTGACCGATGCGGTTAGGCCCGCCACCAAGCACCATGATCTTCTGGCGGTCGCCCGGATTCGACTCGCACTCTTCCTCGTAGGTCGAGTACAGGTAGGCGGTGCCGGTCGCAAACTCGGCGGCGCAGGTATCGACGCGCTTGTAGACGGGACGCACCTTGAGCGCGTGGCGCCGTTCGCGGACAGCGGTCTGCGTGGTGCTCATCAGCGTCGCCAGACGCTTGTCCGAGAATCCGGCGCGTTTGAGATGCCACAACTCGTCGCGCGATAGTCCATCGAGCGGCTGGCCACGGATCAGCTCGGCCTTCTGGTACAAATCTTCGATCTGCGCCAGGAACCACGGATCGATGAAGGTCAGGCGGTGAATTTCTTCGAGCGAGAGGCCGATGCGGAAAGCGTCGGCGACGTACCAGATGCGCTCCGGGCCAGGCTCGGCCAGCGCCCGTTCGATTTCATCGCGATCCACGGCCTTTTCGTCGAAGCCGTCGACGCCGACTTCCAGTCCGCGCAAGGCCTTGTGCAAGGATTCCTGGAAAGTGCGGCCAATCGCCATCACCTCGCCGACCGACTTCATCTGCGTGGTCAGACGCGAATCGGCCTGCGGGAATTTTTCAAACGCAAAACGCGGCACCTTGGTGACGACGTAATCGATGGATGGCTCGAACGAAGCCGGCGTCTTGCCGCCGGTAATCTCGTTGGCCAGCTCGTCGAGCGTGTAGCCGACCGCCAGCTTGGCCGCCACCTTGGCGATCGGGAATCCCGTCGCCTTGGAGGCCAGCGCCGACGAGCGCGAGACGCGCGGATTCATTTCGATGACGATCATCCGGCCGTCGGTCGGACAAATCGAGAACTGCACGTTGGAACCGCCGGTCTCGACGCCGATCTCGCGCAGCACCGCCACCGAGGCGTCGCGCATGATCTGGTATTCCTTGTCGGTCAGCGTCTGCGCCGGCGCGACGGTGATCGAGTCGCCGGTATGCACGCCCATCGGATCGAAGTTCTCGATGGAACAAACGATGATGCAGTTGTCAGCCTTGTCGCGGACTACCTCCATCTCGAACTCTTTCCAGCCGATCAGCGATTCTTCGATCAGCAGTTCGTGCGTCGGGCTGGCTTCGAGACCGCGCTTGCAGATCTCGACGAACTCTTCCTGGTTGTACGCGATGCCGCCGCCCGAGCCACCCATCGTGAAGGATGGACGGATGATCGCCGGGAAGCCGATCATGGCCTGCACCTGCTGCGCTTCTTCCATGGAGTGCGCAGCGGCCGAGCGCGCCGAACCGAGACCGATTTTGGTCATCGCAGCCTTGAACTTCTCGCGATCTTCGGCCTTGTCGATGGCTTCGCGGGAAGCGCCGATCATCTCGACGCCAAACTTCTCAAGAACACCGTGCCTGGCCAGATCGAGCGCACAGTTCAGCGCCGTTTGCCCGCCCATCGTCGGCAGCAGCGCATCGGGGCGCTCCTTTTCGATGATCTTCTCGACGACGCGCCAGGTGATCGGCTCGATGTAGGTCACATCGGCCATTTCCGGGTCGGTCATGATCGTCGCCGGATTGGAGTTGACCAGAATCACCCGGTAGCCCTCCTCGCGCAGCGACTTGCAGGCTTGTGCGCCGGAATAATCGAACTCGCACGCCTGGCCGATAACGATCGGGCCGGCGCCGATAATGAGAATGCTTTTCAGGTCTGTACGCTTAGGCATGAGCAGCCTTTTTGTCTTGCATCGTCTTGACGAAACGGTCGAACAGATAGGCCACGTCGTGCGGGCCGGGACTCGCTTCCGGGTGTCCCTGGAACGAGAAAGCCGGTACGTCGGTACGCGCAAGACCCTGCAGCGATCCGTCGAACAGTGAGACGTGCGTCGCCCGCAGGTTGGCCGGCAGCGAATCGGGATCGACCGCGAAACCGTGGTTCTGGCTGGTAATCAGCACCTGTTGCGACTCCAGATCCTTGACCGGATGATTGGCGCCGTGATGGCCGAACTTCATTTTCATCGTCCGCGCGCCGGAGGCCAGCGCCAGCAACTGGTGGCCGAGGCAGATGCCATAGGTCGGCACGCCTTTTTCCAGCAGCTCGCGGATGGCCGCGATGGCGTAGTCGCACGGCTCCGGGTCGCCCGGCCCGTTGGACAGGAAAACGCCGTCGGGCTGGTAGCGCAGCACCTCGGCGGCGGAAGTCTGCGCCGGCACGACGGTCACCTTGCAGCCGCGCGCGGCCAGCATGCGCAGGATATTGTGCTTGACGCCAAAGTCGTAGGCGATAACATGGAATTTCGCATGAAACTGCGGAGCCGCCGCCGGCTGATAGCCTTTCAGCGTCCACTCGCCGTCCGCCCACTCATAAGGCGATGCAACGGAGACGACCTTGGCCAAGTCCATCCCCGCCAGTCCGGGAAACGCGCGCGCTTCGGCGACGGCTTTTGCCTCGTCGGTGCCGGACGTCACGATGCAGCCGGCTTGCGCACCTTTTTCGCGCAGGATGCGCGTCAGCTTGCGCGTATCGATACCGGCGATGGCCGCCACGCCATGCTTCTTCAAGTAATCGTCGAGGGTTTCCTGCAAGCGCCAACTTTCGGCGCGCACCGGCAGATCGCGGATAACGAGGCCGGCCGCAAAATTGGCGCGCGACTCGAAATCCTCGGCATTGCAGCCGACGTTGCCGATATGCGGGTAGGTCAGCGTAACGATCTGGCGACAGTAGGACGGATCGGTCAGGATCTCCTGGTAACCCGTCATCGCTGTATTGAACACCACCTCGCCGCTGGTGCTGCCGGCGGCACCGATGGAGTAGCCATGAAAGACGGTGCCGTCGGCCAGGGCAAGCATCGCCGGGGGAAACTGGGGTAACAACGACACGAGAAACTCCTGTTGATTCTGTTGAATGCGCATTCCGGCAACGCCATAAATACACAAAAGCGGGACGGGCAAACCGCCCTCCCGCTTGTTTCATTGCAAACCGGCGAATTATACCGTAGCGCCTCGCGACAAGCAATTTGCGCAGCAAGCGCTCACGGTCGGCAATCGCCCGCAGGCGCGCCAAATAGGCTATAGTTTTCGCACCTCCCACTCCCGGCGCGCAAGACAATGGCCTACGTCGTTACCGAAAACTGCATCAAATGCAAATTCACCGATTGCGTGGATGTTTGTCCGGTCGATTGCTTCCGCGAGGGGCCGAATTTTCTCGTCATCGACCCCGGAGAGTGCATTGATTGCACCCTCTGCGTCGCCGAGTGCCCGGCCGAAGCCATCTACGCCGAGGACGACGTGCCCGACGCGCAGCGCGCCTTCATCGCGCTTAATGCAGAACTGGCTCGGATCTGGCCAGCCATCGTCGAGAGCAAGGGCGCCTTGCCCGATGCCGACGAGTGGAACCGGAAGCCGGACAAGCTGAAAGATCTGTTGCGCTAGGCGCCGAATCTCTTATTAGTGGCGACCCGACCCCGATTGACTTGATCGGTTTGCTGTAGCACGAATGTGCTACAATTATCGCGTGCTTGCGAACCCTCTGGAGTCAGCCATGTCCACGACGACGATTCGATTGCCCGAAGACCTTAAAGCGCGCGTTGCCGAAGCCGCAAAAAGAGCCGGTACGACATCCCATAGCTTCATCCTCGACGCCATTGCAGAAAAGGCCGCGCAGGAAGAGCAACGCGCGAATTTCGATCAGGTCGCAGAGGAACGCCATGCGCGAATCGCAGCCTCCGGACAGACGATTCCGTGGCATGAAATGCGCGTCTACCTCGAAAACCGTATTGCCGGCAATGCAGTGAACCGCCCCACAGCACGCAAGCCGGTTCGTTGACAATGTCGCGCATCGAATTGGCGCCCGAGGTCGGCGACGATTTTGATCGCATCCTCGATCACCTTGCCCAGTATCAGGTCGAAGATCCGGTGTCGCGAATTCGAGAGATCGTCGAAGCGATCAATGTGCTGGAGCACAACCCGCTGATCGGCAGACCGGCGAAAATCGACAAACGGGAACTGGTCATCGGTCGCCGTGCGCGCGGCTATGTGGCCTTGTACCGTTACGTTGCCGAGGTCGACACCGTTTTTGTCCTTGCCGTACGCAGCCAGCGGGAGGCGGGTTTTATTGGCGATTGAGAGTGCTCGTATCGATTGTCGATGACTGCATGCCCGTATGGGCGGGTCATCTACGCCTTTGTAGATCACCGATTGGCGCGGCTTCCAGAGAGAAGCACAGGCTACTCGATGCGCCGACGAAATTCAGCGCGGTGATTCGGCATTCTCAAAACCTGGGGACAGCACCGCGCTGCTCACCCCATAAAGCACCAGCGGATCGCGCAGCCACAACCGGTAGAGGGTCGGGTCAAGGCAATGATCCCGAGAACAATCGACATTCCATAGTTGCAGCACGTATCCCGCAACCGCCGCGCGTGTGCGAACGGTA
Organism: Betaproteobacteria bacterium; assembly: GCA_016208425.1. Lineage (GTDB taxonomy): Bacteria > Pseudomonadota > Gammaproteobacteria > Burkholderiales > Rhodocyclaceae > JACQYA01. The sequence goes on from JACQYA010000157.1 coordinate 9,513, forward strand.
AGCACGTCGCCTATTCCAAAATCCCGAGCAACGATTTCCGGGTGGGTCTGGTTGGGATGCGGCACCATTTCAAGCGTCACCCTACGCGTCCATTGATCGTCCTGTTCCGATCTTTCATGGGCTTCAACTGGGCTATCAGCGAGCAGCGCAGGATTTTCAACCCGTGAAATAACCAGATCACGGAACTCCCCCGATTTTCGATCATAAGCGCGGATATGCCAGCGCAATCCGCTATCGACCAGCGCGAACGGCACGATTTCCCGCTCCGATGCGCCCTTGTTCAGCGAGTGATAGTTCACCTGCAACGCTTTGCCCTGATGGATGGCGCGTGCGATCACCGCGAGCACGGACAGAGACGGCTTGTTCAGGCGCAGGGGCAATTCACACGTCAGGTAGCCGACGCTACGCTCCCCTGTTCCGTCGCCAAAGCCCTTCGATAGCGCGGAGAGAACGCGCTCGGCCTGATGTTCAAACAAGGGCTGGAAGGACTCACGGCAGACGTACAGTTTGCGGCTCCCCTCAAAATCGATGTTGTCAGGTGCCAATTCTCGATAGGCCGCCAGATCGCGCGTGGCCACCGCAGGCGCAATGCCGAAGCGATCCATCAAATCGCGGCGGCTGATGTCGCCCAAAAACCACAGGCGGAATTCGATGAACGCCAGGCGATCCTTCTGGCTTTGGGGAAATTCGTCGAGTGCTCGCGTCGGCATGATTGTTTAGTCCATTGATGTTGGCCGAAGTATACCGCAACAGAATCGATGTGATGTGTTGACGTAATCAATTAGATAATGTAAAGTAACATCATCAAAACGATTATATAGGAGGTATGCCATGAGCTACGACATCATCGGTGACAGTCACGGGCAGGCAGACAAGCTGGAGGCGCTCCTTCGCAAGCTCGGCTACGTCGAGCGCGGCGGGTGCTGGAGTGGTAGACGATCTGGCGACTTGCGGACTATGGGTGCTGGATGATGATGCCGGCAACGAACAAAACTACTACTGCGAACGTTATCCCGGCGCGTAAGCAGTCTGTCTGTTATGCTGAATAACAATCGGGTAGTCGAAAAGTGTGTGGCCAGCGGGAAATGTCACAGACTCTGGGTGACGTGCAAAAATCGCAATAACCTGTTGAGAACGGAGGTTCCATGACCGCCAGAGAAGTTGAAGCAGCGCTGCTGACTCGATGTACCGTCGCTGCGCGGGAAGTTGCGCCGAAAGCCCAGGATCAGCGCGAGGCCAACGTGTTCCAGTTGGCGGCGATGGTCGTCCGATCAAGGTTCCCCCGTGAGTCTGCGTGCCTGATGTTGGCGAGCGAGCAGTATTTCGCCACACATCCGAGTGAGCGACTGGCTCCGGGCGATGTCGTCAGGAATGGCTGGGTGCAGAGTTTGCCGCGTCTGCGTGACATGCTGAGTCAGCATCTCCATGCGCGGTGAAACCATGCCAAAAAACCAGGTGTTCCATACCCGCACTGCGCTGGCAGAGGGGCTAAAAGAGCTATTCAAGCAACTTGAAGAGCGGCTTTCCCTGCGCAGCCCCATCGATGTATATCTTGCAGGCGGGATGGCCGTTTATCTCTACACCGCAAGCCGTGTCACGACTGACGTTGATGCTGAATTTGGCAGTCGTGTGTTCATTCCCAACGACCTGATTGTAGACCTTACGCTGGAGGATGGAACGCGGGAGTCGTTGTACTTTGACACCAACTACAACTCGTCGTTTGCCTTGATGCACGAAGACTATCTTGACGATGCCATTCTGCTGGATTTAGGCGTCGAGCTGATAAGGCTGCATGTTCTCTCCCCCCTTGATCTCGCGGTCAGCAAGATTGCCCGTTTTGCCGATAACGACAAAGAGGATATTGCCGAGCTAGTGCGTCTCGGACTGACTTCCTCAGATGAGATCGAACAACGTGCCACACAGGCTCTGGACGGATACGTTGGTGGTTTAGCCATGTTGCGCTTGAATCTCCGCGATGCCGTTGCTCTGGCCCGCCAAGTTGAAGCTAACGGACATGACTTTGGAAGGCACCCCGACGAATGAAAGCCAAGCAAAAGCGTCCGCTGCCACAAACCGCCTCTCCGTGGCATGGCCGCCTTTCGCCGAAAAGCTGGCGGCCGCACTCGCAAAGCTGGAAGAAGACCAATACCTGATCCTGCTGGTCAAGCGCACGAATCGCTTCGTCCAGTTTGCGGCGCAAGGTTCCTACGGCATGCGGGTCGAAACGACCAGTAACGCCTATCTCAGCAAGCCGGAAAAACTCAACGAGCGGCAGATCGCCACGCTGCTGCAAAACGGCTGGAGCGACCCAACCGCCAGCCCGGATGAGTCAACGCCGGAGAACGATCCCGATGGTTCGCCGAACTTCTTCGTCGAGTTTCCCGACCCCGTATCCTTTACAGCGGTCGTCAATCTCGCCGTGCGCACCCTCGCCGAAATACTGCGCGTGCCGCATCCCGGCTCGCTCCAGTACGACGCCTTCAGCGCTGATGGTGAAAAGATCGCGCTACCAGAGCTGGGCTTGCAGCATGAAAAACCTGCGTCGCACAAAGACGAGCAGGAAGACCTGCCGCAACTCCTGCTGGAAACGCTCAAATCGACAACGAGCATCGCCGATCTCGACTACGACGATGGCGACATCGGCGTGCGCTGCGGCAGCGCCGTGGTATTCGTCCGACTGACCAACGATCCCCCCTTCGTGCGCATCCACTCACATCTATTGCGCGGCGTAGAGCAAAGCGAAGGCCTGCTCGCCCGCCTGAACGACATGAACGCCAACGAAATCGTCATGCACTTCATCTACCGCAACGACACCGTCTACGCCGTCGCGGATGTTTGCGCCGCACCCTTCGTGGCGGAACACGTCGCTCTGGTTTTCGATCACTTCTGCGCAATAGCCGACGGGATTGACGGCTTTTCGGGCTGAACCTCGGATGCTTTCGGCCCGAAAAAATGCTCGCCCTTGCAATAATTCGCTTATAAGCTAAGATTGGGTCATGTATGAAATAATCCATTACCTTGACGAGAACGAGAACGATCTTTATCAGGATTGGCTTGATGGCCTTCGAGACCGCGTAGCGAAGATTGCCATCATCAAGCGCGTCGCTCGCGTTGAGGTGGGTTTGCTTGGAGACCATAAGCCGTTGCGAGACGGCATCGGCGAGTTGCGGATCGATGTCGGTGCTGGGTACCGCGTCTATTACGCCCAGACAGGCAAGAGGATCATCCTGCTCACCAGTGGCTGCGACAAGAAGTCGCAGAGTCGGGATATTGAGTGGGCGATCGGATTGTTGAAGGATTGGGAGAAACGAAATGGCTAAGACAGATCGGACTCACGAAGAAGCAAGCGTTGAGATGTTCCGCCGCGACCCGGCGCTTGCCGCCGAGTATCTGAATTCCGTGCTGGCAGACGGCGACGAAACCGACCTGATGCTGGCGCTGCGCAGTCTCAGCAAGGCGTTTGGCGGTGTTCAGGAGGTGGCGCGTCAGGCGGAGGTGAATGCCCATACGCTTTATCGCACCTTGTCCGAGCAGGGGAATCCCGAACTCAAGACACTCTCCGCCATTCTCAGGGCGATGGGAATGCGGCTGGCCGTGCAGCCTATCCCTCCGTTGCCGGCGTGATTCGTTTGCGCATCGTCGAAACCCGCATGGATAAACGATCTACAGCACCCCTGCTCGAAGACCCGCACGGATATTGGCTCTCCGGGCAGCCCACCTGTAGAACGCCGATTGGCGCGGCTCCCTGGGGCGTATCTGGCGAATGGCGGGATTCGCGGGTTTTGGTAGGAGCGGGCTTGCCCGCGATGGATGCCGCCAATCGCGGGCAAGGCCGCTCCCGGCATCGGGTTCAAATCCACCTCCGAACAAGCCGATCTTTCTCGTGACTTCGACCGCCCCCTTCCCCTGTACCGCCCTGCCGCCCGGCGAGGACTTCCTCGATACCGTCGCCGCCGCAATGCTCGATCGCTGTGCGGCGCTAGGTCTGGCCGGCGACCTGTCTTCCGTCCTGGTGCTTGCCCCCGCTTTGCCGATTGCGCTGGAGTTGCGTCAAGCTTTTGTCGCGGTTTCCGAACGGCCGCTGTTGTTGCCGCGCTTCGATACGCTGCGCCACTGGGCGCAGAACGAAATCGTTCCCGGCATTCCCGAGGCGCTGGCCGATAGCGAGCGGCTGGTTTTGCTGCATGAGGCTTTGCGTTTGCGTGACTGGTTCGACGAGGGGGCCTTGTGGGGGATCGCGGAGGAAATGGCGGCGCTGTTCGACGAGCTGACGGCTGCCGCCGTGCATTTGCCGGCGGACGAAGCGGCGCTCACGCGGCAACTGGAGCGCGCCTACGAACTGCGGGCGTCGCAGCCTCTGGCCTTCGAGTCGCGCGTGGTGCACGAGCTGTGGCGGGCGCTGTCGGCGGTGGGTCGCCCGGACATGGCCGGGGTTTACCGCTTGCGCTTGGGACGGTTGGCGGAGATGGCTGCGGCGGCCGATGCTTCCCGGCAGCCCTTGCTGGTCTTGCTGGACGCGGCGCCGGAAGAATCCCTCGCCCCGGCCGAACGCGATTTTCTCGTGCGTTACGGCGCGCGGCAGCCGCTGGCGGTGTTTTATCCGACGCCGCGCGGCGCCACCGAGGCCGCCGACTATCCGGCGATGGCGACGCTGGCCGCCGCCTGGCCGGAAAATCTCCCCGAAAACCCGCCGGCGCCGCTGCTGGAACGGGCGCAAAGCCTCGCCCGGCGTTTCCCGGAGAGCGCGTTGCGCGGCCGCTTGCAGCTCGTGCCGGCGGCAGGGCGCGAGCAGGAGGCGCTGGCGGCGGTGGCGCAAATCGGCAGCTGGCTGAACGAGGGGCTGCGCCGCATCGTGCTCATCAGCCAGGATCGCCTGACCGCCCGGCGCGTGCGCGCCTTGCTGGAGCGCGAGGGCATCTTGGTAGTCGACGAAACCGGCTGGAAACTCTCCACCTCGCGCGCGGCGGCGGCGGTCGACGCCTTGATCGAGACGGCGGCCGGCGGCGCTTACTACCGCGATCTGCTCGACCTGTGCAAATCGCCCTATGTTTTCGCGGATTGCGACGAAAGCGCGCGCAAGGGGGCGGTGTTCACCCTGGAAGCCGCCATCCGCGCCGGCCAGGCAAGCGCCGGCCTGCCACGCATCCGGCGCTCCCTGATCGATTATCGGAGCAAGGGATGGGAGGACGCGGACGAACCGCGCCAACCGGGCGACGCCAAGACGCTCGCGCTGACGCTGCTCGACCGTATCGGGGCTGCGACGACGCTGCTCGGCGCGCGCCCGGCCACGCTGCCGCGCTGGATCGCGCGGCTGGAAAAGGCGCTGGCGGCGGTGGGCGCGCACGCGCCGCTGCACGGCGACATCGCCGGCCAGTCCCTGCTCGACCTGTTCGCGGCACGGCGTACCGAGCTGGAAGGCAGCGGCGCGCTGTTTTCGTTTGCCGCTTGGCGCGACTGGCTCAACCGCGAGATCGAGGCCGCCAGCTTCCGCGACGGCGGGATCGCCAGCCCGCTCGCCGTCACCCCGCTCAACGCCGTCTGCATGCGCCGTTTCGAGGCCGCGCTGCTGATCGGCGGCGACGCCCGGCAACTGGCGCCGGCGCCGGGCGGCACCTTCTTCAACCAGGCGGTGCGCCGCGAGCTAGGCTTGCGCACCCGGCAGGACGCCGAACGCGAGCTGCGCCGCGACCTGGAGCTGCTGCTGGCGACCGTGCCGCGCGTCGTCGTCACCTGGCAGTCCGAAGCCGGCGGCGAGGCCAATCTGTTGGCGCCCGAACTCGACCTGCTGGCGACGCTGCACCGGCTGGCGTGGGGCGACGATTTGCGCCGCCCGCCGCCCGCCGCGCGGCGCGGCGCGCGGCCGGACGCGCTCACGGCGCCCGGCAAAACCGCGCGGGCCGCCCCGTCGGCGCCGCCGGCGCTGATCCCCGGCCGCGTTTCGGTGAGCGCCTACGGCACGCTGGTGGCCTGCCCCTACCGCTTTTTCGCGCGCCATGTGCTGGGTCTGGGCGAAATGGATGAGGTGAGCGAAGAAATGGTCAAGAGCGACTACGGCGCGCTGGTGCACCGGCTGCTCGAACGTTTCCACCGGCGTCACCCGCTGGTTTCGGCCTTGAGCGCCGACGCGGCGCTGGCCGCGCTGCACGCCTGCGTCGAAGAGGTTTTCGCGCCGGAAATCGAGAAAAACTTTCTCGCCACCGGCTGGCGCCTGCGCTGGGAAAAGCGCCTGCCCGCCTATCTCGACTGGCAGCGCGGCCAGGAAGCGGAAGGCTGGCGCTGGGCGCAGGCCGAAGTGCCGGTGCGTCTCGTGTTGCCGCTGGAAAATGTTGGCGGCGGCAGCGTCGCCAGCGTCGAACTCTACGGCCGCATCGACCGTATCGACCATATCGGCGTCGGCCAGCCGGGAGATTGCAGCGCGTCCCTGCTCGACTACAAGACGCAGACGGTCAAGGCCATCCGCGAGCGTTTGGCCGACGATGTGCAGTTGCCGGCCTACGCGCTGCTGCACGGCGACGCCGCCCGCGCCGCCTACGTCGCGCTCGACGACGAACGCATCGAAGCGGTCGCGGCCGGCGAGGGGGGAGAAGAGGAGGGCGGTTTGATGTTCGACGCCGACGCGCAAGGCCGGCGCCTGCGCGCCCTCTATCGCGCCATGCGCGGCGGCGCGGCCTTGCCGGCGCACGGCGTCGACAGCGTGTGCCGCTACTGCGAAATGCGTGGGTTGTGCCGGAGAGATTATGTTTGACCCAGTGCCCGATTCATCGGGCGACCTGATCGCCACCGCCCTCGACCCGGCGCGCAGCGTCGTCGTCGAAGCCTGCGCCGGCAGCGGCAAAACGTGGTTGCTGGCGTCGCGCATCGTCCGCCTGCTGCTGGCCGGCGTCGCGCCCGGCGAGATCCTGGCGATCACCTTCACGCGCAAGGCGGCGCGCGAGATCGAGGAGCGCGTCGTCGATTGGCTGCGCCTGCTGGCGACCGACAGCGAACGCCAGGTGGCGGCGTTTCTCGCCGAACGCGGCGTCAAGATCAACGACGAAACCGTGCGCAACGCCCGCGCGCTCTTCGAGCGGGTGGTCGGCGCGCAACCCCGGCTGGCGGTCAATACCTTTCACGGCTGGTTTTTGCAGCTCGTCGCCGCCGCGCCGCTGTCGGCCCATCTGGCCGGCGCGACGCTGGTCGATTCCGGTTCGCGCCTGTTCGACGAATGGTGGCAGTCCTTCGCCGCCGAGGTGCAAAAAGAAGCGCAGAAAGATCCGCAGAGCGCGTTGGGCGAAAGCTTCGTCGCCCTGCTCCGCGAGGCGGGGCTGGACGCGGCGCGCCGCCTGGTGCGGCGCGGCATAGACCGGCGCGCCGAATGGCTGGCTTTCGGCGCGGGGCAAAGCGACCCGCTGGCACATGCGCTGTCCGAGCTGCGCGCCCGCCTGGGCGTCGGCGAGACGGAAACCGCGCTCGCCGGGTTTTTCGCCGCCGGCTGGGCGTCGGACTATCACGCCTATCTCGGCTGGCTCGAACTCAGCGAGCTGGAGACGGATCGCAAACTGGCGCACAAACTGGCGCCCGCGCTGAACGAGGGTGCCGAAGACGGCGCCCGCTTCGCCGCCTTGCGCGAAGCCTTTCTCACGCAGGCGAACGCGCCGCGCGCGCGCAAGCCCTCGAAAGCGCTCGACAAGCGCTTCGGCGCCGACGGCGCGGCGCGCTTTCTCGAACTGCACGCGCGCCTCGGCGGCACGATACTCGCCTGCCTGGCGCAGCAGGCGGAGGAACGAGCCTACGCCTTCAACCGCCATGCCTGCCGCGTGCTGCACGCTTTCCTGGCGCATGTCGACGCCTTCAAGGCGGCGCGCCGGCAGATCGATTTTGTCGACGCCGAATGGCGCGTGCTGCAACTGCTGCGCGACGAGCCGGCGGCGGCATTCCTGCAAGCCCGGCTGGACGCCCGCTACCGCCATGTGCTGCTCGACGAGTTCCAGGATACCAACCCGCTGCAATGGCAGATCCTGCTCGCCTGGCTGGACGCCTATTCCGACGCGCAGCGGCCGGGGGTTTTCCTGGTCGGCGATCCGAAGCAGTCGATCTACCGCTTCCGCCGCGCCGAGCCGAAGCTCTTCGCGGCGGCGGCGAACTTTCTCGAAAACCATTTTGCTGCGGCGCGCTGCGCGCAGGATACGACGCGGCGCAACGCGCAGCCGATTGTCGACACGGTGAACGCGCTTTTCCTCGCTGTACCGGAGTTCGCGCCGTTCCGCGAACAGCGCTCGCTGGCCGGGGCGCTGCCGGGGCGCGTCGAACTGTTGCCGCTGTGCGGCGAAGAGGATGACCGTGAAGAAACCGGCGACGATGGGGCATCCCCGCGCGAAGGTCTGCGCGACCCGTTGACCGAAGCCGGCCGCGAGCCGCTCGATTCCCGTCGCGCGCGGGAAGCCGGGCTGGTCGCCGAGCGCATAGTGCAGATGGTCGGCGTCTGGCAGATCGAAGCGAGCGACGCCACCGGGCAAAAAACCTCGCGCCCGCTGCGCTACGGCGACATCATGTTGCTGACGCGCAGCCGCACCCATCTCGCCACCTACGAGACGGCTCTGGTGGCGGCCAATATCCCCTTCGTCGGCGCGTCGCGCGGCGGTTTGCTGGCGACGCCGGAAGCGCGCGACCTGGTCGCGCTGCTCGAATTTCTGGTGACACCGGCCGCCGACCTCCCGCTCGCGCAAACGTTGCGCTCGCCGGTTTTTGCGTGTAGCGACGAGGAATTGCTGCTCCTCGCCGCGCGCCCGGAAGCGACCTGGTGGCAGCGTTTGCAATGCTTGGTCGCCGAGAGTGAAGAGGCCGCGCCGCCGCGCCTGGCCCGCGCCGCCCGCCTGCTGGCCGAATGGCTGCACGCCGCCGACCGCCTGCCGGCGCACGATCTGCTGGACCGCATCACCCACCGGGGCGAGGTGCTGGCGCGATACCGTCTGGCGGCGCCGCCGGCGGCGCGCGCCGGGGTCGAGGCCAACCTGCGCGCGCTGCTGCTGCTCTCGCTCGACCTCGACGGCGGCCGCTACCCGAGCCTGCCGCGCTTTATCGCCGAACTCAAGGATCTGCGCGCCGCCGACGCCAACGATGCGCCGGACGAAGGCGCCATCGACGGCGAAGACACGCCGCGCGCCGCCGACGCCGGCCGCGTGCGCATTCTGACCATCCACGGCGCCAAGGGTCTGGAAGCGCCGCTCGTCTGGCTGCTCGACGCCAACACCGCGCCGCGCGCCGCCGAGCCTTGGGACGTGCTCGTCGATTGGGCGCCGGAAGCGGCGGCACCACGGCATTTTTCGTTCGTCGGCCGCAAGGAGGAACGCGGCGCGGCGCGCCAACCCCTGTTCGACCGGGAAGCCGCCGCAGCGGAGCGCGAAGAGCTGAACCTGCTCTATGTGGCGATCACGCGGGCGCGCCAGGTATTCGTCGCCAGCGGCATCGAGAGCGGGAAGGGAGGCGGCGGTACGCCGTATCGGCGGCTGCACGCGGCGCTCGAAAAGCTGGGCGGCAGCGGCGCATTGGCGCATGGCGACGAACTGCCGCAATGTTCCGCGACGGCGGCGCCCATCGCCCCCACCGCAACCCCCGACGCTCCCGACGCGCCCCTGCCCCAGGTCGGCGCCCGGCGCGCCGTTCCCGACGCCGCCGAACGCACCGGCATCCTGCTCCACGCCCTGCTCGAACGCCGTACCGGCAGGCTGGCGCAGGACGGCTGGTGGCGCGATCTGGGTTTCGGCGACGGCGAATATCGAAACGTCTTGCCGGCCGCTGAACGGCTGCTCGCCGAACCCGCCTTGCAGCGTTTTTTCGACCCCGCGCAATTTCGCCGCGCCTGGAACGAACTCGAGATCTCGGGCAGCGACGGCGTCATGCAGCGTATCGACCGCCTGGTCGATTCTCCCGGCTCAGACGATGCGTTCTGGGTGCTCGACTACAAGAGTTCGCGCAGCGAAACTTCCCGCCTGGCGGCGTACCGTGCGCAGGTCGCCGCTTACTGCGCGGCAGTGGCGGCGGTTTTTCCCGGCCGCAGCGTGCGCGGCGCGCTGGTTTTTGCGGATGGAACTTTGCTCGAAGTCTTGTAGCCGTAGAGCGGATAACTGAGGTAACGCCGCACCCGGCAGATATCGCCTTCAACGCCAAGATTTGTGTGTGATCGTACTCAAAGCTGCCCGACGGGCGTTCCACCGGCACCAGCCCAAAATCGATGGGCTGCCGCAAACCGGCAAGCTGCTTGACCAGAAACCCGATGCGGTCGGCAAGGGATTCTGTATCAGTTTTAAATCGCCGTTGACACCCCTGGCTTCGTCCAACAAAAGGCAGCAATCTGGCTTGGCTTTTGCGACATCCATACCGGGATAGAACATGATGACCCCCCGTTACAATGTTGTACCGTTCAGTGCCCGCGCTCGCGAAAGGTGAAACAAAGGGCTTGATCTACGCTACAAGGTCGAACCTTAAGGATGGGGCGAGGGACGAACCGCATTGTCGGGCGCGGCCGGTGCGGTTCGTCCCTCACCATCCCCTTCCGGCTACGGACGGTCGCCGCAGCGCGATAAACGCGGCGCATCCCCTTGCAACGCTTGATCGCCGATACCCCCTCCGGGGATCGCAACCGACCCACCTCGGGCCTCACCGGGCGTCAAGCGCGTTGCGCGGCGTGTCGGGATGACCGGGAAATACCCGGGGTGCGCAGCGTATTCCCTATGCCGCGAGGCACAAACCCCGCCGCGTTAATACGCCCCGCCGCGCCTCAGCCAGACCAGCCGAAGGAGGAATCGCTGGAATACGGCGGCGCCGGCACACCGGCCAGCCGGGAACCCTGGCTGACCGGCCCTTGCGGAAACAACTGATACAGACACTTGCGCCCGCCTTCCGTGGCGAAGTCTTTCTCCAGCGTGCGAACGATCTGCCGGGCGCTGTCGGCACGACCATTTTTCCGGTACAGGCCACGCAAGGTGTGAATCACCCGCCATTGCAGTTCCGACAACTCGCCCAAGCCTTCGACCGTGGCCTGGGATTGCGCGATTTCCCGAGACCAGCGCTCCAGGCCGTACATATGGCCTTCCGGATCATGGTGGAGCAAATCCTGATCGCTGATCGCCTTGTTGATGTCGAGCATTTCGTTCTCCTTTTCTCGTGCTAAATCGCCCCGCGCAGAACGTGGCATTGCCTCAGGTGAGCTTGCACGTCCACTCGTCGAGAGCCACGCAGGCCTCCTTTGTCGGTACGTGCGGGTCGCCCAGCAGGCCGGTCTGACAGAGGTATTCGTTGCCCTGCGGGTCGTGCAGGTTGGTGTAAGGGCAGGCCTCGTAGGGGTCGAACGCGGCGGATTCCGCGTAGATGAACGCGTAATCGCCCGCGACGTCGATCTCAAGCTTGCCGGCGTGGCTCGCCCCATAGTCGTGCCACCGGGTCGGCAAATCGGCGCCCTCGATGACGGGAGACATCCGCGACGCCTTGCGGTCGTACCAGGCGACGAGCAGGGGTTCAATGACGTCGAGATCCTTCTCGGCGAATGTTGCGGCAAGCAGCGCCGCCTTGGGGTAATCCAGATCTTTTGCGTGATACGCGATGTGAGCTTGTCTCATTTGGCTTTGCTCCTATGGTGTTTGCCCCGGAATCGGGGGTCTTCGGCCAGGGTTCAACCCGGGCTGATTCCATTTCAGATCATTCGTGACACGGAGACGAGCCAACACTCAGACAAAGTCACGGATGGTTTGGGAATGGGGCTGCGCCCAAGTATTGCGTTACGGGCACTTACATTAGTCCGGAGATTCCCGGTTTCGTTCCGCTCGGGCAACCGGAAAAAAGCCGCAATTTATCCGTTCCATTTGACGCCTCCTGTAGAAAATCATCTTACAGATGGCGCCCATTTTTTTCAGCTTACCTCAGTGAGCAACAAAGTCTCCATAGGCAGCGTTACCGGCGGAACCGCTCCCCCGTCTTTCCCGTGCCCCGCCCGTCAGATATGCAACGGCCTGACGACGCGCTTCACCGCCGGGTCTTCGGGGTGGGGGTGGATGGTGAAGCCGAGGCTGGTCATCAGGCGGAACATCTTGGAGTTGAGCGCGAGCACGTCGCCGACGACGGCGCGGTAGCCTTTCTGGCGTGCGCTGTCGATGAGGGCGGTCATCAGCTTGCGGCCGACGCCGTGCTTTTGCCAGTCGTCGGCGACGGCTAGCGCAAATTCGACCGATTCGCCGTCGGGGTTGGTGACGTAGCGCGACACGCCGATCTGGAGTTCCTTGCCGTCTTCGCCGGGAATCGTTGCGATCAGCGCCATTTCGCGGTCGTAGTCGATCTGCGTGAAGCGCACCAGCATCGCTTGCGTGAGCTCGCGCAGGGTGTCCATGAAGCGGTAGTACTTGCTTTCGTCCGACATGCGTTTGACGAAGTCTTGCTCGATGTCGGCGTCTTCCGGGCGGATCGGGCGGATGGTTACCAGCCTGCCGTCGGGCAGTTCCCAATCCTGGATCAGGTGCACCGGGTAGGGGTGGATGGCCATGTGCGAGTAGCGGTCTCCGGACGACGGGGCAAAGTCGATAACGATGCGCGCATCGACGGCGATGGCGCCGTTTTCATCGACGATCAAGGGGTTGAGATCCAGCTCCTGCAGCCAGGGTAGCTCGCAGACCATTTCCGAGATGTTGAGCAGGACTTCCTCCAGCGCTTCCTGGTTGGCGGCCGGCATGTGGCGGAATTCGCCGAGCAGCTTCGAGGCGCGCGTCGAGCGGATCAGATCCTTGGCCAGGAAGCGGTTCAGCGGCGGCAGGGCGACCGCGCGGTCGCTGAAAATCTCGACCTCCGTACCGCCGGCGCCAAAGGTGATAATGGGGCCAAAGATCGGGTCGCGGACGACGCCGATCATCAGTTCGCGGCCGTTCGGACGCGCCAGGTAGGGTTCGATGGAAACGCCGTTGATGCGCGCCGCCGGGTGCTTCTTTTGCACCGTTTCGATGATGTCGTGGTAGGCGTTGCGCACGGCCGGCGCGTTGGTGATGTTGAGACGGACGCCGCCGGCATCGCTCTTGTGCACAAGATCCGGCGAGTCGACCTTCATGGCAATCGGGAAACCGATCTGTTCGGCGAGGAGCAGACCCTCGGTCGGCGTGCGCGCCACCATCGTCTGTGCGACGGGGACGCGGAAGGCGCGCAAAATCGCTTTCGACTCCATTTCGGAGAGCACTTTGCGGCGTTCCTGCAACACCGCTTCGATCAGCATCTTGGCGCCCTCGGTTTCCGGGCGGGTGTGCTGCGAGGTCGGTTCGGGCGTTTGCAGCAGCAGCTTCTGGTTGCGGTAATACGTAGAGATATGATAATAGAGTTCTACCGCCGTTTCCGGCATGCGGAATGCGGGAATCCCGGCATCCTCGAGCGCCATGCGCCCCTCGACAACCTGCTCTTCGCCCATCCAGCAGGTCAATATCGGCTTCGAGGTCTGGTCGCTGACGTCGATGACGGCCTTCGCCACTTCCAGAGGTTGCGTCATCGCTTGCGGCGAGAGCATGACCAGCATGCCATCGACGGCATCGTCCTGCGCCACGGCGAGAATCGCGTCGCGATAGCGTTCCGGCGTCGCGTCGCCGGAGATGTCGATCGGGTTGCTGTGCGACCAGGTGGGCGGCATCGATGCATTGAGCGCCTGCGTTGTCGCGGCCGATAGCTCGGCCAGCGGAATGTCGAGATCGCCGGCACGGTCGGCCGCCATCGCGCCCGGTCCGCCGCCGTTGGTGATGATCGCCAGACGCTTGCCCTGCGGCCTGAACTTGGACGCCAGCGCCTTGGAAGCGTAGAACAGTTGGCCGACATTTTTGACGCGCACGACGCCGGCGCGGCGGATGGCGGCGTCGAAAACGATGTCCGATCCGGCGATCATGCCCGAGTGGGTTTGTACGGCGGCCGACCCTGCGGCGTGGCGGCCGGCTTTGAGCAGGATGATCGGCTTGATGCGCGCCGCCGAGCGCAGCGCGCTCATGAAACGGCGGGCGTTGCGGATGCCTTCGACGTAGAGCAGGATGTAGTGCGTGCGGTTGTCGTAGATCAGGTAGTCGAGAATCTCGCCAAAATCCACGTCGGCAGTGCTGCCCAGCGAAATGACGGTAGAGAAGCCGACGCGGTTGCTCTTGGCCCAGTCGAGCACCGACGAACACATCGCGCCCGATTGCGAAACGAGCGCCAAATTGCCGACGTTGGCGGTGACGCGCGCAAAAGTGGCGTTCAGGCCGAGTTCGGGACGGATGATGCCCAGGCAGTTGGGGCCGAGCACGCGCACGTTGTAGCTGCGCGCGATCTCCAGCATCTTGCGTTCCAGCGCGGCGCCCGGGTGGCCGGCCTCGGCAAAACCGGCGGTAATCACGATGACGTTTTTGATGCCGCTGCGTCCGCACTGTTCGACGATATCGGGAACCGTCGGCGGGCGGGTGGCGATCACCGCCAGTTCGACGCGCGCGCCGATTTCCTCGATCGATTTGTACGCCTTTACGCCGAGTATCGTTTCGTGCTTGGGGTTGATCGCGTACAGTCGACCCGTGTAGCCCGATTCGAGGATGTTCTTGAAAAGAACATTGCCGACGGAGTTTTCGCGCTCCGAAGCGCCGATAACGGCCACCGATTTCGGTTCAAACAGCGTGGTCAGATAGTGTTGTTCGAGCATGGTGATTCGCCTTTGGGGTGAGCGCGGCGACGGCTTTTTTGCGATGCAGCAATTTAGCACAAGTCGCCCGTTTTAGGGGGTTCGATGGCCGGACACATCGGCCGGCGGGCGGGGCGCCGCAAGTTTCCCGGGCCGGGAGCGCGGCGCCGGCGGCGGGCGCCGCGCCAAATGACGCGCTGCGAAAAACAGGGTGTGGCGGAGAACCGCAAGCGGCGCCCCGCGAAACGCCAAAAGCGATAGAATCTGCCGAGACCCTGTCGCCGACTTCGTGCTGGAAAGGCGCCCGGGCGTTCGACAAGCCCATCGGACGACCCCCTTCGGACGACGGCAACCGAAAAACAGTACAGGGAGAAAGTCATGAGCAAAGCGGTGGCAGGCTCCAGAAGCCCGGAAGAGGAGCGCAGGCGCAACTCGCGGTTGCGCGCGATATTCGAATCCGCGTTCGCGATGATCGAACCGTTTTTCGATCCGGCGCAAGGCTGGGGCGGTCAATCGCTCGAGCATCTGGCGTTTCGCGTCGTGCGCGAAAACTTTACCGAGCTAACGGGCGAGGAGGTGCATTCGCTGGTGGTCGCCGCGCATCGTGTCTATATCCAGCGCAACCCGGAACGTAGCGAGCATCTGCCACGGCCGGAAGAATTGCGGCGGGCGAAAATCTGAAGCGGGGTGGTATCGCCGGGTCTGGGCGAGCGCCGGGGGATCAAGGTTAATCCGATGACCATCACGATGGATGCCTGCCTCGCCCAGCACCAGGGCGACCGCAAGGAGCAGCAGGACAGGGTGGCGATCATCCCGCACCCGAAAGGCGGCGGCGTGGTTCTCGCGGTGGTCGCCGACGGGATGGGGGGGCACGCGGGTGGCGTGCTCGCCGCCCAGCAGGTAATCCACACGGCGCGCAGCAACCTCGAATGTTTTTCGGCGCGCAGCGAATCGGCGCGCACCATGCTGGAAGACAGTCTCCGGGAAGCGCACCTGCTGATCAAGGCCTCGCGCTTCATCAACGAAAAAGACCCGCACAGCACGGCGGTCATGCTTCTTTTTCAGCCGGGCAGAGTGACTTGGGCGCACTGCGGCGACAGCAGGCTTTACCGCTTCCACGGCGGCCGGCCGCGATTTCGCAGCGTCGATCATTCCTACGTGGAACATCTGCTGCGCCAGGGGAAAATCACCGCCGAGCAGGCGCTGGTACATCCCAACCGCAACATCCTGGTCACGTCGCTCGGCGGCGGGCAGCCGCCCTTGATCGATTTTGGCGGCGCGGACGATTTGCGGCCCGGCGATAGCTTTCTGCTTTGCTCCGATGGTCTTTGGGGCTATTTCAGCGACACCGAGCTGGGAGAGACCATTGCCGGATATTCCGCGCGCGAGGCGTGCCAGAAGCTGATCGACGAGGCGCGCGAGAGAGCCCGGGGAGAAGGCGACAATATCTCTGTCGCCATTCTCAAGCTGTCAGGAGCCGCCTGACAGGCGGCGGCGCCGGGGGGTTACTTCCGGCCCAGGCCGCCGAGCAGCGCGGCAACGACGCGCTGCGGCTTGTGCGGATGTTCCATCTTGGCCATTGCCTTTGCCGTTTCGGCGTCGGCCGGCGCGGTCACCGGATGCGGTTCGGCGCTTTCGTAAGGCTTGCTGAAATCGAAGCCGTCGGCCGCGATATGGCCTTGGCGGCCTTGGCGGCGGCCGCCTATCCCGCTACTTCCGCTGCCTCCGCCGTTTCCGCCGATACTGCGGCTGCCGGGCGAACGCTCGCGGCGCGGCGCGGCTGCGGGTGCAACGGCGGCCGGCGGCACGGGCGGCCGGCGATGATGGCTTTTCTTCCCGCTCGGCGGGTATTCGTAGTCGAACTCCGGTTCAAACCCGGGCACGACAACCTGTTCGACCTCTTTCTTTATCAGCTTCTCGATGTCGACCAGATAAGGCACTTCGTGCGCCGAGACCAGCGAGATGGCCGTACCCTGTTTGCCGGCGCGGCCGGTGCGGCCGATCCGGTGAACGTAATCCTCGGGCGTGTGCGGCAGCTCGAAGTTGATGACGTGCGGCAGTTCGTCGATGTCCAGGCCGCGCGCCGCGACATCGGTGGCGACCAGCACGAGTATCGAGCCGTCCTTGAAAGCTTCGAGCGCCTTCAGCCGGTCGAGCTGGCTCTTGTCGCCGTGAATCGAGTCCGCCTTGATGCCGGCGCGCTGCAACTCGCGCGCCAGCTTGTTCGTTTCCAGCTTGGTGCGGGTGAACACCAGCACCTGGTTGAAATCGGACGACTTGAGCAACTTGACGAGCAGCGCCCGCTTGGCGTCGGCGGACACCGGGTGAACGCGGTGCGTGATCGTTTCCGAGACGGTATTCCGTTTTGCGACCTCGATCAGCACCGGCGACTTGAGCATCTTGTCGGCCAGCTTTTTGATTTCCTCCGAGAACGTCGCGGAAAAAAGCAGGCTCTGGCGTTGCTGCGGCAGCATGTTCAGGATGCGCGTCACGTCGGGGATAAACCCCATGTCCAGCATCCGGTCCGCTTCGTCGAGCACCAGCGCCTGCACGCTGCCGAAGTTCAGACACTTCTGTTCGACCAGATCGAGCAGCCGGCCCGGCGTCGCAACCAGGACTTCCACGCCGAGGCGGATCTCGGCGATCTGCGGTTTGATGTCGACGCCGCCGTAAGCGCACAGGCTTTTGAGCGGCACATATTTGCTGTAGGTCTTGACCGATTCGTGCACCTGTATCGCTAGCTCGCGGGTCGGCGCCAGCATCAGGATGCGCACCGGGTGGCGGGCCGGAGAGGGGCTCGGGCTGGCGTAGGGGAGAATGCGCTGCAACAAGGGCAAGGTGAACGCGGCGGTCTTGCCGGTGCCCGTTTGCGCGCCGCCCATCAGGTCGTTGCCGGCGAGAATGATGGGGATCGCTTGCGCCTGGATCGGCGTCGGGTCGGTATAACCCTGCTCAGTGATGGCTTTCAGCAGTTCAGGCGCAAGGCCGAGTTCGTCAAAACGCATCGGCAGAGCCTTCAAATAAATGTGTAATCAATAGCATAGGAGGCGAATTATACACATTTCCCGCCGCTCTTTCGCCGATTCGGAAAGCGCCTCGCCCGCGCAACATCCAGACCGGCGATGGTCGGGCGCGCTTCAGCCGGGCACGCGGGCGACCAGCATCACGTTGGCGAACGGTTTGCCGTGGCTCATGCCTGCCGTTTCGACCGCGAACCCCAGGGTTTTCAGCAGATCCAGCCACTCGCCGAGCGCCCGGCAGTAGAGTTGCGGCAGCCGGTGACCGCGCGCGGAGGTGGCGGCGCGGTCGACCCAGTTGCAGACATGGAAGGGCAGGCCGGCTGCGGCGTCGCCGATGCGCGTCACGAACAGGCCGCCGGGGGGCAGGGCGGCGCGCACTTTGCGCAGAACCGCTTCCTGGGCGGCGAAGTCGATATACTGGAAAACGTCGAGGATGGTCAATACCCCGGTCTGCCCGTAAGGCTCGTCGACGATGTTGCCCCGCACGATGCCGACCTGCGGAGAGGGTGCGGAATGTGCGGCCAACGCGCGGTTGGCGCGCTCCACGTCGCGCTGCATCAGCTCGATTCCGCGCAGCGACAACAGTTCCGGCGGCGGCGGGCAATCGGCGGGCCATCGGCCGCTCTCGAAAGCCCGGCGTGCGGCGAGCAGCAGCGAGGCGAAGACGGCCTGGCCGCAGCCGAGGTCGAGAAAGTGGGCGCGGGCCGGAAACACGCCCATTTCCAGCAGCTTGCGGAAAATGCTGTCGCCGCCCAGCTTGCCGCGCGCGAAGTGGTAGGCAAAGCGACCGGAATGGCGGTACGGCGCGGCGGCGGCATCGACCAGGGAAGCAAAAAATTTATCGTTCATCGAAGGCCTCGGGCAGTGTGACCGAACGCAAGGAGGCGCGGTCGAGCCGATCGAGCAGACGCGGCAGAACGTCGAGAATAACGGCCTGCCCGGCCGCGGTGCGCGCGGCGTTGCCGTCGTGCAGCAGGAGGATGTCGCCGGCGGCCAAACCGGCGAGCAGCTTGTTGCCGACCGATTCCGCGTCGCCGTCGCGCGTGTCGTAGCCGCGCCGCGACCAGGCGGCCAGCCGCAGATCCAGACGTGCCAGCACGGGGTCGAGGAAGGGGTTGCGCAAACCGGCCGGCGGGCGGAAAAAGCGGGGCGCGACCCCGGTGATGGCGCCCAACGTTTCCATGCCTTCCACGATTTCCTTTTTCATCCCGCGCGGGCCGTGCAAGGCGAAAGCGCGCGAGTGCTGCTGGCCGTGGTTTTCGACCGAATGCCCGCGCGCGACGATTTCCCGGCACACCTCGGGAAACTGCCGGGCGCGATGGCCGATGCAAAAGAAACTGGCGCGCGCGCCGTGCGCGGCAAGCAGGTCGAGCACGCGCGGCGTCACCTCGGGGTCGGGGCCATCGTCTATGGTCAACGAGATTTCGCCGCGTGCCACGGCGCCCGCAGGAAGCCGGGTCAGCGTCTGCCCCAGCCACTGGCAGCGCGGCAACAGGCCGGCGGCGGTGATGGTCAGGTGGTCGGCGACCAGCGCGCCGAGCGCCCACGGCCAAGCCGCCGGCTGCAACACCACGGCGCCGCCGGCCGCGACGTGCAGCAGGGCGCTGGTTTTGATGAGCGGCGTGGGGTTCCAGGGGCGGGGCATGTCAGATCCGGCGCCCGCTGTAGCGCCGCCGCGCGGGAGGGGTCTTGGCCGCGATCGGGCGATGGCGGCGCGGAAGCGCCCGCTCGTGGCCAAGGCCGTTTCCACGGGCGTTGCCGGAGTTTTGCGGCCTATCCGGGCGGAGAACAATCACCGGGCGCTCTCCGCCGGCCGGCGTTCCGCCAGCATCGCCGAGAAGAGCAGCGCCAGTATGGCGCCCGGCCCGACCGTGCCGCCGATGGCCCGGAGCACCGGCACCGCCGAAAAAGCGAGAATCCCGAAGCCGGCGACCGTCGTCAGGTTGGCGAACAGCAGCGACGCGAGCGTGCGCGGCTCCGGGCCTTCGCCGTTTCGGTCTCGGTCGAAAAAAAGCGCGTAATTGGAGCCGACGGCGACGATCAGCAGCAGGCCGACGAGGTGCAGGATCGTCAGTTTCTGCCCGGCCAGCGCCAGCCCGGCCATCACGACCAGCACCGAAAGCGCCAGCGGCAGCAGCACGCGCAGCACCCGCGCGGGAGCGCGCAGCGCGAACGCGAGCAGGGCGACAATCGCCGCCAGGCCGAGCAGCGACAGCGCGATGGCTTCGTTGAGGTAAGCGGCGTAGAGGCGGTCGGTTTCGCCCTTGGTGTCGACAAACAGCACGTCCGGCGAGCCGGTTTCGGCCAGCGCGCGGCGCAGCGTGGCGGTGTCGGCGCCGCCGGCCGCCAGGCGCAGCGGCAGCATCGCGCTCCAGCCCGACGCTTGTCCGACGAGCAGCGAATTGACGGCGACCCCCAGCGAGCTGCCGCTCAGGCTGTCGGCGTCCAGAAGCGGTTGCCGGCGCGCGGCCTCGATTTCGTCGACGAAGGCGCTCAGGCGCCCGGGCTTGATCGGCAGCCCGGCGAGCGCTTCCTTGAGGTTGCCCGCCAGGCGCCCGCGATCCGGCAAGGCGCTTTGCCGTGCCCGCTGCATCGCCCGGCTCGGCAAATAGCGCGCCGGGCTTTCAAAGCCGCCGATCGCGCCGGCATCGGCCAAGGCTTGCAGGCGCTCGCCGACCCGCTCCGCGGTTTGCAGCGCCGCTTCCCGCGTCGCGCCCTTGACCACCACCACATAACCGGCGTCGGGCGCGCCCAGGTCGTCGCGCAGGCGGCCGTCGAGCGCCAGGTCGGCGGCCGGGATCGGGCTGAGCGCCGACAATTCCCGGTCCCATATCGGGTTCGGGTGAAACGCCAGCGTCGCCGCGGCGGCGAGCGCCAGCCCGGCCAGCAGCCCGCGCCGGCGCGCCAGGCGGGCCGAGACGCGCGCCAGCATCCCGCCGAGCGGCGTCACGTCGCGCAGGCGGAAGCCGGGCGGCAGCAGGTGCGGCAGCACGAAGCGCGTGACGCCGGCGGCGACCGCCAGGCCGGCAATCGAATACAGCCCCAGTTGCGCGAGGCCGGGAAACCCCGAGAACAACAGTGAGGCAAACCCGCACAGCGAGGTGAGCACGCCGAGCCGGATCGTCGGCCAGCACCGGTTTTTCCAGTTTTTATCCCCGGCTTCTTCCGACTGGACGAAGAGATAGATCGCGTAATCGACGGCCTCGCCGATCAGCGTCGTGCCGAAGCCGAGCGTGATGCCGTGCACCTGGCCGAAGCCGAGGCTGACAGCGGCGATGCCGGCCAGCGCGCCGCTCAGTACCGGCAGCAGGCCGAGCAGCAGCGCGGCCGGCGAGCGGTAGATGAGCAGCAGCAGCGCCACGACGATGCCGGCGGAGATCAAGGCGAGCCGGGTGACTTCGGAGTGGATCGTGGCGCGGGACGACACCGCAAACGCGCCGGGGCCGGAAACCAGCAACCGGGCGCCGGTATCGGCGGCCTCTCCCTCGGCGGCCGCTTCCGCGATGCCGGCGAAGGTGCCGCGAATCAGCGCGAGCGCCGCTTCCTGCGCGTCGATATCCGGGCCGGGAGCGCGCGTCTGGACGAGCAGCACGGCGCGCTGTCCGTCGCGCGAAGCCCAAGCGCCGTGCGCCATCGCCGCCCGCTTGCCGGCGCCGAGTTGCCCGAGGACGGCCATCATTTCTCCGGTCGGGTCGCGCGGCAGCAACGGTTTCATCATCAGCCCGGCCGGCGAGGCCAGCAGATCGATGCTGTCGCCGATGGCGGCGCGCAGACCGGCGACCTCGAAGCGTTCCGGTGTCACGGCGGGGCTGAGGAGGTAGCGGTTGGCGAACAGAATTTCGCGATCCTTCTCTGCCCCGGCCGCCTCGCCGTTGGCGGCCGACGCGAACTCGGGCATCTGCCGCAGCTTGCCGGCCAGGCGCCGCGAAAGATCGGCGCGCCGGGGCGCGTCGCTTCCCTCGATGCCGAGCAGCAGCGTCCGGGAGGCGACGCCTTCGCGCAACTGGTCGACCAGCACCTGCTGCTCGGGCGTCGGCGCGCGCGGCAAAAAGGCCGACAGGTCGGCGGTGAACGCGGTGCGCAGCACGATGCCGGCGCACAGCGCGAGAAACGCCAGCCAGACGGCGATCGCGGGCAGGGCGGGGCGCTTCATGTGCCGGGCAGGGCTTCGATGGTCATCAGCGAGCGGTCACCGTCGGCTTGCAGATACTCGATGCTGTCAATGCGGTGGCCGTGGCCGAGGAAGGTGATGCGCGCGAGCAGCGCGGCGATTTTTTGATCCGAAGGCAACAGCGTCAGCTTCCAGCGTTCCGGCGTGCCGTACACGCTCAGCGCGTAATAGCGCTCCAAGGACTTCCGGTCGCCGGCCAGCGTGCCGCGAATGCTGTCCACGAACGCCCTGATTTCCGGGTAATCGTCCAGTTGGACGGAGATCTTTTGCTTCCCGCGCTCTATCGTCAGCACGTCCTTGTCGAGCAGCATCCGTTCCGGTTTCGGTTTCAGCGTGCGCTTTTCCAGCCGATCCGGCGCCTGGTACGACAGTTCGCCCGAGGATTCGAGCGGCTTGTCGAGCAGCGCGATGGTTTTGCGCTCGACGAAAACGGCCTTGCTGGATTTCTGCTGGGCGAGTGCCTGCATCAGGCGTTCGACATCCCACGCGGCCCGTGCCGCGCCCGGCAAGCCGAGGCAGGTCAGGAGCAACATGACGCGAATCGGAGGCCGCATCGTCTCAATCGCCCTTTCCGTCCCGCCAGAAATCGAAGAAATTAAACCAGTTTTCCGGCGATTTGCGACAGTGTTCTTCGAGCAGCGCGACGTAGCGCGCCTGGGCGGCCCGTGTTGCCCCTTTCACCTGGTCGGCGGCAAGGCCGGAAAAATCGGCCAGCGGGACAAAGCCGATTTCATAGCGGTTGCCGCCCCTGTACAGCCCGGCCATGAAAAACACCGGACGCCGCAGCATCGCCGCCATGCGCCACGGGCCGTCGGAAAAACGGGCCGGGCTGCCGAGAAACGGGATTGCCGTCATCGTGTCGGTGTTGGGCGCGCGGTCGGCCAAGAAGCCGATGGCCGCGCCGTTTTCCAGCCGTGTCTTGACCTGGAGCATCGATTCGAGGCGGCCGAGCGGGATGATGTCCCGGTGCGCCGCCGGATTGATCGCGGCGAGCGTCGCGTTGATCTTGCGCGCGTTCTCCTCGAACATCACCATCGCGATATCCATTCCCGTCCGGCGACCGACGCTGCGCATCACCTCGAAGCTGCCCAGATGCGCGCCGATCAGGAAGACGCCTTTGCCGTCGGCCAGCGCGGCGGCGATCCGCGTTTCGCCGCTGACCGTCAGGTCGAACAGGTCGAAACGCTCGTTGAGCAGGTAGACGCGGTCGTGGATCGTCGCCGCGAAGGTGAAAATATGGCGGAACCGTTCGCCCGCCCGGGGCGGGCGGCCGAGCACGCGCGCCAGGTAGTCGCCCGAGGCGCGGCGCGCGCCCGGGGCAAATAACAGGAAATAGCCAGCGATCGGATACAGCAGCAGACGCCCGGCCGGCCGCCCGAGATGCAGCGAGATCCACACCATCACGCGCAACACCCAGAGGCTGCTGCGCTCGGAGCGCCGGGTCCAGTCGCTGCCGGTCGCCGGGCTGGCCGCCCGCCCGCTTGCGCGCTCCGCCGGGTTCATCGGGACAGCGCTTCCGGCGCCGGCCACGCGAGCTTGCCGGTGGCGACGATACGCGCATTGTCTTGCTCCGCGCCGATCTCGAACCGGGCAGAACCGTCGGCCGCGCGCCGCCAGGCGGTGCGCAGCCGTTCTCCGGGGCCGGCGGGGCTGAGAAACTTGCACGCCACGATACGGCAGGGCGCTTCCGGCTGGCCGAGCGCCCGGCAAACGCCCCGCACCGCCCAATCCAGAAGCACCACGCCGGGGACGATGGGGCGGCCGGGAAAATGGCCGGGAAGGGCGGGGTGGTCGCCGGGAACCGACCAGAACAACTCGCCTGACGGTTCCGTCATGGCGCTGCGCGCGGGGACAGGTGTTCGGCCAGCAGCCCTTGCAGCGCCGGGCGCGGCAGCTTGCCGGTGGCGTTGCGCGGCAGCGCGCCGACGAGCAGCAGCGGGCGCGGCAGAAAGACCGGGTCGATCACCCGGCGCAACGCGCGGGTCAAGTCCGCCGCGCTCAGGCCGGGGGCGACGGCGCAAGCTATCAGCCGGGTGATGCCGTCGCCGCCGTCCTCGTCGGGCATGTAGAAGCAGCCGTCGAGGACGCCCGGCAAATGCGTCAACTGATGGTTGAGGTAAGCGAGCGACGTGCGCTTGCCGGCGATATTGATGAGGTCGGCGTTGCGGCCGTGCAGCAGGAAACGGTTGCCGGCCGTGATTTCGAGCACGTCGCCGAGCGGCACGCGGCCTTCGACGTGGCCGCCCGACGCAAAGGTGCGAAAGGGGTGATCTCCCGCCGTTTCGAGGCCGATGTCCCGCATCAAAGTCCACTCGATGCCGGCGGTCGGATAGCGGGTGGCGATCTGCCCGGTCTCCGTGCTGCCGTAAATTTCCTGCAGGCGCGCGCCGAGCCGCGTTTCGGCGGCGTGCGCCAGCGCGGCGGACAAGGGCGCGGTCGCCGAGACGACGAGGTCGATTTCCGGGATAGCGATCCCGGCATCGAGCAGCGAGCGCAGGTGGAATGGCGTCGTCACCAGCACGCGCGGGCGCGGCACGCCGGCCAGCGCGGCCGCGATGTCGGCCGGGTAAAAAGGGCGTCCCGACCAGGCGGCCGCGCCGCCGTGCAGCGAAACCAGCACGGTCGACTCGAAGCCGTACATGTGCTGCGGCGGCACGGTGCCGACCACGGAATGCGTCCGCCCGTCGTCCAGCCCGAGGCTGCGCGCCCCGGCCCCGGCGTTTCCGACCAGATGTCCCCAGTGTTTTTTGTGCGGGATCGGCGCGCCGGTCGAGCCCGAGGTAAACACATACGCCACCAGGCGTTCGGCGGGGATGGCCGGAACCGGCCGGGCGCGCGCCGGCGCGGTCGGGCCGGCGTCGGGGAAAGCGACATGCGGCAGATCGATTCCGGGATCGCAGCCATCGTTCAGACAAAACGCATCCGGCGCAAAAATTTTGAGCTGCCGCACCATCTCGGGCGTGTGCGTCGAGGGCAGCAGGCTGACCTTGCCGGCGACCAGGCACGCCGCCAGGCCGACGGTAAAGCGGTAGCGGTCGCGGCAGACGTTGAGGACGTGCCCGCCTCCCGGCAACGCCCCGGCGACGCGGTGGACGTCGTCCAGAAAGCCGGCCACGCCGACCGTGCCCTGCGGGCGATACGCGAAGGGGGCGTCCGGGCGGGTGTGGCCGAGCAGGGGGATGGCCGCGCTCATCGCCGCTTTTCGCTGGCCGCCCCCGGCCGCCCCAAGGACATGCGGTAAGCGCGTATGCTGTCCGCGATACTGGTGCGCTCGTGGGCGGGGATGACCTGCCGCCGGACCAGGTATTCGCCGAGAAACATGCAGACGATGAGCGGCAGCGACAACAGGTTGGCGAAGACAGACCACGATTCGACCGGCGCCAGCGCGAAAAGCAGCGCCGATACGCCGGCCACGGACAGGAAAAACACCGTCCATCCGACCGTTACTTGGCGGGTGTAGCGCGCCACCCGCGGCGACATCGTCGGGCGGTGCACGAAACTGGCGAAATAGCTGACCAGCGCTTGCCGCCCGCCGAACAGCGAACGCCCGAAGAGGTAGGCGAGCAGCAGATTGCCGAGCAGGTGCTGGAGGAAATACATCCAGCTCGGATGCGCCTGCAAGCGCGGCCACAGCGCCGCAAAAGCGGCGACGAGCAGGATGCACGCGGAAATCAGAACGGCGCGCCGGCCGGATCGCCAGGACAGCGCCAGAATGATCGCGATTAGCGGAAACGCCCCGAACAAGGCGGCCGGCAGACCGGCGTTCCCGGCGGCGCTCGTGTAGTGCGCGACCAGGTAGTAAGCCAGCCCCGACGCAGCGATCAGAAAGCCCCGCAGGTAGGCGGCCCAGCCTTCGGTCATAGGGTCCGATGCGCCGCGATATGGGCCGCCAGGTTTTCCAGCGAGCGGAAGATGCGGATGTTGTCCTGGTCGTCCGAGCGCAACTGGAACCCGTAACGCTTGGATACGACCAGCGCCACTTCCAGAATGTCGATCGAATCCAGCCCCAGCCCTTCGCCAAACAGCGGAGCTTGCGGCTCGATTTCCGGGGGCGAAATGTCGAGATTGAGCGAAACGACCAGAAGCTCGGCGACTTCCAGCATGAACTCGGGTGAAGGCTTTGGGGTAGGTGTAGTCATCAATCGACCTGTCGAACGCGTGGACGCGCAATTTTACAGAAGTTATCGGGCGCCGAATGCCGGATCTAGGATCTATGTTCCGGGGCGGGAAAATTTCGCGCTGCGCCGACCTGCGGCCACAACCTGCGACCCAGTGTTTCGCTGGAGCTGGAGCTGGAGTAGCATCCCCCCGCATATGGCTTCAGTTCATTTCCGGCTCGGATGCATTCTGGCGTGCGCGGCGTGCCTGGCCGGCGTTTTGCCGGCGCGCGCCGATCTGATCGTTACCGGTTCCAGCACGATCCTGCCGGTCGTCAAGCGCGCTGCCGCCGAATTTACCGCCCGGACGGGCATCAAGGTGCGCGCCAGCGGCGGCGGGTCGGGGCACGGCGCCAAGTCGGCGCTGAACGGCAGCGCGCATATCGGCATGGTGTCGCGCAAGCTGCACGAGGATGAGGCCGGGCAGCTGGTCGCCACGACCATCGCGCTCGATGGGGTCGCGGTTTTCGTGCACGAGCGCAACGCGATCCAGGGGCTGAACCGGCAGCAGGTCGCGGATATCTACAGCGGCCGCAGCAACCGCTGGCGCGAGATCGATCCGGCGGCCATCGACGGGCGCATCGTGCGCGTCGGGAAGTGGCACGGGCGCTCGACGCGCGAGCTGTTCGACGACTTTTTCGGCCTGCGCGGACAGGAGTATCCCGACGGAACGCACATGGTCGGCGCCAACGTGGCGGGCATCTTGTACGTCAGCATCGACCCGTTCGCGGTCGGCTATGTTTCCGTCGGTTCGCTCGACCACGCGGAACGGTATGGCGCACCGATCAAACCGCTGGCAATCGACGGCGTTATTCCTTCCGACGAAAATATCGTGAACGGCCGCTACCCCTATTCCCGCCCGCTCAACCTGGTGACGCGCGGGGCGCCCGGGGGAGACGCCTTGCGCTTTATCGGGTGGATGACCGGCGAAGCCGGCAAGAAGGCGGCGCGCGAAGAAGGCTTCATGACCGGCGTGGAGGGGCGATGACCCGGCTCACGTTGCGCGGCCGCCTGATGCTGGGTTTCGCCATGCTGGCCGCCGTCACGGCGATCACCGTCGGCGCCAGCCTCGGGCAAATGCATCTGGCCGAGAGGGAGCTGAGCGCGCTCTACGAAGGCGGCATCCGCATCCAGCGCGAGGCGCAGCGCTTGCAGGCGATGGTCGCCGCGCTCAACCGGGGCGCCTTGCACGCCGCCTTGTCGGCCAGCGAAGACGAACTCTACCGGGCGACGGCGCAAGCCCGCCAG
This sequence comes from Betaproteobacteria bacterium, assembly GCA_016208425.1. Taxonomy (GTDB): domain Bacteria; phylum Pseudomonadota; class Gammaproteobacteria; order Burkholderiales; family Rhodocyclaceae; genus JACQYA01. The sequence goes on from JACQYA010000157.1 coordinate 36,747, forward strand.
TTTTTCGCGGTCACCGGAGCGATCCGCGACAAGGTGCGCCAGCACCTGCCGGCCGCCATGCACGATCAGGAGCTGCGGGCCGTCGCGGAAATCGAGGATGCCTTCCGCGAAACGATGGCCGTTACCCTGTCCCAGATGGGCGAATACGTGGAAACCCAGCGCAGCGACCAGGAACTGCTGGCCCGCATACGCGCGACTTCGAGTCTCTTTGAGCGCAAGATCGAAGATTTTGTCGATATCGGCCGAGAACGGGTGGACGCGCATATCCGGCAGATGCGCGCCGAAGCCGGCGCCGCCACCCGGCGTTTGTACCTCCTCTCCGCGCTGGCGACCGGCTTGTTGGTGTGGGCTTTCTGGTTTCTCCGCCGCCGGCTGGCGGAGCCGCTCGCGCGGCTGCACGGCTTTCTCGAACGCGCGGGCCGCGATCCGGTCGGGATACGCGAACGCATGAACTTCCACTACCACGACGAAATACAGCGCGTGGGCGATGCGATCAGCCAGTTCCTGGATCGCTTGCAGGCGACGACCGTCTCGCGCGACCTCCTCGTGGAAAAAGAAAAGATCGAGCGCGAGCGGCTTGAAGGGCTGGAAATCAAGACGGCGGTCGCCGAGACGCTGCAGGACACCCGCACGCCGTTCCACGCCCGCGCCGGGCGGGCGCTGGCGGCTCTGGCCGGGTTTCCCGGGCTGCACCCGAGGGGTGGGCAGTGGTTTCGCGCCGACCTCCTCACCCGGCTGGGCGAGGAGACGAACTGGCTCGGACACGGCGAGCGCATCTGGGCGCGTCCCGCGCCGCAGGTCGCCATCGGCGCGGTGGAGATCGTCGCCCGCTGCCCGCACGCGGCGCCGGAGCACGGGCACTACTTTGTGTCGATGGCCTACGGCGAAGAAGAAATCGGCCTGCTGGTGCTCGATACCGTGCCCGATGCGCCGGCCGGCGACGTGCGCCGCGATCTGCTGCACGACATCGGTGCCGTGTTTGCGTTGGCGGTGCTCAACGAGCAAACGCATCGGGCACAAATCGGCGCGCGCCAGCAGGCAGAAGCCGCCAGCCGGGCGAAAAGCGAGTTTCTCGCCAACATGAGCCACGAGATCCGGACACCGATGAACGGCGTGATCGGGATGACCCAGTTGCTGGTCGACACGGACTTGTCCGAAGAGCAGCAGATTTTTGCCCTGACGATCAAAGAGAGCGCCGAGGCGCTGCTGACCATCATCAACGACATCCTGGATTTTTCCAAGATCGAGGCCGGCCAGCTATCGGTAGAGTCGATCCCGTTCGATCTGCCGGCAACCGTGATGCGGTCGCTCGACCTGGTCGCGCTAAAGGCGCGGGAGAAATCGCTCGCGTTGGGCGAGCGGCTCGATCCGGCGCTACCCCGCTGGGTGCTCGGAGACCCGATGCGCCTGCGGCAGATCCTGCTCAATTTGCTGGGCAATGCGATCAAGTTCACCCAGGCCGGAGAGGTCGAGGTCGAGGTCAAAGCCGCAACCGCAGCCGTGCGCGGCGATGCCGGGACGGCGCGGCTGCGCTTCGCGGTGCGCGATACCGGCATCGGCATCCCAAAGGATAAGGTCGCCACCCTCTTTACCCCTTTCACGCAAGCGGATGCTTCGATTACGCGCCGTTTCGGCGGCACGGGGTTGGGGCTGTCCATTTCACGCCGCCTGGTCGAGTTGATGGGCGGCGAAATGGGCGTGTCGAGCGAGTTGGGGCGCGGGAGTACTTTCTGGTTTGAACTGGACTATCCCGTGACCGTCGAGCCACACGCCGGCGAGGTCGTCGCCGATGACGTGCGGCGCGCGCCCCACCGCCGGGGGCATATCCTGCTCGTCGAAGACAACGCGATCAACCAGCGCGTGGCCGTGGGCATGCTGGCACGCCACGGGCACGGCGTCGATATCGCCGGCGACGGGCGGCAGGCGCTGGAGATGCTGGGCAGGACGGCCTACGACATGGTGCTGATGGATTGCCAGATGCCGGTCATGGATGGCCTGGAGGCCACCCGGCGCCTGCGCGCCGACGATTCCCCCGCCCTCGATCCGCGCATTCCGGTCGTCGCCATGACCGCCAACGCCTTGAGCAGCGACCGCGCGCTGTGCCTGGCGGCCGGCATGGACGATTACATCAGCAAGCCGGTGCAGGAGACCGCGCTGCTGCAAACGATCGAGCGTATCCTGGCCGGCCGGAACCCCGTTGCGTCGCCCGGCGCCGCGCCGGAAGCGCCGGTGGCGTGCGAGGCGTTCGCCGGCGCGCGCATGCTGCGCAACCTGGGCGGCGACGCGGATATCGCGCGCATGCTGATCGAAAGCTTGCTCGACGACCTGCCTGCCGGACTGGCGGCGCTGTCGGCGGCGCTGGCGGCCGGCGACGTGGCCGCCGCCGGCCGCGCGGCGCACACCCTCAAGGGTCTGGCCGCCAGCGGCGGCGCGTATTTCCTGCGCGACGCAGCCTCGCGCGTCGAAGAATCGTGCAAGGCGGCCCAGTGCGCTGGCGCGGCAAGCCAGATGCCCGAGCTACGCGCGCGCCTGGACGAAGTCACACCGCTTTGGCGGAAGTTTCTCGGCCTGCCGGCGGCGTAAGGCAGGCAAAGACGCGGGGTTTCGTGAACTGGCGGCGATTTTTCGTCCATTCTGCTTGGGAACGTCATCCCGGCTAAAGCCGGGATACAGTTTGTGTTCCGAGAGTCTGGAACCCCGGCAGGCAGAAAGCCGGAGCCGGAACGACGAATTTTAAAGTTCTGTTCGCCGAGATCCCCGTGTTTCCAAATCTGTGGTGTGATAACAACACCCAAACAAAATGTTTTCGGGGTATTTGCGCCCGCAAAATTTGCACTAAGACCCTGTGTTTGCTGGGATTTTTCGTGCGTGCCTATGACTTTAGTAAAGGGTTGACTCCCGCCGATTTTCTGCCACAGAATCAGAAAAAATAATTCCGCAACGGTGGCATGGGTTTGATGCCCGACGCCGGGCGGAAAAACGGGGGGAAGCCGAAAACGGCTTGACATGAGCGCCAACCAGACCACACTTTTGCCGAGCCGAGCCGAGCCGAGCCGAGCCGGGTAATTCTCGTCCCGGAATCCCGCCGGGACACTTCCACCTTTCCAGCATGACCGCAAGGGCGGCTCGTTCCCTTGTGGGAGCGGGCTTGCCCGCGATAACGGCGCACCCACGTGGCCAACGCCGCTTGCCCTACCCCTTTCATCCTTTTCTTAGCGGAGTCCCCATGCGCGCCCTGCTGCTGATCCTGTTCGCCCTGGTTTCTTTCCCCGCGTTTTCTTCCTACACGAAGATCGCCAACAACGGGTCGGATTTGCCTGACAGCGCCGTGCTGGGCAATGGTGCGACGCAATGAGCGTGCACCCGCGACAACCAGAACGGCTTGATTTGGGAAGTCAAGACGGCGGAGAATGGTTTGCGCGACAGAAGCAAGACCTACACCAACTACGACGATACGAATCAGAATCAGAAGTCGACGAGTGGTGGCTATGTTAAGCCGACACAGGCCGATATCAATGCCGCCAGCAACAGTATTGGATTTATCAACGCCGTGAATACGGTTACTTTGTGCGGATCCGCAGCATGGCGGATGCCGAGCAAGGACGAGCTGTTAACGCTGGTGAGACCCTCCTACTCGCCAATGATCGACCCTGCCTTCTTTCCGAATACACCCAGCGAGTATTTCTGGTCGAGCACACCCTATACCGACTCTGCTTTTGCTTGGGTGCGGCCCTTTGGCGTTGGAAACAGTGTTGGGGTCGACTTTCGTAGCGAAGGCAGCCGTTATCGAGTTCGTTTGGTGCGCACTGGACTGCCTGTCAGCAATTTTTTGCTGACGGTCAGCGCGATCGGAGCAGGTTCGGGCAACATCACAGGTGGGGGCATCAACTGTGCGAGCACGGCGGGAGCAACTTCCGGCATCTGTTCGAATAACGTGGTAGCCAGCGACTCTACGGCGACGCTTACCGCCTCGCCCTACTCGGGCAACACCTTCAGCGGTTGGAGCGGTTGCCCCACCTTCGAATGCGCAACTTGTGTCAAAGGTGCCGACGCAATTTGACAACGGGTACTATTGGGGGGGAAATGGCTCGATTATCGGTCACTCAAACAGTAGTGAAACGGATGATGCGGAAAAGGGTTTTGGAAGAACTCGCGATTCTGCGGCATTGATGAGGGACAGCAGTACGCTGTCTGCGTTACAGGTTACGAAGTCATCTTGTGGCAAGATAAAATTCAGGATGGAGAGTGCTACGGTTCCGATTGATCTGTCGTGGAAGGATTGGGATAGCCCAGACTGGCTCGGTTCCATGACGATAAACGACGGGGATGTGTTTGCGTTACCAAGCGAACTTGGCTATTGGGTGGTTTTGAAGATCAGGGCTTCAGCAACTGGTAACAATGGGAGCTATTTCACGGCAACCTGTCTGTGATAGCAGGTGTTTTTCGGACTACGGCCGCCGTTGGCAGAGTAGTCCGGATCTTGATTGTTTTTAGCCAAGAGCATGATTTTCTGGTGAATATCTTCGGCTGTAGCGTGACATGCACTTGAGTTTGTTTTCCTGATTTTTTGTTCAACTTCAATAGCTAAGGCTTCTATGAAAACTTCTATCACCCCGGCAAATTCCTTGATCGCCGCGCTGGCAGTTCTGATCGTCACCGGCTGCGTTTCCAATCCTCCTCAATCCGAAAAGACAGAGGCGGCACCAGCCGCTTCAACCAATAAAGCCGACGCCAAGGAGCAGCCCAAGGCCACCCCTGCCGCGTCCGCGACACCCGGCACCCGCACGGTCAAGGGCATCAACGACTGGGAAGGCGAGATCACCGGCCAGCCGGCGGCCAACAGCAAGTTCAAGACGCTGCAAATCGGCATGTCGATGAAACAGGCGACCGACATTGCCGGCCAGCCGACCGACCAGGGTGCCTACGTGACGGGGAAAGCGTGGATACCCTTCTACTTCGGTGCCGACCGGCATCGCTACGAACTGGTTTTCAAAGGTCAGGGCCGACTGATATTTGCCGGCGGTTCGATGCACAACTATTCGGGCGGCAACCTCATCATGATTATCCACAACGACAAGGAAAGCGGGTATCGCTGATCGTTGTCGCCAGGTGTTGCCAGGAGAGCCAATATCCATGCGGTTCTCCGGGCAGTGCTGGTTTCTGGGTAAAGTTTGTTGGCACGCATGCGCTGTATGACAAGACCGATGTGGATGCCGTCAATGAATATTTGAGGCCCCCGAGTGTTCTGCCACGATGGGCGGCGTCGTGCTGGTGGCGTTTCCAGTCGCGCTACGCGCTCCTTATTCCATTTCTACATCGTTAGATCGCGTAGGGCGCAATAACCAACGGGCATTGCGCCGGATGCTGGTTCCCCGAGGGCGTTCGGTAATCGCATTCGGCGCAATGCGCTTCGCTTATTGGCGCCCTACGCCCAGCCCGAGTGCACAAAGTTGATCCATTTGGTATCAACCTGGTAGATCAGCAGGAAATCGCCTCCGATGTGGCATTCCCTGTAATCGGCCCACTCCCCTTTAAGCGGGTGATCCCGCCATTCGGAGCCGAGAGGCGCATCGTTTGCAATCAACAGCACCATCGCCTCCTTGAGTCGTACCATGTCGTAACGCCCGGAGTGCGACAGCCGTTGCCAGTCCTTGAGAAGCGCTTTGGCGTAATCGGCTGCCCGTGGCGATACCGCGCGTTTACTTGCCGCCGTTTTTTTCAAGGTCGGCAAACAGTTCGTCGGCAGAAGTAAAACGCGCGCGACGTGCTGCCCTCATGGCGCGCGATTCTTCCATTGCGGCGCGGGTCTCGGCGTTGGGCACCTTGAGTTCAAGCGGAAATGCCTGGTCGATCACCACGCGGCGCAAAAACAAGCGCACGGCATCCGACATCGACATACCCATGGCGGTCAGCGCTTGGGTGGCTTGCTCTTTGATGTCATCGTCCACCCGAATGTGGAGCATTGAAGTTTGTGCCGCCATAACTATGCTTCATGAATTTTTTCCATTGTGTATCTCATTTGAGCCTAAATCAAGGCTCAGTCTTTTCCAAAATGGGATGAGTCTGAAGAGGGGTAACTGGATCGATCATCTGGGGCATGAGCGCAAATGCTTGTTACGCAGCCGTCTGCGTCTCGCTCCCGCCAACCCTCAGCGCTGCCGCGATGGCCAGCGCCTGGAGGAGGGCGATGCCGGCGAACACTTCGGCGAAGCGCCGGCCATCCATGAATCCGCCGAAGGCGAGCGGCACCAGCGCCAGGCCGACATCGGCACCGGCATAGACGAAGCCATACACGCGCCCGAAGGCCGCTTGTCCGAAACGGGACATGGCGGCGCGGCGGATCAGCAGATCGCGCGAAGGGACGGCGATGCCGGCAAAGAAGCCGGTCGCGGCCATCAGGAACAGCGTGCTCCACGCCGGCAGGGTGGCGGAAGCGCGCAGAACGCGGCGAGGCCGAGGGCGAAGGCGATGGTGCGCCCGTGTTCGTCGCGTCGCGCCAGGAAACCGCCCGCGACAATGCCGGCAGCACCGCCGAAAAGATAGGTGGAGAGCGCTGCCGCGCCCGCAGCCAGCGTCAGGCCATAAAGATTTTTCAGGATCTGGGCGGCGAAATTCTGGATCGTGCCGAAGGCGGTGGTGACGAACAGGAAAAAGGCGAAGCACATCCACACCGTGGCCGAGCGCAGGAAGGCGGCGCCCGGCCGGTCATGCCGGCTGGCGGAGCGCGGCAGTGGCGGGTCGGCCAGCGTGCGTCGACGCCAGAAGAGCAGCGCCAGCGCCAGCGCAGCGACGGCGGCGGCCCCGAGCGCCGCCCAGCGCCAGCCGGCAACGCCGGCGATGGCGGTGAGGAATATGGGCGCCATCGCCCAGCCGAGGTTGCCGGCCAGACCGTGCATCGAAAATGCGTGGCCGAGCCGGTGTGGCGAGACGTGCCGGTTGAGTACAGTGAAGTCCGCTGGGTGGAAAACGCTGTTGCCGAGGCCGGCGAGTCCGGCCACTAGCATCAGCATCGTGTAGCGATCGGCGATCGAAAGCAGCAGAGCAGCGGCCAGAAAGCAGCCCATGCCGGCGCCGAGCACCCGCGCGGCGCCGAAGCGGTCGACCAGGAAACCGGCCAGTGCCTGGCCGACGGCGGAGACGACAAAAAATACCGTCATCGTCGCGCCGACACCGGTAAAACCGAGGCCGAATTCGGGCATCAACCAGGGGAAAAGCGGTGGCAGCAGCAGATGAAAAAAATGCGAAACGCCGTGCGCAAAGCCGATCAGCGAGAGGGTTTCGATATCGCGATTGGCGGTCGAGAGCGGGGCGGCGGTCATGGCGTGGTTGCTCGGGTGGCGGCGGGCAAGGTTTCGATACTATCGAATATCGAACGGTTGCGCCGCGCCGCCAAACAGATGGGTCAGCAGGCATTGTTCCTTGCCCTCGATGGCGTCGAGAAATTCCGTGGCCTCGCCCATCTTGCGGAAGGCGTCGAAGCCGCTTTCGAGGAACGCCTGCACGCCCCCCAAACCGGCCAGATGCGCCGGGCCGCGCATCAGCTTGAGCACGCTTCTGAGCAGGGGTTTGCGGGCCAGTTTTTCCAGGGCTTCGCCGGTTTCGCGAATAAGCGCGATCTGGCGCTGGCGTTCCGGTCGGCGGCCGACGGCGCGATAGGCTGCGCTGTAGGCGCCGTCGTCGATGGCGTCGATGCCCATCTTGCTCAGTTCGCCGACCATCGCCGAGTCGAGATCTTCGGTCAGCGCGTCGAGTTCGACAGCCAGCGCAATCGTCTGCAACGCCGAGGCGGGCAGCAGTGAGGTGAGCATCGGCAGGATGCGCTCGATCTCCTCGTCGCGGCTGCTGAAATCCTGGGAGCCGTAGAGGTCGGAGAGAAAAAACTTCGCCGCCAGCCCGTAGCGCGGGTTGAGCAGCAAATCGGCGTGGCTGCGAGCCAGGCGCGATGCTTGCCAGTCGCGCAAACGCAAACGATCTCGCGCCGCTGTCGGTTCGCTGTCGGCTTGTTCGCGCAACACCTTTGCCGCTAGCAGGAACTGTCGCAGAGCCTCGACGATGTTCAGCTTTTCGTCATCCCCGGTGGAGTCGTCCATACGCTCGATTATGCCCGGCTGGCGATGCCCCGTTTAGAAGGTTTTGCCTAGCGACCCTCTGGCCAGCGGCATACACTTAGTGGGAGGCGCCGCTTGAAAAGTGGCGTTTGTAAGGATTCCAGGAGAACCGAATGACCGATCTCGATGGATTGGCAGAGCGTTTTGCCCGCCTGCAAAGCGCGGCGCGGCGCGACGCCAATCCCGGTTGCGCGGTGCGCAAGCGGCGCTTGGATGCGCTGGGGCGTTTGTTGCGCGACAACGCGGAGGCCATCGCCGATGCCGTGTGGCGCGATTTTGGCCAGCGCTCGCCGGCCGAGACGCGTTTGCTTGAGCTGTTTCCCAGCCACGAGGCGATTCGTCATGCGCGCCGGCGCTTGCGCGGCTGGATGCGCCCGCAGCGGCGCGGCGTCTCGCTGTGGTTTCAGCCGGGACGCGCTGAGGTGCGTTATCAGCCGCTCGGTGCGGTGGGTATCGTCGCGCCGTGGAATTATCCTGTCTATCTGGCCGTCGGGCCACTCGTCGCAGCGCTGGCGGCGGGCAACCGGGCAATGGTCAAGATGTCGGAATTCACGCCGGCTACCGGGCGTCTGTTCGCCGAATTGATCTCGCAACATTTCGCCGCCGACGAAGTGACAGTCGTCGAGGGCGACGCGAGCGTGGCGCACGCCTTTTCGCAACTGCCCTTCGATCATCTGCTGTTTACCGGTTCGACGGCGGTCGGCCGTCATGTCATGCGTGCGGCAGCGGAGAACCTGACGCCGGTAACGCTGGAGCTGGGCGGCAAATCGCCGGCCATCATCGGCCCCGGCGCCAATTTCGAGAAAGCCGTCGAGCGTATCGTCGTCGGCAAGTGCCTGAACGCCGGCCAGACCTGCATCGCACCCGACTACGTGCTGGTCTGTGCGGGAAAGGAGCAGGCGTTCATCGATGGCGCGCGCCGCGTCGTCGCGGCCTGTTATCCCGAGCTGCGGACGACACCGGATTACACGGCCATCGTCGACGACCGCCATTACCGGCGTCTGATTGGCTATGTCGAGGAAGCGAGGGCGCAGGGGGCAGAAATCGTCGAGCTGGCGCCGGGCGTGACCGCCGATGCGGCGGCGCGGCGGCTGCCGCCGCTGGCGCTGCTCAAGGCGGACGGCGGCATGCGCGTGATGCAGGACGAGATCTTCGGGCCGTTGCTGCCGGTAGTGAGCTACCGCGACCTGGACGATGCCATCGCCTTCGTCAACGCCCGGCCGAGGCCGCTGGCGCTCTACTATTTCGATACTGACCGCCGCAGCATCGACCGCGTGCTCGACGAAACGGTTTCCGGCGGCGTGACGATCAACGATACGATTCTGCATATCGCGCAGGACGATCTACCGTTCGGCGGGGTCGGGCCTAGTGGCATGGGCCGCTATCACGGCTTCGAGGGTTTCCAGACCTTCTCGGCGAAAAAAGGCGTCTTCCGCCAGTCCCGGCTCAATGGCATCGGCCTGTTCAAGCCGCCCTACGGCGCCTTGTTCGAGCGTTTGATACGGATCTTGCTGCGATGAACGGCAAGCGGCGCCGCTTCATTCAGGCCGGCGTTGCCGGCAGCGTGTTGCTGGCGTTTTCCGGCTGGCTCAACGCCGCCAATGCGCGCGGCCTGAACGCCGCCGAGCGCGATATGCTGACCGCCGTGGCGGCGGCTTTGCTCGACGGCGTCTTGCCGACGGAAAACGGGGCCAGGAGGAAACTGCTGGCGCGCACCGTCGACGGCATCGCGAAAGCGGTTTCGGGGCTGTCGGCCGCTACCCAGAAAGAAATCGGCGAGCTGTTCGGCCTGCTGACGCTGCTTCCCGGCCGCCTGCTGATCGCCGGCGTCGGCAGCTCATGGGCGGAGGCCGGCCCAGCCGAAGTCGCCGGGTTTTTGCAGTCCTGGCGTTTCAGCCGGCTGGGTCTGTTGCAGAGCGGCTATGCCGCATTGCACGACCTGACCTTCGGCGCCTGGTATGCGCGGACGGAAAGTTGGGAAACGATCGGCTATCCCGGCTCGCCGGAAGTGTTTTGATGAAAGACCCGGTCAAGACTGGCCTGGCGTCGGGCTGGAAGCATATCGATGCCTCGGCGTTGCGCAATGACCACACGCTGGAAGCCGATGTCGTGATCGTCGGCACCGGCGCGGGCGGCGGCGTGACGGCCGATCTTCTCAGCGATTCCGGACTGCGCGTCGTGTTGGTGGAAGAGGGGCCGCTGCGCTCTTCGAGCGATTTCAGGATGCGCGAGGCCGAGGCTTATCCCGATCTGTATCAGGAATCGGCGGCGCGCAAGACCGCCGACAAGGCGATCAACATCCTGCAAGGCCGCAGCGTCGGCGGTTCGACGACGGTCAACTGGGCGAGCTGTTTTCGCACCCCGCCGGCAACGCTCGAATACTGGCAGCGCCAGTTCGGCCTGCGCCAGCTTTCGGTTACAGCGATGGAACCGTGGTTCGCGGCGATGGAGCTCAAGCTCTCGATTCGCGCCTGGGATACGCCGCCCAACGCCAACAACGACGTGCTGATCCGGGGCGCCGAAAAACTGGGCATCGCGTTCGGCCGTATCCGGCGCAACGTCAAGGGTTGCTGGGATCTCGGCTATTGCGGCATGGGCTGCCCGACCAACGCCAAGCAGTCGATGCTGCTGACCACGGTTCCCGCTGCGCTGCGCCGTGGCGCGACGCTCTATTCGCGGCTGCGCGCCGAGCGGCTGCGTTTCGCCGGCGACCGCGTCACCGCGCTCGATTGCCTCGCGTTGGGGCCGGACGGCATCCACCCCTCCGGGCATCGCGTGCATCTGCGCGCGCGGCATTTCGTGATCGCCGGCGGCGCCATCGGCAGTCCGGCCTTGCTGCTGCGCAGCGGCGTTCCCGACCCCTACCGCCTGCTCGGTGCGCGCACCTTCCTGCATCCGGTGGTGATTTCCTCGGCTCTGATGCCGGAGAGCGTCAAGGGTTATGCGGGTGCGCCGCAGTCGGTTTACTCGGATCACTATCTGCACCAGGCGCCGGTCGACGGCCCGCTGGGTTTCAAGCTGGAAACGCCGCCGCTGCACCCGGTGCTTTTCTCGACCACGCTGCAAGGCTTTGGCGAAGGCCACGCCCGCCTGATGCGCGAGTTTCCGAACGTGAACGCGCTGCTCGCCTTGCTGCGCGACGGTTTCCATCCCGAAAGCCGGGGCGGTCAGGTGCGTCTCGGCGCGGACGGCCTGCCGGTGCTCGACTACCCGCTGAACGACGTGTTCTGGGACGGCGCGCGGCGCGCCTTGCTGGCGATGGCCGAGATCCAGTTCGCCGCCGGCGCGCGCTGGGTGACGCCGGTGCATGAATCGACACCGGGATACACGAGCTGGGCCGAAGCGAAAGCGGCGATTGCCGAACTGCCGCTGAAGCCCCTGCTGTGCCGCGTCGTCAGCGCCCACGCGATGGGCGGTTGCGGCATGGCCGACACGCCGGTGCGCGGCGTCGTCGATCATCGCGGGCGGCATTTCTGGCTTGCCAACCTGTCGGTACACGACGGCTCGGTGTTCCCGACCAGCCTGGGCGCCAATCCGCAGCTCTCGATCTACGGGCTGGTCGCGCGCAACGCCAGCCTGCTGGCCGCCGAGCTTTCCGGTCGGCCGGTTCCCGCCATTCTTTGAAACGGCCTTCCCCCATGCTTGCCCATGCCTTGCGTTTCCTGCTCGCCGCCGAGATGGCGCTCTATGCGTTCGTCGCGTTGCGCTATTTCAGCGCCACTCTGCCCGGCGCGGCGCTGGCGGCGCTCGGCGGGGTGCTCTGGGCGCGCGTCTGGATCGTCGCCACGACTTACGTTTTCGCCTGGATCTGGCATTCGCCTTCGACCCGCCTTTCCGTTGGCCGCGCATTGTGGATGGGGCTGGCCGAATACGCCGCCTTCATCGTCAATTTTGTCCTCATTTCGCCGTTCGAGCGCCTGTGGATGGGGGCGGATCACCTGGAGCCAGCCGGCGAGCGTCCGCCGGTTCTGCTGATCCACGGCTACGGCTGCTCGCGCGGCGCCTGGTGGTGGCTGCGTCGCCGCCTGGAAAGGGCGGGCTGGCAGGTGGCGACGATCAATCTGGAACCGATCTACACGAGCATCGACAATACCCTCGAACCCCTGGCGCGGCGCATCGACGCAGTTCTCGCCGAAACCGGCGCGGCACAGCTCATCCTTGTCGGCCACAGCATGGGCGGGCTGGTCGCGCGCGCCTATCTGCACCGCTTCGGCGCGGAGCGCGTGGCGCGGTTGGTGACGCTGGGTACGCCGCATGGCGGGAGTCGATTGGCGCACATCGCCATCGGTCGGAACGGTCGCCAGATGGAGCCGGGAAGCGACTGGCTGCAAGCGCTGCCCCGCCCGGTGGTGGCGCCGGAGACGGTGGTCATTTATAGTCCGCACGACAACTATGTGATGCCGCAGGCCAACCTCAGGCTGGAAGGCGCGTCGCATCGCCCGGTCGACGCCGTTGGCCATCTGGCGATGCTGTTTTCGCCACGGGTGGCGGGCGAATTGCGGGCGGCGCTGGAGAAGCCGATAGTGTCGAGCGCCGGGTGGAAACTCAGAAAAGCGTGAGGAGAGCGGGATGAAACGAAGCATCGTCGCGGCATTATTGGCGATTTGCCTTTTGCCGCCGAACGGCGCGCTGGCGCAAGGACAGACGCAGACGGTTTACGAGGTGCGCGGGCCGAACGGCCCGGTATACTCCGACAAGCCGATGCCGGGCGCGCGCGCCATCGAATTGCCGCCGCTCAACGTGATGGACTTCAAATCGGCGGGTCAGCCGGCAACCTCGACCGCCCCGGCGAACCCGCGCAAACCGGAAAGCGGCAAGAATGTTGCACTAACCCGCGCACCCGGCTACCGCAGCCTGGCGATTATGGCGCCGGAGGATAACGGCAGCGTCGTTGCATCAGGCGCTGTTTTCGAGGTTCGCCTGGCGTCGGAGCCGCCGCTGCTGCTCGGCGACGGGCACGCTTTCACGGTGAGCATCAACGGCAAGGCCGTAAACCAGCGTTTTACCGCCACCGAGTTCATGATTCCGCCCGAGTTCTGGGGCGATTCGCCGCCGCCGCCCAACCAGCGTTACCACCTGAGCGCCAAAATCGTCGATCGGGATGGCGCTTTGCTCAAAGAGGCGTCACCGGTGGTGTTCACCTTGCGCAACGCGCCCGCTCGCCCCGCCGCGTCCAGCACGTCGGTGCGGACGCCAATGCGAGCACTGGAACCCGAGCCGCCATCGGCTAACCAGGCAAAACCCAAGACGTCGAAAGACCCTCTGCGCTGAAGCCTGTTGCCGCCCAAAAGTGCCCCACAAACCTCATGACGCCCCTTTGTTGGAGCGGGCTTGCACACGAAAAACGGGGTGCGGTTGCATCGCACTTGAACTTTTGGGGCGGGAATCCGGGGTGCTGACCCGAACGGCATTTGCAGATCGATGGATTTCGACCCTGTCGATTCTGCGAGGCTACGAACCTGGGTAGCTGTCATCGGAATTGCATTCCGCCAGGATGGCTCGCGCCTCCGCGACTTCCCGTTGCTGCACCAAATCCTCGAAGAATTGAAAAATATCCGCCGCTGCGACGTCGACACCCACCGGGTCAAGTCCTTCGTCGTCCATATCGAGGGGAATCAGCCCCAGTAGTTTGTGCTCAACCACAATCGGCACCTCGGGCGCGTCGTCGGCTTCCTGCGCCGCCGCGATGATATCGGCCAAGGTCTTGCCATGCCGGCAGAACCACATCAGGTCGAAATAGTCGCGCGACCGGGCGCGTTTAAGCAGCAGCGCGCTTTTCATCGCAAACAAGGTCGGCAGATCCATCAGGCCAAAACACCAACCCGTTACCGGCTGGATTCCGGCAACATGGCGTTGCCCGGCAGGATCGGTGAAGCATTGCACCTTGACGCCATCGAGGACGTAATCCTGTACGCGGGCGAGCAGATCGATGCCGTTGATCCTGGCTGTAGAGACCGCCGATTGCGGCGTGACCAGCGTCGCGCCACGCGCACGCATGGCGCGGAACAGCCCATTCTTGTCCAGTGTTTGAGCGAAGACGACGAGGTCGACATCGAGACTGCGCCGATGTCCGGCCTGCAAGGCCAGCGCGGTGCCGCCGACCAGGCAGAAGCCATTCAAGGCCGGTTCGTCGACCAGCGTGGCAATGACCGCAGCCATAGCGGAAGGCAGCCGGTCAAGCTGTGGCGCAATCATGCAGCGGCTCGCCCGACGAAGGCGATTTCGATACTGCGTAGCATGCGCGCGAGGATACGGGCGAGAATATCGCGCTCTGCTGCCGGCGCTAGCGCCAGAGCGGCGTCGATCCGCGCACGAACAACCGTCAAGCCGAAATCGGCGCAGATGCGCACCAAATCGGGAAAACAGGCGCGACGCAGAATCGACAGGATCAGCGTCTCGTCGGACATGGCCGGGTTAGGCCAGTCATAGGGCATGGAGAAGCCGTCCGACTTGCGCAGGCCATACTGACTCGCCAACAGACGCAAAGCGATCTCGGGCATACGACGAAAATCGCCGGATCTATCGGGCAACAGCCACTTGTCCAGCGAACGCCCGGACACCCCCAAACTTGCCGCCAGTTGGGCACGGGTCTGACCGGATCGGCGCATGGCCTGACGGAGCATATTTTGCTGATTCATGCGCTCGATTATATCCCCAATGGGGATGATTGAAGGCGGTTATTTGGCGGCATGGGCATGGCTCAAAAAAACCAAAAAGGGGCGGTACCCCCCCAATTATTAACGTGAAAGAACCCACTGCCAAGGCGAGCGATAGCCTGATCGGCCACCTGCATCGCAAGATAGGGCAGCTACAGGTTGAACGGGATTTTTTGGCCGGACAGCCCGCCGTTGTCCGCCCGCCGGAAGGCGCGCAATGATTGCCCCGGGAAGCGGGCTGCCCGTTGCCCGGCAAGCCGGGCTGCCCGGCGTCTCGCGCGGCAGCGCCCATTACCGGCCCAAGCCCGGGTCTGGCGAAGAGCCCGGTCCGCTCAAGCGGCTCGACGAACATTTCACCGGGAACCCCATATGCGGTAGCCGGCGCCTGCAGCAGATGCCCGAGCGCGAAGGCATTCCGGCCGGTCGTCGGCGCCTCCGGCGCCCGATGAAGAAGC
>JACQYA010000158.1 GCA_016208425.1 Betaproteobacteria bacterium
ACCGCGCCACCGCCCTCAGGTTTCGCCGCCAGTTGATCCCACGCCAGCAGCAGCGCGCCGAGGAAAATCGCCGAGTCGGCGACGTTGAACGCCGGCCAGCCCCAGCCAGCCGCCGAACTTAGGCGCAGGCACGCTGTTCGCCCGCGCCGTACAGATTGTCGATGCAACGGCCGCAAAGCTCCGGGTGCCCGGCGTCGGCGCCGACGTCTTCGCGGACGTGCCAGCAGCGCTCGCACTTGGCGTGCGCGAGCGGCGCCGTCGCCAGTTTTTCTTCGTCGGAACGGACGACGCCCGCCTTCGAGCAGAGGAAAACGAAACGCAGATCGTCGGCCAGCGACGCCAGCAGGTCATATTTTTCGCCGGCGGTATGCATCGTCACTTCCGCTTGCAGCGACGAACCGATCTTGCCTGCGGCGCGCAAGTCTTCCAGCGCTTTCGTCACTTCGCCGCGCCAGGTGCGGAGCTTCGCCCATTTGGCGAGTAATTCGCCTTCACCGGCGATTTCCGGCAGCGTGTTCCAAGTGTGCAGCATCACAGAATCGTCGCCGTTGCCGCCATGAAGCTGCCACACCTCTTCGGCGGTAAACGCCAGTATCGGCGCCATCAGCTTGGCGAAGGCGCGCAGGATGTGCCATAACGCGCTCTGCGCGGACCGGCGCGCGGCCGAGTTGGCGGCGGCGGTATAGAGGCGGTCTTTCAGGATGTCGAGATAGAAGCCGCCGAGATCCTCGGAACAAAAGGTCTGCAAGGACTGGACGACGCGATGGAACTCGTAGCGCGCATAGTCGGCCCCGCACTGCGCTTGCAGCTGGCGGGTCATGGCGACGGCGTAGCGGTCGATCTCCAGCCATTGCTCGGGCGGCAGCATGTTTTTTGCCGGATCGAAATCCGAGGTGTTGGCGAGCAGAAAGCGCAGCGTGTTGCGGATGCGGCGGTAGGCTTCGACGACGCGCTTGAGGATCTCGTCGGAAATCGACAGCTCGCCCGAGTAGTCCGTCGCCGCCACCCACAGGCGCAGGATGTCGGCGCCCAGCATATCGGAAACTTTCTGCGGCGCGATGACGTTGCCTTTCGACTTCGACATCTTCAGACCCTTGCCGTCGACGACGAAGCCGTGCGTCAGCAGCGCCTTGTACGGCGCGCGGCCGTCGATCGCGCAACCGGTGAGCAGTGAACTCTGGAACCAGCCGCGATGCTGGTCCGAGCCTTCGAGGTAGAGGTCGGCGGGGTAGTTCAATTGCGCCGCGTGCGAGCCGCGCAGCACGCTCCAGTGCGTCGCGCCGGAATCGAACCAGACATCCAGCGTGTCGCTCATCTTGCGGTATTGCGCTGCTTCCTCACCCAGCAATTCCTGCGCATCGAGCGAGAA
Organism: Betaproteobacteria bacterium; assembly: GCA_016208425.1. Lineage (GTDB taxonomy): Bacteria > Pseudomonadota > Gammaproteobacteria > Burkholderiales > Rhodocyclaceae > JACQYA01. The sequence continues at coordinate 1,370 of JACQYA010000158.1, forward strand.
CCAGGCTTCGATGCCGGATTGCTCGACGCGCAGCGCGACCGCTTCGACCAGCTCGGCGGTGCGCGGATGCAAGGCGCCGGTTTCCTTGTGCAGGAAAAAGGGGATCGGCACGCCCCAGTTGCGCTGCCGCGAAACGCACCAGTCGGGGCGGGTCTTCATCATCGCTTCGAGCCGCGCGCGGCCCCAGGCGGGGAAGAACTGCGTTTCGTCGACGGCGCGCTCGGCGCTCCAGCGCAAGGTCGCATCTTCATCCCTGGCCTTGTGCTCCATGCCGATAAACCACTGCGTGGTGGCGCGGAAGATGATCGGCGTCTTGTGCCGCCAGCAGTGCGGGTAGCTGTGCACGATACGCTCGGACTTGAGCAGCCGGCCGCGCGCTTCGAGTTCCTGCAAGACCAGCGGGTTGGCCTCCCAGACGGTCTTGCCGGCCAGGGGTTGTGTCGATAGCGCCGGCGTGTTGCCGAGAAATTTCCCGTCGTCGCCGACCGGGTTGTTCACCGGCAGCCCGTAAACCTTGCCGATCAGGTAATCGTCGGTGCCGTGTGCCGGGGCGGTATGCACCAGGCCGGTGCCGGCTTCGAGCGTGACGTGCGTGCCGCAGATGATCGCCACGTCGCGGGCCTGGAACGGGTGCCTGAGCAGCACATGCTCCAGCGCCGCGCCCTTGGCCGAACCGAGCACCGCGCCTTCCAGCGCGTAACGCTTCAAACACGCCTCTGCCAGCTCGCGCACCAGGATCAGCGCGCCCTTCGGCGTGTCGATCAGGTGGTACTCGAACTCCGGGTGAACGCTCACCGCTTCGTTGGCCGGCAAAGTCCACGGCGTGGTCGTCCAGATCACCGCGAACGCGGGGCCGCGCAGGTGCGTCAGGCCAAAGGCTTTGGCCACCTTCTCGGCGTGGTTGGGATGCACCTCGAAGGCGACATCGATGGCCGGCGAGTTCTTGTCTTCGTGCTCGACCTCGGCTTCGGCCAGCGCCGAACCGCAATCGAGACACCAGTTGACCGGCTTCAGGCCCTGGTAGAGATAGCCTTTTTCGAGAATTTTTCCGAGCGCGCGAATCTCGTCGGCCTCGGACTTGAAGTTCATCGTCAGGTAGGGGGTGTCCCATTCGCCCAGCACGCCGAGACGGATGAAATCCTTCTTCTGGCGCGCGACCTGTTCTGCGGCATAGGCGCGCGATAGCGCCCGCACCTTGTCGCCGGCGATGTGCTTGCCGTGGATTTTCTCGATCTGATGCTCGATCGGCAGACCGTGACAATCCCAGCCCGGCACGTAGGGCGCGTCGAAACCGGCCAGCGTTTTCGAGCGGACAATGATGTCCTTGAGGATCTTGTTGACGGCGTGGCCGATGTGGATGTCGCCGTTGGCGTAGGGCGGACCGTCGTGCAGCACGAAACGGGGACGCCCGTGGCAGACCTCGCGAATCTTTTCGTACAATTTGTTTTCTTGCCAAGCGGCGACCCATTGCGGCTCGCGTTTGGCAAGGTCGCCACGCATCGGGAAGGGCGTGTCGGTAAGATTCAGGGTGTTCTTGTAGTCGGCCATATCAGTCGGTCAAAGCGGGAAGTAGTTTTTGGCGTTTTCGACATCGTGCGCAATTTGCGCTTTCAAGGCGTCGAAGCTGGGAAATTTCATTTCGTCGCGCAGTTTGTGCAGGAAACGGACGTTGAGGTGATCGCCGTAAATGTCCCGCTCGAAATCGAAGAGATGCACTTCCAGGATCGGCCGAGCCACCTGGTTGGCGCTCGGCCGGAAGCCGAGATTGGCGACGCCTTTGAGCACTTTACCGTCGGGGCATCCCACCTCGACGGCAAAAACGCCGAGCAGCGGCGGACGGTCATGCTTGATGCGGATATTCGCCGTGGCGAAGCCCAGTTGGCGGCCCACCTGGTCGCCGTGCACCACGCGCCCGTCAATCGAGTACGGGCGACCGAGCAGACTGGCGGCGCGCTCCAGGTCGCCGGCCGCCAACGCGGCGCGGACGCCCGAACTCGATGCCCGCTCGCCATCCAGCATGACGCTGTCCATCGCTTCGACCTTGAAGCCGAAGCGCTCGCCGGCCTCGCATAGCAACGCGAAGCCCCCGGCCCGTTTGGCGCCGAAACGGAAGTCGTCGCCGATAATCAGGTGGCGGACGCGCAAGGCGCGCACCAGCACGCGCGCGATGAATTCTTCGGCGGTCAACGCCGACAGGGCGGCGTTGAAATGGCAGACGTAGGCGATGTCCACGCCATCGTCGGCGATCAGCTCCAGCTTTTCGCGCAGTGTCGACAGCCGCGCCGGCGCCGACTGCGGCGCGAAAAACTCGCGCGGGTGCGGCTCGAAGGTGAGCACCGTCGACGGCAAGCCAAGCGCCGCCGCCGCAGACGTCAAACGCGCCAGCAAGGCGCGATGACCCCTGTGCACGCCATCGAAATTGCCGATGGTCAGCACGGTCTCGCTGGGAGCCGCTTGCGAATAGCCGCGAAAGACGAGCATGGAGATAAGGTGCACCGTTAAAAAACGTTGAATTATAACGGCTTCGGCATCGGGGGCGTCTCGAATCGGAGCGCCGTCGCCGCCGGGAAATTTGGGGAGCGGGATGTGGGGCGGGCAAGCCCGCCCCACAAGGAATCTACGATATTTCGTCGAGCAACGGCCCGCCCCATCACGGATCGATAATCACGATCGTGACTCTCGCCGTCGCCGTGCCGCCCTTGCCGTCGGAGATCGTGTAGGTGAACTGGTCGGTGCCTTCCCAATAGGGGTCGACGATGCGGGTGCCATTCCATAAGGAATTAATCATGTAGTTGAGCTTTCCGTCCGGGCGTATCGACACTGCGCCGTTGGCGCCGTTGGTGACGCCGACCACGGCGATTTTGTCGCCGTCGGGATCGCTGTCGTTGACCAGAACGTCGATGATCGCCGGCATCTGGCTGCCCAGCCAGGAAACCCGGTCGTCGACGGCGACCGGAGGCAGATTGGGGCGCGCCGCGATGGTGACCCGGGCAGACGCCGTGCCGCCATTCTTCCCGTCCGAAACGGTGTAGGTAAACTGGTCGCCGCCTTCCCAGCCGCTCTGCGCGACGTAATCTACCTTGCCGTCGGCGCGGATGGCAGTCTGGCCGTGTGCGCCCGGCGTTACGCCGATGACGCGCAAGGCGTCGCCATCCGGGTCGCTGTCGTTGGCCAGCACGTCGATCGGTTTGCCGCTGTTCGGCCACGAAACCGCGTCATCCACCGCAAGCGGCGCACGGTTCCGGTAAACACGGTCGCCCGCCGACGTGGTGACGTTGCGCTCCTGCGTGCGGTAGACGTCGACTTCCTGCTTGTGTCGGACCGGGTTGTAGATGGCGCGACGAATCCACTCGGGTTGCCGCACCGTTTCGCCGGCAAGCGATGTGGTGGCGGCGGGGAGCATCGAAACGGTCGAAGCGCCGGGAGCGGCGGACGATGCCGTTGCGCCGGCACCCATCGTCTTCGCGGCGCGCGCCGCTTGCCCAGGCTGCCCGCCCATCTCGTAACGCCAGAAAAGGCCGACCCGGTGATCGTGGCGGTCGGTCTCGAAATCGCCGCGCCGCGACGCGGACGCCAGGTTGAGCAAAATGCTGTGCGGCGAGTTGGTGAAAAACTTCTCGATGCCGAGCGACGCCGTCGTCTGGTTGGACGATGCCTGCCCCCACTCGTGGTCGAGGCCGGCCGTCAGCCTGACGAGCAAGGGTTGGTAATGGTGGCCGAGACGGGCGCCGACGCCGTAATCGTAAGCCTGCTCGAAAGTGCGCAGGGTGGTGGTGGTGGTCAGTTGCTGCGTGTAGTCGCCGAAATTGGGATCGGTTCCGTAGATCGTGTCGGCCCGGGACGATGTCGATGTCCCGGCATCCCGGCGCCCGGACAGCCCCAGCGCGCCGTAGCCGCCCCAAAACAGGCTTTCATTCTCGCCGCCGCCGCCGAGCGTCAGTTTCTGGTCGCCCCGCATGTTTCTATCCCACGCGGCAAACACCTTGGCGACCGCCACGCTGTCCTTTTCCGGCTCGCCGCGCAGCCAGTGGCGGCTCAACTTGACGCCGCCGACCTGCTTGCCGAACCAGGTTTCTCCGATCCATGCCGACGTTTCGTCGCCGGCAAAAGCGTGCGAGATCTCGCCGCGCAAACTCCCGGCGTTGGCCTTGCCGACGGAAACCCGCGTCCCTTCTCCGACATAGCTTACGGCCATGCCCTGCGGCACGGCCGGATCTTGAGGCGCCGCCAGAACCTGAGAAAGTGGGAGAATGCACATCGTCGCCACACCCAGCGCCCGAACTTTTTGCGACACGATAGTTGTCGGATCCATGGTAATACCCCTCCGCATTTTATTGGCGGGATTCTAAACGAAACCCTCCCGCCTTGAGTAAACTATTCCTGTATTTTTACCATATAATCATGCACTTTTTCGAGTTATCTCATGTGGTTTAAGAACCTTTGCATCACCCGTTTGCCGAAAAACTGGACGGCTGCGGTATCCCGGCTCGAAGACCAGCTCGCCGGCCATACGCTGCAAGCCTGTAGCGCGAGCGAGGCGCAGAGCGCCGGGTGGGTGGCGCCGCTGGAAGGCGGTGCGCGGGTGCACGCGGTCAACGGCCAGTGGCTGCTGGCGCTCGGCGTCGAACAGAAGCTGTTGCCCGGTTCGGTCGTCAAGCAGTTTGCCAACGACAAGGCGAAAGCCATCGAGGAAGCGGAAGGGCGACGGGTCGGGCGCAAGGAGATGCGGGACATCCGGGAGCAGATGGCGCTCGAACTGTTGCCGCGCGCTTTCGTGCGGCGCCGCACCACTTGCGGTTGGATCGATCCGGTCAACGGCTGGCTGGTGATCGATGCCGCCGCTGCGGCCAAGGCCGACGAATTCCTCGAACATCTGCACAAATCGGTCGACAAATTGCCGGTCAAGCCGCTCAAAACCCAGCAGTCTCCGACGGCGGCGATGACCGGCTGGATCGCCGGCGGCGACGCCCCTCCCGGCTTCACCATCGACCAGGACCTCGAACTGCGCTCGGCCGAAAAGGCGACGGTACGCTACGCCAAACATTCCCTCGAAGGCGACGAGATCCGCCAGCACATCGCCGCCGGCAAAACGGTGACGCGGCTGGCGATGACCTGGAACGACCGCATCTCCTTCGTTCTGAACGAGAGCCTGCAAGTCAAGCGCCTCGTTTTTCTCGACATCCTGAAGGATGGCGCAGACCTGCAAGCCGGGAACGAGGAAGAGCGCTTCGACCTCGATTTCACGCTGATGGCCGGCGAGCTCGCCCGCCTGCTCGACGATCTGCTCGGGGCGCTGGGCGGCGAGTTGGTGGAGTAAGGGGAAGCCAGCCGACGGGCGGCGTAAAGCGGCGCGGGTGGCCGTGGCGCAATGCGCCGCGCGCACACTGCGCCGGATGCGCGCTATTTGATCGCCAGGCGCTTGGTCTTCGACCCCGCGCGCTTCGGAAGGCGAAGTTCGAGCACGCCGTTATCGTACTTTGCCTCGGCGGCGGCATCGTCGACGTCCTGTGCCAGCGTAAAGCTGCGCGACACCTTGCCGTAGTAGCGTTCGCTGCGCAGCACTTTGCTGCCTTCCTTGACTTCCTTCTCGTTCTTCACCTCGGCGCTGATCGAAAGCTGGCCCCCATCGATACTGACGTGGATGTCTTCCTTCTTGACGCCGGGAATTTCGGCATGGACGGTGTAAGCCTTGTCATCCTCGCTGACGTCCACCTTGATGTGCACGTCCGGCTGCCCCTCGAAACGCACCGGGCGCATGAAAAAACCGCGAAACAAATCATCGAAAGCATCGTCGGCCGGGTTGTAGCGCAAAATGTTTGCCATTTCATCCTCCTGTAAGTTTCCGGGACATCCCCGTGCACCGGAAAGATGAGGTTGGGCCGCAGAATTTCAAGCTCTGATTTTCCCGTTTGCCTTCCCGTCGGCCATCTTTGTTGCTATCGTCGCGTTTTCCCGATGACGCATGCGCCGATGGACGATGACGCGAACGCACGTTTCAGGCTCGGCGATAAAGAAAAGGCGCGACGGGTTCTCGATCTGAGAGCGCGGCTCGAATCGTCGACGCCGGGGAAGCGGAAAAGCCGACCGGGATCGGCCATCCCCCGAACCGTGGCCCGGGGCGCCCCGGCGGTGCTCGGCTTGGCGGCCGTATTGGCGTTGGCATGTGCTGCGGCGTGGCTGTTCGCCCGCATGTGAACGCGAGGGTTCCCTTTTATCGCCGTTGCCGATGCCGGTTCTGAAAGACTTATGAAAATCGCTGCCTGGAACGTGAATTCCCTCAAGGTGCGCTTGCCGCAACTTCTCGAATGGCTGGCCGCGCGGAGGCCGGATGTCGTCTGTTTGCAGGAGACGAAACTGGAAGACCACAATTTTCCGCGGCAGGAGATCGCGGCGGCGGGTTATCACGCGGTCTTCTCCGGGCAGAAGACGTACAACGGCGTCGCGCTGCTGGCGCGCGAGACACCGGCCGACGTGGTGGTCGGCAACCCGTATTTTCCCGATCCGCAAAAACGCCTGATCGCCGCGACGGTACGCGGAATCCGCATCGTTTGCGCCTACATCCCGAACGGCCAGGCGGTCGGCAGCGAGAAGTACGGGTACAAGCTCGCCTGGCTGGACGCGCTGAACAGGTGGATGGGCGAACAACTGGCGGCGAACCCGCACCCCCCCGATAATCCGCAACTGGTGCTGGCCGGCGATTTCAATATTGCGCCGGAAGACCGCGACGTGCATGACCCCGCCGCCTGGGCCGGCCAGATCCTGTGCTCCGCGCCCGAGCGCGGCGCGTTTCAGAGCCTGCTCGGGCTGGGGCTGAAAGACAGCTTCCGCCTGTTCGAGCAGCCGGAAAAGAGTTTTTCGTGGTGGGATTACCGCATGCTGGGGTTTCAGAAGAACCGGGGGCTGCGCATCGACCACATCCTGCTTTCCGGGCCTTTGGCCGCGCGCTGCACGGCGGCCGGCATCGACCGCGACATGCGCAAGCACGAGCGGCCCTCAGACCACGCGCCGGTGATTGCCGAGCTGGCCGACTGATGGAAATCACCACCGCCGATCTTTTCGCCCTCTACCCGGTATTGCGCTCGCTGCCGCAAAACGTGCTGGCTGAGGTTTGCCGTCCGGCCGCCTTGCTCAAGCTGCCGGCCGGCACCGGGATATTCACCGAACGCCAGGCCTGCGAAGGTTTTCCACTGCTGCTCGCCGGTTCGATCAAGGTCGTCAAGAGCGCGCCGTCCGGCCGCGAAATGTTGCTCTACCGCGTCGAGCCGGGCGGATCGTGCATCATCACCTCCAGTTGCTTGCTCGGACATGCGGACTACTCGGCACGCGGGATCGCCGAAACGCCGCTGCTCATGTGCGTGTTGCCTGCCCCGCTATTTGAAGATCTCGTCGCGGGAAACCCCGCTTTCCGCCGTTTTGTATTTCACCTCTTTGCCGAGCGTCTCGCCGAGCTGATGCAGCTCGTCGAAGAAGTGGCATTCCACCGTCTCGATCAACGTCTGGCGAAACTCCTGCTCGGCAAGAGCCGGCCGGTTCGCGCCACACACCAGGCGCTGGCCGAGGAATTGGGCAGCGTCCGCGAGATCGTCAGCCGCCTGCTCAAGGGGTTCGCCGCGCAGGGTCTGGTCGGACTCGGTCGGGAGCAGATCGAACTGCTCGACCGGGAAGGGCTGAAACAGTTGGCCGACACGGGGCGTTAAACGAGAAGCCTCTGTGACCCAAGTTACAGACGGCGGCAATACAGAGGCGTAGCATGGTCGTTCCACTCACCCCTTTGTACGGAGACTCCCATGAAATTTAACGTCGGCGGTATCGATAAAATTCTGCGTATTGTTGCCGGTGTCGTGTTGATCGCGCTGGCCTTTTTCGGCCAGATCGGCATGTGGGGCTATATCGGCGTAGTGCCGCTGGCTACCGGCCTGATCGGTTTCTGCCCGCTGTATCCGTTGCTCGGCATGAACACCTGCCCGACGAACAAGAGCTGAAAGATCGTCGAACGGCAAAAAATGGCGCGCTGCAAAGCGCGCCATTTTCATTTCAGGCTGTTGGCGATGCGGATGTAGTCGCCGACCGACAGATTTTCAGCGCGCGCGGTCGGCGCGATGTCCAGCGCCGCGAAGCCGGCGTCGTCGAGCATCCCCTTCAGGTTGTTGCGCAGCATTTTGCGGCGTTGGCCGAAGGCGGCGGAGACTACGGCGGCGAATTTCGCTTCGTCTCTGGCGGACAGGTCGGCGGGCGGGCGGGGAATCAGCCGCACCACGGCCGAATCCACTTTGGGTGCCGGGTCGAAGGACTCGGGCGGTACGTCGAGCAGCCAGTCCATCGCGAAACGGTATTGCAGCATCACCGACAGGCGGCCGAAATCGGCCGTGCCGGGCGCGGCCACCATGCGCTCGACGACTTCCTTCTGCAGCATGAAGTGCATGTCGTGCACGCACCCGGCAAAGCCGGCGAGGTGGAAGAGCAGCGGCGTCGAAATGTTGTAGGGCAGATTGCCGACAATGTGCAGGCCGGCGCCGGGGCGGGCCAGCGCGCCGAAATCGAAGGTCAGCGCGTCGCCTTCGTGGATGGTCAGCTTTTCCGGGAGGGTGCGCGAAGTGTACCGATCTCTCAGGCGAGCGACGATGTCGCGGTCGATTTCGACGACGTGCAGATGGTCGAGCCGCTTGAGCAACGGGCCGGTCAGCGCGCCCAGGCCGGGGCCGATTTCGACGACGCAATCGCCGCGCTGCGGCGCGACGGCGTTCACGATGTCGGCGATCACCTGCGGATCGATCAGGAAGTTCTGGCCGAAGCGCTTGCGCGCCTGGTGTTGGCTCATGGGCGTTCGGCCGATCTCCGCGCCGCTTTTGCCACCGCTTTTGCCACCGTTCTTGCCAGCACTCTTGCCACCATCGCGATCGCCTGCTCGACGGCGACGAACAGGCTGCCGGGGTCGGCGCGCCCCGTCCCGGCCCGCGTTGTTTGTGCTAACTCCAGCGCCGTTCCGTGATCGACCGAAGTGCGGATAACCGGCAAGCCGAGCGTGACGTTGATGCCGTTGCCGAAAGTGGCGTATTTCAGCGCGGTCAGGCCCTGATCGTGATACATGGCGAGCACGCAGTCGCCCTGCACCAGCATCGGCGGCGTGAACATCGTGTCGGCCGGCAGCGGGCCGATCAGCGTCATGCCCTCGGCGCGCAGCTTGTCGAGCACCGGCGCGATAACCTCGATTTCCTCGCGGCCGAGGTAGCCGCCTTCTCCGGCGTGCGGGTTGAGCCCGGCGACCAGGATACGCGGCGTCTCGAAGCCGAATTTGGCGCCCATGTCGGCGTGCAGGATACGCACGGTTTCTTCCAGCGCCGTCGCGGTAACGGCCGCCGCCACGTCCTTGAGCGGCAGGTGGGTGGTCACCAGCGCCACGCGCAGGTCGCCGCCGGCGAGCATCATCACGACGCGCGGCGTAGCGGTTTTCTCGGCCAGGTATTCGGTATGTCCGGTAAAGGGCACGCCGGCCGCGTTGATAACGCCCTTGTGCACCGGCGCGGTGACCATTGCACCGAATTCTCCCGTGCGACAACCGGCCAGCGCGCGGTCGAGCAAAGCGAGGACGTAAGGCGAATTGGCCGGGTCAAGCCGCCCTGCGATCGATTCGGTGGCGAGGGGCAGATGCAGGATGTCCAGCGTCCCCGGTTCGGCCGGCAGCGCAGCATCCCATTCCCGCAGCTTGCCGGGAAATCCCGTCGCCTCCGCTCTGGCCGCCATCAACTGCCGGTCGGCGAGAACGACGAGACGCGCGCCGAAAGAGCGTTCGACCAGTCGCAGACAGAGCTCCGGGCCGATGCCGGCCGGTTCGCCCGAGGTAACCGCAATAACGGGCAGGGCATCCATTCGTTCAGCGCTCCTCCAGACGGAATTCGACATAGGCGCGGTCGCGCGCCTGGCGCAACCAGTCCTGGTACGCCTCGTCGAGTTTGCGGTCGCGCAGCGTCTGGCGCGCCGCCGCGCGTTTGCGGTCGCTCGACATGTCCTGGACGCGGCGTTCGAGCACTTCGATCAGGTGAAAGCCGAACGGCGATTTGACCGGCCGGCTGACTTCGCCCGGTTTGAGCTGGTTCATCGCGCGCTCGAAGTCGGGCACCGTGTCGCCCGGATAGATCCATCCGAGATCGCCGCCTTTTGGCGCAGAACCGTCCTGGGAGAACGATTTGGCCAGCTCGGCGAACTTTTCGCCATGCGTCAGGCGCTCGCGCAACGCCGTCAGCTTGTGCGTGGCGTCGGACTCCGAAACGACCTCGTTGACCTTGATGAGGATATGCCGGACATGCGTCTGCTGAACCGCCTCCACCACCGATCCGCCGCGCCTGGCGAGCAGTTTGACGATATGGAAGCCGTTCGGGCTGCGCAGCAGCGGCGAAATTTCGCCGGCCTTCAGCTTGCCCGCCGATTCGGCGAAGATGGCCGGCAGACGGTCGAGCTTGCGCCAGCCCAGATTGCCGCCCTGCAAGCCGTCCGGCGCGTCGGAGTACGACGCCGCGATCTGCGCGAAGTCCTCGCCCGCGCGCAAGCGCGCCAGCACCTGCTCGGCTTTCGCCCGGAGCTTCTGTATCTGCTCGGAGCTGGCCGATTCCGGCGAACGCAGCAGGATATGCGCCATCTGGTATTCCTCGCTGCTACCGGTGGGCGACTCGTCGGCCAGATAGTTGTCGATTTCCCCTTCGGAAATGACGATCTTGTTTTCCACTTCGCGTTCGCGCACGCGGGCGACGGTGATTTCGTCGCGTATATCCTCGCGAAACTTCTCGTAGGCGACGCCCTCGTTCTCCAGCGCCTTGCGGAACTGGACGGGCGTTAGCTTGTTGTTCGCGGCGATCCGCGCCAGAGCCGTTTCGAGCTGGGTGTCGTCCACGCGCAGGCCGGTTTCGCGGGCGTACTGCAACTGCACTTTGTCTATCACCATGCGTTCCAGCATCTGTTTTTCGAGCACGTCGGGCGGCGGCAGCGGCGTTCCCTGGCGCTTGAGCTGGCCGACCGCAGAATCGACACGGGCGCGCAACTCGTACAGCGTGATCACCTCGTCGTTGACCACGACGACGATACGATCGGCCGGCAGCGGTTCGTCGGTGCGGCGTTCGGCGGTTTTTTCTTCGCCCCGTTGCGGGAGCGCGTTTGCGGTCGAACCGGGCAAACGGACGACGCTTTCATTCTTGGCGGGCGCCGGCAGCTTGATGCCGGTTTGCGCGATTGCCTGGCAGGCGAGCGCCGCCAGGCAGGCGGCGGACAAGAGCAGTTTGCGATGCAGAAGCGTCATGGGTGGTGCTCCTATTGACCGAAGACCGGGTCGGCGGTCGACTGGTTGATCTTGCCGTAGCCCTGGATGTTGCGCTTGAGAAGATCGAGCGGATTCGAGCCGATACGCGAAAAATCGTTCAGCTCGAGCTGGAAGAAGATCGCCGTCGACGCGACGCCCTGTGCGGTCGCCAGGCGGTGACCGACCAGGCGCGCCACCCAGCATCCGCCGTTGTACTCCAGGCCCGCGATGTTCTCGATCGGCTGCCGGTCTTTGAGCGAGTAGTTGTAGCGGCCCACCGCATGCCAGCCGCCGTAGATCGGCCACTGCGCCGTCAGATCGACCTGGTCGATCGCGTCGCGGTTGAAACGGTAGGCGACGTTCAGCGTCTTGCCCGGCTCGGGGTTGTAGCGCGCGCCCACCGAGTATCGCTCGGCGCGCGAGTTCTCGACGTTGTACTGCACGGCGGCGTCGGCATAGACCTTCGGCAAAATCTGCCCGCTGAAGGCGGCGAGGAAGTCCGACTTGGTCCACACGCGCTTGGCCTGCCCCGGCAACGTCACTTGCTGCTCGCGGAAATAGAAGCGCTGGCCGAGCATGCCGCGCATGATTTCGCGGCCCGAACCGGGGTCGATCAAGCGCGAGGTGACGGCCGCCGTTAGCTGGTTGGCGTCGCTGATCCTGTCTTGGCCGACAAACTGGTTTTCGGAAAATATCTGCGCGAAATTGAAGTCGGCGAGCGCGCTGTCGAAAACCGGGATCCTACTCTGGTCGCGGTACGGCACGTTCAGGTAGAAGAGCCTGGGCTCCAGCGTTTGCGTGGTGTCGTGGCCGAACCAGCGGCTCTCGCGCTCGAAGGTCATCCCCGAATCGACGCTGAATATCGGCAGCGTCCGGCCGAGCGTGTCGGGTGTGCCGGCCGCCTGGCGCGACAGCGAGTAATAGCTGGCGTGCACGCCCAGCTTGGGCGTGACGTACCAGCCCGGCGTGACGTAGGGCAGGGCCACCTGCGGGTAAAGCACGGCGCGTTGCGCCTGCACCTGCGTCGGGTGCTGGAAGGACGTGTATTGGCCGAGGAAGCTGGTGTCGGTCAGATGCCAGTCCGGTTTGCGCGCGACGACGGTGACTTGCGGCAGCAGGCGGTACGGTTCCAGCACCGGGTTGGCCGGGTCGGGCTGTAAGGTCTGGTACGACTGCAAGTTGGCCGTGGCGCTCCACCAGCCGCCGCCGTAGGTCATCAGCCCCTGTTGCAGGAGCTGGGTTTGCGACGTGTTGGAGATGCGGCTCGACAGGTCGGTGTAATAGTGGTCGTCCGACACCTTGTTGAAGTTGATCGCTCCGGCAAATCCGTTGCCCAGATTTTGCGTGTGCTGGAGCGAGACGCCGTAGCGGTTTTCGTTGCGCACCTTGTCGTTCGGCAGAAGCTCGACGCGCGCCTGGCCGACGGTGTTGCTGTCGAGATAACGGAACTCGCTGTTCAGTTGCAGGCCGCGCTTGGTCAGCGCGTGCGGCGCGACCGTCGCGTCCATGTTCGGCGCGATGTTCCAATAGTACGGCAGCGTCAGCTCGATGCCGCTCTTGCTGTGCGACCCGAAAGTCGGCGCGAGGAAACCCGATTTGCGCTGGTTGTTCAGCGAAAACGAAAGCCACGGCGAGTAGAGGATAGGCACGCCCTGGAAGTAGATGGCACCGTTGGTGCCCTCGGCGACTTCGCGGTCGTAGTCGAGTTTGAGGTCGCCTATGCGGGCGTGCCAGCCGTCGTTGCCGGGCTTGCATGTGGTGTAGGTGCCCGACGTGACGCGGATCTGGTTTTCGCCCTCGAAGTCGAAACGTTCCGCTTCGCCGCGCGCCTCGGTCATTCTGCTGACGGGGGCGGCGCCCCAGCCCGCCGCGCTCGAAAACCCCTGCGAAAAGCCGGAAGCCGCCGGAACTCCTGCCGCCGTCGTCAGCCCGTAGGCGGATGCCGCGTTCGCGGCCGGCCTGCTTTCGGCGCGCGCCTTGCGCTTCAGGAAATACGAGGGCTGCTCGAAGTAGCCGACCTGGTCTTCGATCTTCAGGCGCATCTTCGGGCCGGTCACCACGTCCTCGCCGCGCACCATGCGCACCTTGCCGGCCGCTTCCACTTCGTCGTCAAGCGACCAGTAGGTCATCTTGTCCGCATCGACCGCCATATCGGCCTTGCGCAGCCTGGCCGCGCCCTCGGCCACCGTCTCGCGGTCGTTGATGCCGTACATGCGCTGCGCGCCGATGTAGGTTGGCGTCGCCTCGTCGCGCCCGGCTTTCTTGAGCGGCGGGAAACCGTCTTCGTCGGGCGCCGGCTTGCCGTCGCCCGCGTCGGTCGCCGTCATCGGCATTGCGCCGCCGGCGACCGGCCCTATCTCGGGAGCGACGCTGCGCGCCGGGGTGCCGACCGCTTCGCCGGGCTTGCCGAACTCCCACTTGGCCCAGAAAAAGACGACGTTGCCCCTGCCGGCAGCGCCCGGAATGAAGGTCGATTCGAGCGTGAGATTCTTGTACGCCAGCGAGGCGACCGGCACAATCCCGGGAAACGGGACGTAATGTCCCATATCGGTACGCGCCATCAGGAAGGCGGTATATCCCAAGCCCAGCCGAAAATCTTCGGCGGGCCGCCAGATCGCCTTCCAGGTGTAACCCAAGTGCCACTCCGGCTTGAAATGGGAATCCTGGAAACCGAGGACGTAGACGCCCTGGTAGTTGCCCTTTTCGTTGTAGAGCCCGCGCCCGATACCCAAGCCCGGCGGATATTCCTGGTAGTTGGCGATCTGGTCGGCGGTGTAGGCGCTGCGCAGATGGTGGGTATGCAGCGGCAGATAGGCTTCGTAAGTGCCGTCCGAATAAGCTTCGGCCACCGGGTCCCAGATGCGCCTGAACCATGATCGGGGATCTTTTTTGGCGGCCGCGGCCGGTGCGGGCGATGTTGCGCTGGCGCGGGGGGGCGCCGGCGCCCCCCGCGCCGGCTTGTCGGCAACGGACGCCGGGCTGATCCTGGCGGGGCTGTCGAGGCCGTCGGCCGGTTTGGTATCGATACCGGCTTTCCCGGCGGACGGCGCCGGCTGGCCGGCCGTTTTTCCCGGCGGACGGCCGCCGAGCAGCGCCGGGTCGATACGCAGCGGGGCGCCGCTTTGGGCTTGCGCCTCGACGACATGGCCGCCGGCGAGGGCGCCGACGATCCCGCAGACCAGCAGATCGAGGGGCTTGTGTCGAAAAGGGTGCGTCATCCGGGTTTCTGGTAATCGGTGCTAGGGTAGATTCCGGCGGCGCAGCGGCCAGCGGGGCGGATGGTAAAATCGCCGCATTTTAGCATCATCGACAGGGGAGAAGCGGCATGCCGCGTACCGCACTGCTGCGCGAGTGGCTGCAGGAACAACTGGGGGAACCGCCCGCGGGCCAGGTGCCCGGCGCGTCTCCGACCATGGCGCCGGCGTCGGCCGACGCCAGTTTCCGCCGTTATTTTCGCGTCGCGCTGCCGGACGGCAGCACGCGCATCGCGATGGACGCGCCGCCGGAACACGAGGACTGCCGGCCTTTCCTGGCGGTCGCCGCGCTGCTCAAGGCGTCCGGCGTGCATGTGCCGGAAGTTTACGCGACGGATCTGGCGCAGGGCTTTTTGCTGCTTTCCGATCTCGGCGGCACGACTTATCTCGACGTGCTGGATGCGGCGACGGCGCCCAAACTCTACCGCGACGCCAGCGCCGCGCTGGTCGCCATCCAGCGCGCCAGCCGGCCCGGCGTTTTGCCGGACTACGACCGCGCTGTGCTCGGGCGCGAGCTGGATTTATTCCCCGACTGGTACGTCGCCCGACACCTTGGAATCGCGCTGGATCCGGCACAGCAGGCAACGCTGCGCGCCGTTTTCGACAAGATTCTCGACAACAACCTGGCGCAACCCCGAGTTTATGTGCACCGCGATTACCACTCGCGCAATCTGATGGTGGCCGGCGACGGCTCTCCCTCGTTCCCCGACAATCCGGGGATTCTCGACTTTCAGGACGCGGTCTTCGGCCCGCTTACCTACGATGTCGTGTCGCTCTATCGCGACGCCTACATCCAATGGGAGGAAGAGCAGGAACTCGATTTCGTGATCCGCTACTGGGAAATGGCGCGCCAGGCCGGACTGCCGGTGCATGCCGGCTTCCACGATTTTTATCGCGACTACGAATGGATGGGCGCCCAGCGCCAGCTCAAGGTGCTCGGCATCTTCGCCCGGCTCTGCCACCGCGACGGCAAGGACGGCTATCTGAAGGACATGCCACGGGTGATGGCCTATCTGCGCCGGACCTGCGGGCGCTATGCGGAACTGAGGCCGCTGGCGCGCCTGCTCGACCACGTCGAGCGCCGGCAGGCCGAGGTCGGCTACACCTTCTGATGAAAGCGATGATCCTCGCCGCCGGCAGGGGCGAACGCATGCGCCCGCTGACCGACACGATGCCCAAGCCGCTGCTGCGCGCCGGCGGCAAGCCGCTCGTCGTCTGGCATCTGGAACGCCTGGCGGCGGCGGGTTTCCGCGAGGTCGTCATCAACCGCGCGCATCTCGGCGAGCAAATGGTTTCGGCGCTCGGCGACGGCGGCGATTTCGGCCTGAGCATCGCCTGGTCGGCGGAACCGCCAGGCGCGCTGGAAACCGGAGGCGGCATTGCCCGGGCTCTGCCGCTGCTGGGCGACCAGGCTTTTCTGGCGGTCAACGGCGACATCTGGTGCGACTGGGATTTTGCCCGGGCGCGCGGCATCGCAGCAGGCGGGACGGGAGCGCATCTGGTGTTTGTCGACAACCCGCCGCATCACCCCGGCGGCGATTTTTGCCTCGATGGCGGGATCGTGCGCGATGCGGCAGGCGGTATCGGCAAGGTGCTGACCTATGCCGGCATCGGCGTATTTTCTCCCGCCTTTTTTTCCGCCGTGCCGCGCGGCGCGGCGATGAAGTTACGCCCGTTGCTCGACGCAGCCATCGCGCGCGAAGAAATTTCCGGGGAACGCCACGCCGGGCGTTGGTTCGACGTAGGCACGCCGCAACGCCTGGCAGAACTTGATCGGGAACTGAAGGACGCCGCATGAAACACCCGCCTTACTCCATCCGCCGCCAGCAACTGATCGCCCGGCTCGGCGACGGCGTCGCCATCGTGCCGACCGCGCCCGAGCGCGTGCGCAACCGCGACTCGCATCACCCCTACCGCTTCGACAGCTATTTCTGGTATCTGAGCGGCTTTCCCGAACCCGAAGCGGCAATCGTGCTGGTTGGCGGCGACGCGCCGCGCGCGCTCCTGTTCTGCCGCGAAAAGAACGAAAAGCAGGAAGTCTGGGACGGTTTCCGCTACGGCCCCGCCGCCGCCCGCGAGGCTTTCGGTTTCGACGAAGCGCACCCGTTCGCCGAGCTGGAAAAAATGCTGCCCGAACTGATCGCCAACCGGCGGACGATCTGGCACTCGCTCGGCCACGACGCTGCGTGGGACACAAAAATCGGCGCCGCGATGGGCGCCGTGCGCGCGCAGAGCCGCGCCGGCAAGCGCGCGCCCGGCGAGCTGCGCGACCTGCGCGGCCTGCTCGACCGGATGCGCCTGACCAAGGACGCGCACGAAATCGCGATCATGCGCCACGCCGCCGACATCGCCTCGGCCGGCCACACGCGCGCGATGCGCGCCTGTCGCCCCGGCATGGCCGAATACGAGCTGGAGGCCGAGCTCGGCTACGAATTCCGCAAGCGCGGCGCCGACGGGCACGCTTATTCGCCCATCGTCGCCGGCGGCGCCCATGCCTGCATCCTGCACTACATCGAAAACGACAAGCTGCTCGCCGGAAACGCGCTGGTGCTGATCGACGCCGGCTGCGAAGTCGGGGGCTACGCCTCGGACATTACCCGCACCTTCCCGGTCGGCGGGCGCTTCGGCGCGGCGCAGAAGGACGTCTACGAAATCGTTCTCGCCGCGCAGGCGGCGGCGTTTGCCGCGGTACGTCCGGGCGCACCGTTTGCCGCCTATCACGATGCCGCGCTGCGCGTGCTGGTGCAGGGCATGATCGATCTGGGGCTGGTCGACGGCAGCGTCGGTGGCGTCATCGAAAGCGAGGCCTACAAGCCCTGGTATATGCACCGCACCGGTCACTGGCTGGGGCTGGACGTGCATGATGCCGGCGAATACAAGGATGGCGAAGACTGGGTGCCGCTCGCGCCGGGCATGGTGCTGACCGTCGAGCCGGGCCTTTATATCCGGCCAGGCCCGGACGTGCCCCGGCACCTTCACGGTATCGGCGTGCGCATCGAAGACGACGTGCTGGTGACGCCAGACGGCGGCGACGTTTACACCACGGCGCCGAGAAGCGTCGCCGAGATTGAGGAAGTGATGCGCGAAGGCGCGACGCGCGAAGAAGCCATACGCCATGAATGATGTTCCGGAGAAAATGGAGCGCGCCGACATCGTCATCGTCGGCGCCGGCCCGGTCGGCATGGTGCTGGCTCTGGCTCTGGCCGGCGGGCCGTATCGCGTCGTGCTGACCGACAACCGGCCGCGCGGCGCTTCCGCCGCCGACCCGCGCGTGCTGGCGCTCTCGCACGGTACGCGGCAACTGCTCGAACGGCTGGCGGCGTGGAATGCTCAGAACGCGGCGGCGGCAACGCCGATAAACGACATCCACATTTCTCAACGCGGCGGCTTCGGCCGCACGGTCATCGACCGCAAGGACTACGGCGTGCCGGCGCTGGGGTACGTAATGCGCTATCGCGACCTCGCGGCCGCGCTCTCCACGGCGCTCGACCGGCGGGCGGGCGGTGCGCAAGTGCTCGATAACTGCACGGTCGAGACGGTCGGAGCCGACGGCGAAGGTGCGGTAACGACCGTTACCCGTAACGGCGAAATGCGGCGCATCGCCAGCCGTCTCGTCGTGCACGCCGAAGGCACGCCGCACGACGACCGCGATGACCCCGGTGTCGGGGTGAGCGACTACAGGCAACACGCCATCATCGCCGAAGTCCGGCCTGCTCCGGTTTCCGCGTACCGCAATCGCGCCTGGGAGCGCTTTACGCCGGATGGCCCGCTCGCCCTGTTGCCGCTTGGCGACGGTTACTCGGTAGTGTTTGCCGTGCCGCCCGCCCGCGCCGCCGAGCTGTTGCAAACCGGCGACGAAGGTTTTCTCGCCGCGTTGCGCGCCCAGTTCGGCGGCCGTCTCGATTTCGTCTCCACCGGCCCGCGCGCCAGCTTTCCGCTCGCCCTGCGCGTGCGCCGGCAACTCGTGCAAACACGGCAGGTGTGGGTGGGCAACAGCGCACAGACCTTGCACCCCGTCTCCGGCCAGGGCTTTAACCTCGGCCTGCGCGACGCCTGGGAACTGGCCGAAACCCTGCTCGTGCACGCCGGAGACGCCGGCGACCCGGCGCCGCTCGCCCGGTATGCGCGCGGCCGCAGCCTCGACCGCAGCGGCAGCACGGCCTTCACCGACGGCATCGTCCGCCTGTTCTCCAACGACCTGCCCCCTTTGCGATGGGCGCGCGGCATCGGCCTCCTCGCCCTCGACCTCGCGCCGCCGCTGCGGAATTTCATCGCCCGGCGCATGATCTGGGGGGCGAGGGCGTGGCCTTGAGGTTTTAAGCGTGTAGCGTGCCACCAAGCACGGTATCTAGATGACGTCGTCACGAGACATGCCACAATGCTATTCCGCACAAACTGCGGTGGGCGCGAACGGCCGGGGCCTACCAACGGCATGACCTCTCCGGTGCTGCACGGGCTCTGCTTGAGCCACGATCGCCGGGGCGCAAGGGCGTGCGGGGCGGTATCGCGCACGGCAACCGGC
>JACQYA010000146.1 GCA_016208425.1 Betaproteobacteria bacterium
CCGGCGACTTCGCCAGATGCGGTACGCCGCGCCCGCCACGTCCTGCGGCTATTGCCGGTTTCGGCCGGATGAGAGGGGTTGAGAGGATTTGAGAGGGCGCTACGGGGCAATAACGGGCGGGAACTTGCCCGGATAGGAGATAATCCCCCGCAGACTATCCTCGCCCTTTCGCCGGTTTGTTCGACCGGTATTCCGACGAACGGGGCCGGCCAGAAAGTTTGTCTTGAAATTTCCGTTCGCCCATTTCGGTTTGCGCGCCAAAACCTTCGTCACGCTTATTGCGTTAAGCGGCGTGACCGTGCTTTTTGCGCTGCTTCTCGGCAGCCTGTCACTGCACATCATTCGCGACGACCTGGGGCGCTCGTTCGCGCGGAGCCGCGTGCTGCTGAGCCAGCAACGCATTTTGGCCGCGCTGCTCCCCGAACTGGCGCTGGCCCGCCGTTTTGCCGACGGCGTGCTGACCCACCGATGGGTAAAGAACGAGCGCGATCCGGCCACCCGCGAACTCTTCTTCAAAGAAGCCGAAGGCTACCGCAAAAGTTTTGCCGACCAGTCCTACTTTATCGCCCCGGCCGGCAGCGGAAATTTTTACCTGAACGGCCGGCAAACCCCGTTCAGCAAGGCTCCGCGCTATACCCTGAAAAAAGATAAGCCAGAGGACACCTGGTTCTACCACAGCCTCAAACAAAGCGAAGCCTTCAACATCAACGTCGAAACGGATCATGTGCTGAAGACCACCAAGGTCTGGTTCAATGTTCTCGTTCGCAACGAGACCGGCGACGTGCAAGGTGTTGCCGGCACCGGGCTGGATCTGGGCGAGTTTCTCGACAATTTCATCAAACTCAGCCCGAGCGGCGTTACCGCCATGATTATCGACCCGCAAGGCCGCATACAGGCGCATCCCGATCCGGCCATGATCGAGTATTCATCGGTCGGCAAGGCCGATGCGCAACGCACCCTGCACCAATTATTGAATTCCGGGGCCGAGCGGCAGACGCTGGCCGACGCCCTGTCGACGCTGCTCAAGGGGCAGGAACAGGCGGTCGTATTCAACGCCCATCTGAGCGGGAAACCCCACCTGATTGCGCTGGCCTATATCCCGGAAGTCCGCTGGTATGTGCTCAGCGCCGTCGATCTGGACGTTCACCGCCTGTTTGACAACAATCTCGTTCAATGGGCAGTGGTCGCCGGCGCACTGGCCATACTCGCGCTCATTGCCTTGACGATGGTCGGCTTCGACCGTCTGGTACTTTCTCCGCTGGCCCGTCTTACCCGATCTGTCCGCCAGGTGGCAGAGGGCGGATACGGTGTCCGTTTGCGTTCGACCCGCCGCGACGAACTCGGAGAATTGGCACGCACCTTCGACTTGATGGCCGAACATGTGCACGATCACACGACACATCTGGAAGAGTGGGTGCATGAACGAACGGAGGCTGTACGGGAAGCCCACAACAAACTCGATGCCGCCCATCGTCTACTGACCGACAGCATCGCTTCCGCCAGCTTGTTCCAGCGCGCCTTGTTGCCCAACAAGCGCGCCCTGGAATATTTCCCCGGCGAGATTTTCGCCCTGTGGTTGCCGCGCGATGTCGTGGGCGGCGATCTGTATCTCTATCGCCAGACCGAACGGGGCTGCCTGATCGCCTTGATGGATTGCGTGGGGCACGGCGTCCCCGGCGCGTTCATGACGATGATCGCTCACGCCGCGCTCGATCTGACGCTGAACGAACGCGGTTTGGACGATCCGGCGGCGTTGTTGCTGCGCTTTGACGAGAATCTGCGCACCATGCTGCCGGAGCGCGAGCGTTTCGGTCAGCTATCGACGGATATGGATATGGCGCTCTGCCACCTGGACTTCGCCGCACGTCGTTTGACCTTTGCCGGCGCGCGCGTCGCCCTGCGCTGGATTGACGCCGAAGGCTATCACTGCGCGCCGGCCGGCAAGCGCAACATCGGCGGCAGCCGGCGCGGCTGGTTCTCGAATGTCGCCGTCGCGCTCGCCGCCGGGCGCACCTTCTACCTGACCACCGACGGGCTCCTCGACCAGAACGGCGTAGCGCAGGGCTTTGCCCTGGGCGAGTCCAACTTCGAGAAATGCCTGGTCGCCAACGCGCACCTGTCCCTGCCCGAACAGCAAGCGGCGCTGAACGATTTTCTCGCCGTCTGGCGCGGCGACCTGCCCCAGCGCGACGACGTTGCGGTCATCGGGTTCCGTATCGATGGAACCGGCGTCGCTCCCGACCCTCACTCTTGACTGGAAAAAGGCAAACCATGTCCTTCCCCGATGTCCCGAAGTTGCGCGACGTGTTTATCGAGCAAAACATCATGTTGTGCTTCAACGGCGTGTTTACCGCGACGCTGATCGACGAAATCGGCAAGGCGCTGCGCAACCACATGCAAGACAACAAGGAGTCGCCAACGGCGATTACCGACGTGTTTTCGGTCTATATCGAAATGACGCAAAACATCCGGCATTACACCTTGAGCCGCAACTTGCAGAACGAACGTGCCATCGCGACGATCGTCGTTTCGCGCAGCGAAGAACACTACGCGGTAAGCGCCGGCAACGTGATACGCGCGGTCGATGCCGAAACACTGGCGCAGCGAATCGAAGCCTTGAACGGCTTGGACAAAACCGGTTTGAAAGCAGTCTTCAAGCAGCAACTGAGGCAGCCAAGGGAAAATCCGCGCCAGTCCAATGGAGCCGGCCTGGGCCTGATCGACATGGCGCGCAAGGCGGCGGAACCGATGCTGGCCTGCATTCAGCCGCTCGATACCGAATATTCGTTCTTCAGCCTGCGCGTCATCATCAAGGGAGCCTTTGCATGAACGATCTGAACATCGCGGCGACCAGCATGACGCCCGCTATCGTTGCCACCTGGGACGCCGGCCGACTCCGTTTTGAGGGCGATTCGTACCCCGAGAATTCGTTCGATTTCTTCCGGCCGGTCGTCGGTTGGCTGAATGCCTACTTGCGTGAGGAAACGCGCCCGCTGCTCATGGAAGTGCGCTTGGCCTACCTGAACACCAGCAGCGTCCGCGTCATGATGGACTTGCTCGATTTGCTCGAAGAGGCTTACGGGAACGGGCGCGGGGTATCTTTGACCTGGTTCTACGAGGCCGGCAACGAGCGGGCGGCAGAATTGGCCGAAGAGTTCAAGGAAGACTGTACTTTCCCTTACGTGGTGACGCCGGTAGTCAATTAGGCCATATCATTTTTTATGGGTAACGGAGTTTCTGACGATCTGGATCGGCGCATCGCCAGTTTGGCGGCAGCCGAGGCGCCCGATGCGAACGCCTTGCTGAAAACGCTCCTTGAGCTAAACGATCGTTCTCAAGCGCAACAAAAGCTGCTGGATCGCGTCGTCCGGATTTCCGATGGCTATCAGCGTGCCGAGCGGGAACGTGGCATCGGCTATCGGGAGTACTACGAGCGCGAGGTCAGGCGCATCGAGAAAATCGTCCGCATCAGCGACCACTACCAAGGCATGTTGCGTTCCAGCGAGCGGCGATACCGGGATGTTTTCGACCATGCGCCCCTCGGCTTTCTGCTTTTCAACCACCAGGGGGTCATCCAGGGGTGGAATCGCGCGGCCGAAGATATTTTTGGTTGGCGCCGGGATGAGGTGATCGGCAAGAACTGCCTGGAACTGCTCGTTCCCGAAGCGGATCGCCCGCGCATCGGCGAGTTGATCTGCTCCACGCTGTGCGACCTCGTTCCGTCCCATTCGATCAACGCCAATCTGACCAAGTCCGGCGCCACCATCATTTGCGAGTGGAACAATGTCCTGCTGTATTCCGCCTCCGGCGAGCCGGAAGGCATTTTGTCGCTCGGCTCGGACATCAGCGAGCGGTATCGGCTCGAAAACGAGCTCCGGTTGGCCAAAGAATGTGCCGAGCGGGCACTGGACGACCAGCGCCAGTTTCTGGCCATGGCGTCGCACGAATTTCGCTCGCCGCTGGCAGCGGTCGATTCGGCGGCGCAACTCCTTGAGCTGCAATGCCGTGGCAGCGAAAACGGGAGCGCGCCGGTTATCCGGCGTATCCGGCGCGCCGTCAAACGCCTGTCGGATTTTCTGGAGAACTGTCTGACGGAAGACCGGCTGGATACCGAACACTGGTCGTTGTCCGGCGAACCGTTCGCCCCGGCGGACTTTTTGCGCTCCGTGATCGAACAGATGCAGCAGCAATCCCCGAACCACCGCCTCGTTTTGCGCGACGAAAAGCTGAACGGCGTTTTTACGAGCGATCCCCAGATGCTGAGGATCATGCTGCACAACCTGCTGGGCAACGCCGTGAAGTATTCACCGCTGGGCGGAGATGTGACGCTTGCCGCGCAACAGGACGAGCTTGGGCGCTTGCATCTGACCGTTAGCGATCAGGGCATCGGCATTGCCCCGCAAGACCGGGAACGGATTTTCCAGAAGTATGTCCGCGCCCAGGTCGGCGGCGGGATAGAGGGCGCCGGCCTGGGCCTCTACCTGGTATCGCGCATCGTTGCCCTGCACCAAGGGGAAATCGGCGTATCGAGCACCCCCGGGCAGGGGACAAGCTTCAAGGTCGTACTGCCGCCGATGGCAAGCGAAATTTTTGCCCGCGATATGAACCTAAAAACCGCAGTTACCCGATTCCGCCAGCATGATTTTCGAGAAGCCGATACGAGGCTGACGGAGCAGTTCCGGCGAGGACATGCTTGAGATGATTGCAGACGCGATGCCAAACGGTGATCGGACCGAACTGCTCCG
>JACQYA010000023.1 GCA_016208425.1 Betaproteobacteria bacterium
GCGTGTTGTTGCCGGCGTATATCACGTCCAGAACGTGAATGCCTACGACAGCCGCCTCAAAGAGTGGATGCGTCGTTTTCACGGCGTCGCCACGAAGTACCTGCCCAATTATCTGGGCTGGCGCCGACTCTTGGAGCGCCACGGCGAGAGCCTTTGCCCGTCCAGCTTTATGCAGGACGCACTTGGGTGATAAGACTTCATACTCTAATGCGAACATAGCCTTCCTGTTTCTAACGCGAATCGGAATTAACAGCCAGATGACGACCGATGCGTTTCTCGAACGCTTTGCAGGTAGTGTTGGCGACGATTTTCCGGATGACATCGACGGCGCCGGACTGGCAAACGATACGCCACGGGAGACGCTTGAATGAAAGGCTTTTTCCTGGATACCAACGCCTGGATTGCCTTGCTGAAAAGCCAGGCAGGCGTTGTTGCGGGCGTGCGCCGTTCCGGGCTGGAATGAGCTGTGGTTCGGCGCTTGCAACAGCCAGCGGATTGTTGAAAACCAGGTACTCATCCGGGATCTGGTAGTCCATGTGCCGAGCCTGCCTCCCGATGATCGCGCTGCCGAACATTGCGGTGAGATTCGCGCACTGCGGGAGTGTGCTGGGCGACCGATTGGCCTCTACGATCTACAAATCACGGTAAATTTGTTCTGCCACTAACCTGTTTGATTTCCGTCATTCCCGCCTGCGCGGGAATGACGGAGGACGGTTAGAACAAATTTGCCGTGATCTACAAATAGCCGCCATAGCTCGGACAACGGATTTGTGCCTGGTGACCCGCAATGTGTCGGAGTTTCGCCGTGTTCCGGATCTGACCGTCGAGAATTGGCAGGAGGTGGCGTGACCCCATTTCCCCCAAAAACCCGCCAGTCTTCGCAGGGTGCAATGGGCTTCGCTTATTGCGCCCTAAAGGTGCCGCCAGCAAGCCACTCCAGCAATTTCCCGAACAAGAGTTCTGGCTCCACCGGTTTGGCGACGAAATCGTTCATGCCGGCGGCCAGGCAGGCGCGCCGGTTGTCGTCGAAGGCATCGGCGGTCATCGCCAGGATCGGCGTGTCGCGGTAGCCGGGCAGGTCGCGGATGGCGCGCGTCGCGGCGAGGCCGTCCATACCGGGCATTTGCACGTCCATCAGGATCAGCGCGTAGCCGTTCCGTTCCGCCATGCGCACCGCTTCGCCGCCGTCGGCCGCCAGGTCGGGGGCGAGGCCGGCGCCTTCGAGCAACAGCAGCGTGACCTCCTGGTTGATCGGTTCGTCCTCGGCGAGCAAAATGCGCGCGCCGCGAAAATCGCGGCCGACGACGGCTTCGGCCGGTTCGCCCCGGGCGGCGCCGTTCCCCGTGCCGCCATCCCGCGCCTTGCCCAGACGGGCGGTCAGCCAGAAAGTGCTGCCTTCGCCCGGCGTGCTGCTCGCGCCGGCTTCGCCGCCCATCAGTCGCGCGATGCGCCGGGTGATCGCCAGGCCGAGGCCGGTGCCACCGTACTTGCGCGTCGTCGCGCTGTCGGCCTGCTCGAAGATCTGGAACAAGCGCGAGCACTGCTCGTCCGTCATGCCGATACCGGTGTCGGCGACCTCGAAGCGCAGCAAATAGCCCTCGCTGTCCTCCCCGATCAAGCTGCCGCGCAGCGCGATGCTACCGCGTTCGGTAAATTTGAGCGCGTTGCCCAGGTAGTTCACCAGAGCCTGGCCGAGCCGCGTGGCGTCGCCGTGCAGCGTCTGTGGAACACCCGCGCAGTCGACGTGTAAAACGAGCCCTTTGGCGGCGATGCTGTCGCCGACCACCGCGCCGACGGCGGCCAGCATCTCGCTTAGCGCGAAATCTCGCGGATCGAGCCGGAGCTTGCCGGCGTCGATCTTGGCCAGATCGAGGATGTCGTTGAGGACGCCGAGCAGGTGGTGGCCGGACGCCGCGATCTTGTCGAGCATTTCCGTCTGCCGGGGCGTCGCGCCGGCGCGCAACAGCAGGTGCACCATGCCCAGGATGCCGTTCATCGGCGTCCGGATCTCGTGGCTCATGTTGGCGAGAAACGCGCCTTTCGCGCGGTTGGCCGCCTCGGCGGCGTGCAGCGCCACGTCCAGTTGGGCGGTCCGGGCGCGCACCTCGGCTTCCAGCTCTTGCCGGCGCCGGTCAAGCTCGATGCCGGCGACCAGCCGCCGGTTCGCGATCAGGCTGCCGACGCGCACGAACAGCTCTTCTTCGACGACGGGCTTGACGATGTACTCGGTGACGCCGAGGTTGAAGAGCTCGATGCGCCGCGTCTTGTCGTCGAAGCCGGTCACCGCCAGCACCGGCGTATCACCCTTGCTACCGAGCTGGCGCCGGATGCGGTTGACGAAGCCGATGCCGCTCATCATTCCGTCGAGCACGATGTCGGTGATTACCGCGTCGTAGGGTTCGGCCATGAAATGCGGCCACGCCTCGTCGGCCGAAGAATAGGCGTCGACGATCAGCCCGTGCTTTTGCAGCACGGCCTTGAGAAATTCCCGTTGCGACGGGCTGTCCTCGACGTACAGCACGCGCCCTTCGATGCGCGCGTTGCGGGACGGGAAGCGTTTGATGAAGGCCAGCAACTGCGCGACATCGCGCTTGTGGAAGATCTCGGTGACGCCGGCCGGCAACGCCAGCGTGAGCGAGTCGTGCGTCTCGACGGAAGTGAGCAGGACGAAAGGCTTGGAGACGAAACCGGTCAGCTGGCGCACCCTCCGGCACAGCTCGATGCCCTCCATATCGCGCAGGTACTGGCTGGAGCAGATGAAGTCGATATAGCGGCCGCCGACGATTTCCAGCGCCTCGGCGCCGCCGTTGGCCAGGAACAGGCTGCACCCGGATTCGGCGAGCACCGACCGGAACATGCTCTGGAACATCTTGCTGTCGTCTACCAGCAGCACTTTGCGCTCGTCATCCGCCATCGTCAGGAAACCCCGGTCATATCTGAAAACGTTTGGTCGCCCGGTCATTCCTGCCTTGGCACGGAACGATGGAACCCGGAGCCGCGTCCTTCACCGGCGGCTCAACCAGCGCAGCAGCACCGAAAACAACTGGTCGATTTCCACCGGCTTGGCGACGAAATCGTTCATGCCGGCGGCCAGGCAGTCGCGCCGGTTGTCGTCGAAGACGTTGGCCGTCATCGCCAGGATCGGCGTTTCTTGCCGGCCCGGCAGGGCGCGGATGGCGCGGGTCGCGGCCAGGCCGTCCATCTCCGGCATCTGCACGTCCATCAGGATCAGCGCGTAGCCGGTCTGTTGCGCCAGGCGCACCGCTTCGCCACCATCGGCGGCAGTGTCGACCCGCAGGCCGAGATCCTCCAGAATCATCAGCGCCACTTCCCGGTTGATCGGATCGTCCTCGACGAGCAGTATCCGGGTGCCGCGATAGTCGCGCTGCAACACCGCCTCCGCCGGCTCGCCGGGCGCCGCACCGCCGGCCGCGCGTTCTTTCGCCTCTGTTTTGCCCAGGCGCGCCGTCAGCCAAAAAGTGCTGCCGGCCCCCGGCGTGCTGTCGGCACCGACTTCGCCGCCCATCAGTTGCGCGATGCGCCGGGTGATCGCCAGGCCGAGGCCGGTGCCGCCGTACTTGCGCGTCGTCGAGCTGTCGGCCTGCTCGAAGATTTGGAACAGGCGCGAACACTGCTCGGCGGTCATGCCGACGCCGGTGTCGGCGACCTCGAAACGCAGCAGGTAGGTGTCGTCAAACTCCTCGATCAGCCTGCCGCAGAGCGTGATACCGCCGCGTTCGGTAAATTTGAGCGCGTTGCTCAAGTAGTTCACCAGCCCCTGGCCGAGCCGGGTCGCGTCGCCGCGCAGCGCTTGCGGCATGCCGGCGAGGTCGATATGGAGCGCCAGACCCTTGGCTTCGATCGCGTCGCCGACGACGGCGACGATGTTTTTTAGCAGGTCGGCCAAAACGAAGTCGCGCTGTTCGAGAACGAGCCGGCCGGCATCGATCTTGGACAAGTCGAGAATGTCGTTGATGATGCCGAGCAGATGGCGGCCGGAAGCGGCGATCTTGTCGAGCCGTTCGGCCTGTCGCGGCGTCACGTCGCTGCGCCGCAGCAGGTGCGCCATGCCCAGAATGCCGTTCATCGGCGTCCGGATCTCGTGGCTCATGTTGGCGAGGAACGCGCTCTTCGCCCGGTTGGCCGCCTCGGCGGCGTCGCGCGCCGCCGCCAGCTCGACGGTGCGGCTGTCGACCACCTCCTCCAGGTGGTGGCGGTAGCGGTCGAGCTCCACGCCCATGCGCTTCTTCTCGCTGATGTCCTCCTTGATCCCCAGATAGTGGGTGATCCGGCCGCCCGCCAGGCGGATCGGGCTGATGCGGGCGAATTCGGTGTATTCGCTGCCGTCCTTGCGCCGGTTGACGAACTCGCCTTTCCACGGCTGCCCGCGGCACAGCGCGTCCCACAGCGCCACGTAGGTGGCGCGCGGCGTTTTGCCGGATTTGAGGAGGCGCTGGTTGCTGCCGATCAGATCCTCTAAACCGTAACCCGAATGGCGCACGAAGGCCTCGTTGGCGTACTCGATATTGGCGCCGAGATCGGTGATGACAATACTTTCATGGCTCTGCTCGACGGCCAGCGAGAGCTTGTATACCTGCTCCTGCGCGACCCGGCGTTCGGTGATGTCGCGGTTGCTGCCGCGCCGGCCGAGGACGCGGCCCGCATCGTCGAGCATCGGGTGGCAGATGTGGCCGATCCAGCGCGGTTCGCCGTCGCGCCGGACAATGCGGAATTCCATCTCGCTACGGTCGGCGGCGCGCGTCTGCGCGAGATGCGCCTGGTACTTCGCGCGGTCGTCGGGATGGATGATGCGCGCCATCAGCCCGGGGTCGGCCAGAAATTCTTCCGGGGCGTAGCCGGAAAGGCGCAGGCAGGCGGGCGAAACGTACACGTAGCGCCCTTCGTTGTTCACCCAGAAAATGCAGTCGGCTGCGTTGTCCGCCAGCAGGCGGTATTTCGTTTCGGATTCTTGCAGCGCGGCTTCTATCCGCTTGCGCTCGCCGATGTCGGTGATCGCGACGCGCAGCGCGCCAGGACTGCCCCCGTCGCTGCCGGCGGCGGCCGGCCGGCAGTCGATGTGGGTCTGCAGCGGCGAACCGTCGGCCGCCTGCAACGCCAGGTCGAAGCGCCGCGCGCCGTCTTGCCCGGACATGGAGACGATGCCGCGCTGCCAGCGCTCGCGGTCCGCCCCGGCGACGAAGCGGTCGAAGCGCCGGCCGAGCAACTCTTTGCGCACGACGCCGAGCAGCGTGGCGGCCGTGAGGTTGGCCTCGGTCACGAGACCGGTGGCGGAGAGCGTCAGATAGCCGACCGGCGCGAAGTCGTAGAGATCGACAAAGCGGTCGCGGGACTGTTCGAGCGCGACCTGCGCCCGGCGCAACTCGTCGTTCTGCATCTCCAGCTCGATCTGGTGTACGCGGAGTTCGTGCAGCAGTTCGTCCGTGGGGCGAACATCCGGCCCGCCCCCCTCGCGCGCCGGAGCGCCGGCGAGGCGCGCTTCGGCATCGGTTCGCAGGGGCGGGTGCCGGGCGGGGGTTTTGCGGTCCATGCGGCGCGCTCCTTGGTCGGAAGTCAAGCCGGCCGCCGGCCGCAGCCGCCGGATGAAGGGCGGGCATGGCGCAGGATGGCGGCCATCAAATCCTCGGGTTCGATGGGTTTGGTGACGCGATCGAGCATGCCGGAAGCCAGGCACTTTTCGCGTTCCGTTTCCATCGCGTGCGCGGTGAGGCCGACGATGGGCAGGCCGGGCGCGTGGTCGCGCAAATGCCGTGCCGCCGCGTGCCCGTCCATGACCGGCATCTGGATGTCCATCAGCACGATGTGCCAGGCGTCGGCGCCGTCGCGCTCGACCCGCTCGACGGCCAGCTTGCCGTTATCGACGCAGGTCAGTATCGCGCCCCGGGTGACGAGCAGCTCTTCCAGCACCATGCGGTTGATGGCGTCGTCTTCGGCGGCGAGGATGGCGATGCCGGCCAGCGGCAGCCCCGCTTCCGGCGACGGGGCGGCCAGCTGCGGGGGCGGCGGCGCGACCTCGACGAGCGGCAGACGGACGGTGAACCGGGTGCCGGCGCCGACCACGCTGGCGACCCCGATCTCGCCGCCCATCAAATCGACCAGGCGCTTGCAGATGGACAGCCCGAGGCCGGTGCCGCCGAAGCGGCGCGTCGTCGAGCCGTCGGCCTGCTCGAAGGCGCCGAACAGGCGGCCGAGCTGCGCTTCGCTCATGCCGATACCGGTATCGGCGATCTCGAACAGCAGGTGTTCGCCACCGGGGTCCGCGCCGCGCCCGGCGCTCAGCGTGACGCCGCCGTGCCCGGAGAATTTGACGGCGTTGTCGAGCAGGTTGACCAGGATCTGCGTCAGGCGCAGCGGGTCGCCCAGGCAGGCGGCGGGCAGATCGGCGGCCTTGCGCAGCCGGAAAGCGAGCCCCTTGGCTTTGGCCTTGGCGGCGGCGAACTCGACGGCGCGGTCGAGAAAGCTCCCCGGGTCGATGGCGACCTGTTCGATCTTCAGCTTGCCGGCCTCGATTTTCGAGAAGTCGAGAATGTCGTTGACCACGGCCAGCAGGTGCCGGCCGGCCTCGTGGATGCGGGCGAACGTGGCGTGCGCCTTGCTGCCGGCGTCGCTGTCGCGCCGGCCGATCAGCGCGAGATTGAGCACGCCGTTGAGCGGCGTGCGGATCTCGTGGCTCATGTTGGCGAGAAAATCGTTTTTGAGCTGCGCCAGGCGCTCGGCCTCGACGAGATTGGCCGCGCGCGCGGCGTCGGCGGCCAGCCGGGCCGCCTCGGCCCGCTTGCGTTCGCCGATGTCGGTCAGCGCGACGCGCACCACGGCCGCGTCGCCGGCTCCGGGGCCGGGTTGGCAAATGCGCAGGCAATCCAGCCGCGCGTCGAGCCGCGAACCGTCGCCGCGCGCGAAGGCCATTTCGCAGCTCCGGCACCCGTCTTGCCGCAAGACGGCCAGAAAATGCCGGTACCAGCGGTCGGCGTCCTCGGCCACGAGCAGCCCGGCAAAACGTCGGTTGAGCAGCGCCGCGCGCTCCACGCCGAGCAGCGCCGCGCCGGTCAGGTTGACGGCGGCGATCAACCCGTTGTCGGAAAGCGTCAGATAGCCGAGCGGGGCGAAGTCGTAGAGGTCGATATAGCGGTCGCGGGAGTGCTCCAGCTCGATCTGGGCGCGACGCAGCTCGTCGTTCTGCATCTCCAGCTCGATCTGGTGAACCTGGAGCTCGTGCAGTAGCTCACCGACAGAACGCTGCGGCTCCCTGGCGTCAGCGCTCATTGCGGGGGGGGGGGGGGGGGGGGCCACTTTTCCCCCCCGAAGCCCCCCTACACTTTTCGCTCACGAAGTCCTCCAGCTCTTGCGCCACGCACTACGGTGGTGCACGCGCACTCCGAAAAACCATCCGAAAATCATGGTATTCCGTAAAGATAACCGATTTTATCTCGAAGGGCTTGGCTTTGTCGCGGATGCGTCCCGAAAACCGCAACAACACGTTCGCCGGGCAAAAAAAACGGCACGGGGGAAACCCGTGCCGTTCTGCCAAAAAACCTGGCGTGTTGCGTGTCGCTTAGTGGCCGGACGCGCTAGCGGCGCCAAAACCGGTTTCGGAACGAACCTTCTGCGCCGGGTACAGCGAGCGTTCAAGCTGTGCCTGCTTGCTGTTGTCCATCTTGGAAACCAGGTAGATGGTCAGGAAGGCGGCGGTCATCGAGAACAGGGCCGGCGAAGAGTACGGGAACAGCGCGCTGCCCTTGGGGTTCTTCAACACGGCTTCCCAAACCGAAGCCGACAGCACGGTCAAGGTCAGCGAGCTGATCAGGCCGACGAAACCGCCCGCCACGGCACCCTTGGTCGTACAGTCTTTCCACAGCACCGACATGAAGAGCACCGGGAAGTTGGCCGAACAGGCGATGGCGAAGGCGAGCATCACCATGTAGGCGACGTTTTCCTTCTCGAAGGCGATCCCGAGAAACACCGCGACGATGCCGAGGCAAACGGTGGTGATTTTGGAAACGCGCAGTTCGTGGTCGGAGTCGGCTTGACCCTTCATGAACACCGTGGCGTAGAGGTCGTGCGACACGGCCGAAGCGCCGGACAGCGTCAGGCCCGACACCACCGCCAGAATCGTCGCGAAAGCGACGGCGGAAATGAAACCGAGGAAGACGTTGCCGCCCACCGCGTTGGCCAGGTGGATAGCGGCCATGTTGCCGCCGCCCTTGAGGCCCTTGGCCAGATCGCCATCAACGTAGTAGGCCGCCGGATCTTGCGTCAGCAACACGACGGCACCGAAACCGATGATGAAGGTCAGGATGTAGAAATAGCCGATCCAGGTCGTCGCCCAACCCACGGACTTGCGGGCTTCCTTGGCGCTGGGCACGGTGAAGAAGCGCATCAGGATGTGCGGCAGGCCGGCGGTGCCGAACATCAGCGCCATGCCGACCGAGATGGCCGAGACCGGGTCTTTGATGAGCGCGCCCGGCGACATGATGGCGTCGTGCTTGCTGTGGATTTCGACGGCCTTGGTAAACAGCGCCTCGGGGTTGAAGCCGAACTGGAAAAGCACGGCGAGCGCCATGAAGGTCGCACCGGTGAGCAGCATGATGGCCTTGATGATCTGCACCCAGGTGGTCGCCGTCATGCCGCCGAACAGCACGTACATCATCATCAGCACGCCGACGATCATCACCGCGTACTGGTATTCGAGGCCGAACAGCACTTTGATGAGCTGGCCGGCGCCGACCATCTGCGCGATCATGTAGAAGGCGACGACGACGAGCGAACCGCAGGCCGCGAAGATGCGGGTCGGGGTCTGCGCGAAGCGGTAGGCGGCGACGTCGGCGAAGGTGAACTTGCCCAAGTTGCGCAGGCGCTCGGCCATCAGGAAGGTGATGACCGGCCAGCCGACCAGCCAGCCGATCGAGAAGATCAGGCCGTCGAAGCCGGACGCGAACACGAGGCCGGAAATACCGAGGAAGGACGCCGCCGACATGTAGTCGCCGGCAATCGCCAGGCCGTTCTGGAAACCGGTGATACCGCCGCCGGCGGTGTAGAAATCGGCCGCCGACTTGGTTCTGGCGGCCGCCCACTTGGTGATGAACAGGGTGATCGTCACGAAAGCGCCGAACATGCCGATCGCCACCCAGTTGGTCGCCTGCTTGGTGGTCTGGCCGAGGTCGGCACCGGCGGCCAGCGCGGCACCCGCAACCAGCAGGCCGAGCGCGAGACCCAAGCCGTTACGCATGGATTTGGTCATCATTATTGGTTCGCCTCCTTGACGATTTCGGCACTCAGCTCGTCAAACTCGGTGTTGGCGCGACGAACGTAGATATTGGTCAGAATGATCGTGATGACGATCACGCCGACGCCCATCGGGATGCCGATCGAGGTCGTCATCCCGGCGCCCAGCTTGGTGCCCAGCCATTCCTTGTTGAAGGCGATGAGCAGGATGTAGCCGTAATAAACACACATCACCAGGATGGTCATGATGATGCTGTACCGGGAGCGCAAGCTCACGAACTTTTCATACTTGGGGTTAGCGGCGATTCGCGCCGCGATATCGCCTTTCATTTCGTCTTTCATTGTGCCTCCTCGCAAATGAACATGGATCGAGCCACTTGGCTTGACCACGGCGGCACGATAGAAGGGCGAACTTACTCGATCCTTACGGGACGGCGATATCCGGGCTGTTGCGCCCCGCTCCGGCCCAGGCGGCGTCGAAGCAGGGCGAGTGCTTGTCGAAAGCCACCCGGTACTGCTCGGCGGCGAGCAGGCATAAAGCCAGGCCGACGCTGTCGATGTCGGTCACGCCGGACAGATCCAGCCCAACCACGCCGACCTTGCTCAGGCCGTGCATGAAATCGGAGCGCAGGCAGTGGTTCAGCCCGCCGGAAACGCGCATCACGCGGCGCCCGTCGAGGTCGTGTATGCTCAGGATCGACGCCTTGCCGCACGCGATGGCGCCGGCGATCGCGTCCCGGATCAGCAGCTCGCTGATCGGCCCGGCCTGGAAGCGCGCGCCGTAAAGGTTGCCGACGTGGCTGACGGCCAGGGCGGGCATATCGATGAGCGGCGAGCCGAAGACGGAAAACTCGCAGCCGAACGTTTCGCCGACGTTCAAGACAAGCGGGGTGCGGAACATCAGGCCGCTGAGCGAAAGGTTTTCGAGCTCGCCTTGGCCGCGCTGGCCGCGCTGGCCGAGGCGTATGAGCGGCGGCACGCTGAAACGGATACGCTGATGGCGGCGCTGTTCGCTCATGGGGGTTCGTTAGTGAATATCATGGAGTCCTTTCCATACTACCAATTTACGTTTCCGATGACGAAAATCGCACGCCCCGCAAGTCTCCCGCGCTCCGCACGTTGTCCCCGTTTTTCACGTGTCGCCCGGCGCCCCGGCCAGATCTTTAGCGCCGCCTTTTTGGCGGCGCTGCTGCCCGCCCTGGCGCTGGCCGCCAACGTCGCCCGGGCGACGGAACTTCCGCCGGCGGTGCTCGCCGCGCTGAAGGATGCCGGCATTCCGGCGCGCAACATCGCGGTCGTCGTCCAGGGCGTCGACGCGCGGCAGGCGCTGGTCGGCCACAACGTCGCGCAGGCCATGAATCCGGCGTCGGCGATGAAGCTTGTCACCACCTACGCCGGCCTCGAACTGCTCGGCCCGGCCTACACCTGGAAAACCGGCGCGCTGGCCGACAGCCCGCCGGCGGGCGGCAAGCTCGACGGCAATCTCTATCTGCGCGGCAGCGGCGACCCGCGCTTGGCGCTCGAACAGTTCTGGTTGCTGCTGCGGCAACTGCGCGCCCGTGGCGTGGCCGAAATCACCGGCGATCTGGTGCTCGACCGCAGCGCCTTCGCGCTCCCGGCGCACAACGCGGCAGAATTCGACAACGAGCCGCTGCGCCCCTACAACG
Source organism: Betaproteobacteria bacterium (assembly GCA_016208425.1). Taxonomy (GTDB): domain Bacteria; phylum Pseudomonadota; class Gammaproteobacteria; order Burkholderiales; family Rhodocyclaceae; genus JACQYA01. The sequence goes on from JACQYA010000023.1 coordinate 10,908, forward strand.
CCGGCCCGGACGCGCTGCTGGTCAACCTGAAAAGCCTGCGCCTGACGCTGCAAGCCGACCCGGCGCAAAAGGCGGTGGCGGTGATCCCCGAAACGCCGGGCGACGATCTGCGCATCGTCAACCGCCTCACGCTCAACGGCGACACTTGCGGCGACTGGCGCGAGAAGCTCAGGCCCGCCGTCAGTGGCGAGACGATCGAGCTGGCCGGGAGCTTCCCGGCCGCCTGCGGCGAAAAAGCGCTGCATCTCTCGCCGTGGAACGCCGACGCGCAGGTCGAACGCCTCTTCCGCGCGCTCTGGCGCGAGTTGGGGGGAAGCCTGCGCGGGCGGGTGCGCGAAGGGCTGACGCCAAGCGACGCGCGCCTCCTGGCGACGCACGAGTCCCCGGCGCTCGGCGAAGTCGTGCGCGAGATCAACAAGTTCAGCAACAACGTCATGGCGCGCCAGCTCTTCCTGACGCTGTCGGCCGAACGCCCCGCGACGCCCGAAGCCGCCCGCCGCCGCATCCAGGGCTGGCTGGCCGACAAGGGCTTGAAGCTACCCGAACTGGTGCTCGACAACGGTTCTGGCCTGTCGCGCAGCGAGCGCATTTCCGCCGAAGGCTTGAGCCAGCTCCTGCTCGCCGCCTGGAAAAGCCCGTCCATGCCCGAGCTGATGGCCTCCTTGCCGCTCGCCGGCGTAGACGGCACGCTGAAAAAGCGCCTCGGCGACGCCGCCACCAGCGGCCGCGCCCACCTGAAAACCGGCTATCTCGAAGGCGTGCGCGCGATTGCCGGCTACCTGCTGGACAGCGGCGGCAAACGCTGGGTGGTGGTGTTCCTGATTAACGACCCGAAGGCGCGCCTCGGCAAGCCGGCAATGGATGCGCTGCTGCGCTGGGTGGCGGAGCGCTGATCGTGGCGTTTACGCTAAACATCCAGCGAATTTCACAAGAGTCACGCGGCATTGCGCCGGATGTTGATTCCCCGATGGCGTTCGGCAAACCCTTTCGGCGCAATGTGCTTCGCTTATTGGCGCCCTACGGGTGGCTCTGCCGAAAAAGGGTAACAACCGGATAAGTACGCTACAAACTTAGGTGAGGGAGGGAATTCAGCCATGAAGTATCGAGAGGTTGTCATCTTCTCAGGGCATCGCTTTCAAGTGCCTGAACACATTCAACGCCTCGACTCGAAGAACACCCGAGCGTGGCAGCTACGTTACGGAAAATGGAAGACATTCTCCGACCATTCAACCGACGGGAGCGGCGCGGAAGATGCTCTTGCTGCGGCCGTCGAAGAACTTCACAAACGCATAGATCGCCTGCCTGCACCGACTGGCCTAAAGCAAGGAAACAGCTCGTCGAAGAGCAGCGATTTGCCGGTGGGTATCTCCGGGCCAATCTCGCGTACGCGAAAAGGCCGGCGGGTTGCCGAGTACAACTTCGGTATCACCATTCCACGGTTTGGGGACAAGCCAACCAATACAAACGTGTATATCGGAACCGAGAACACCATCACCGACAAAAGATACGAAGAGTCTCTTGCAAAGGCTGTCGATATACGGAAGAAAGCCGAGAAGGCGTATCAAGCTGCTGCAACGAAAGCCAAACGCGACGACATGCGCTTGAAGGCAAGGCATCCGCATGAAGCCGACAAGCACAATCCGCCAGCCCCGGAAATAAATCTCTTCGATGAACCATTTTGAAATTTGTCATTCCAGGCTTGACCCGGAATCCAGAGCTGCATCTCTGGATTCCAGTTTCCACGGAAATAACGGAATTCAAGACAGTTTTGCGATCATGCTTATCTGACCGCGCCAAATCGCGGATGTCGCTTCAAACCCCCACCGGCCGCTCCCCGAGCAGCGCCAGCCAGCCGCGCGCGATGCGGTAGAGCACCCACAAGCCGGCGAAGACGGCGACCAGCCAGGCGAGGGGTAGCCCGATCACGGTCAGGCCGAGCAGGATCGCGATCGCCACCCACATGACGGCGAACCAGAAGGTGCGTATCTGCCAGCGGAAATGCGATTCGAGGTGGCTTTGCTGCACGTCGCGTTCGCCGCGCTTCACGTAATTGAGCACGACGGCGATGATCGACGGCCAGCCGGAGAGGAAAGCGGTGACGATAAAGGCGGTGCCGAGCAGGCCGGTCACCGCGCTGAAGGCGTGCAGCCCGTAAATCAGATGCGTGAGCTGGACCAGGCTGGCGCGCGGTACGGCTTGCGGGGGGAGAACATCGCTCCTGCTTTTCGCCCTCCCGTTTAGGCCGACAGCAACGATCGGGAATTGGCATTAGTTCTTGGCGGCCGCCCTACCGACAAGCGCCGCAAAAGCCGCGGCCTCCTGAAATCCCACCACCCGCAACCCCTCGATTTCTTTCCCTTGCGGATCGAAGAAAACGATCCCCGGCGGACCGAAGAGCGCGAAGCGTTGCAGCAGCGCCTTGTCTTCGTCCGAGTTCGCCGTCACATCGGCCTGCAACAGCGTCCAGCCAGCGAGCTTGGCCTGGACGCCGGGGTCGGCGAAGGTGAAGCGCTCCATCTCCTTGCACGACACGCACCAATCGGCGTAGAAGTCGAGCATTACCCGACGGCCGGCCGATTTCAGCCGGGCATCGAGTTCTGCGACGGATTTCACGCGCTCGAAGGACAGATGACGGGTTTCTGCGGCAACACCGCTACCGCGCAAACCTGAGAGCGGCTGCAAGGGATCGCGCGAGCCGGCCAGAGCGCCGACCAGCATCGCCGCGCCGACGATCAGCATGACGATGCCGATACCCTTCCAGAAGCGGTTCCAGCCGCGTGCCGCGTGGGGAAGCGGGTCGAGGGCGTGCATGTAGATGGCGGGAACGATGAGCAGCAGTGCCCAGGCGAGCATTTGCGCGACCGGTGGAATTACCGGCGAAATCATCCATACGGCGGTAGCGAGCAGGATCACGCCGAAGGCTTTCTTCACCGCCTCCATCCACGGCCCGGATTTCGGCAACAGCGTCCCGGCCGAGAGGCCGACCGCGAGCAGCGGCGCACCCATGCCCAGCGCCATGAAGAAAAGCGCGGCGCCGCCGAGCAGCGCGTTGCCCGTCTGGCCGATGTAGAGCAGCGCGCCGGCCAGCGGCGCGGCAACGCAGGGGCCGACGATGATCGCCGACAGCGCGCCCATCGCCGCGACGCCGGGCAGCGAGCCGCCATGCAGGTGGCCGGCTTCTTCGGAGACCCTGCTTTGCAGGAAGGTAGGCATCTGCAACTCGTAAAATCCGAACATCGAAAACGACAGCACGACGAAGATCAGCGCAAAGCCGCCGAGCACCCACGGATTTTGCAGCGCCGCCGAAAGCAAGGTGCCGGTGAGGCCGGCGGCGACGCCGGCGGCGGCATAGGTGACGGCCATGCCGAGCACGTAGGCCAGCGACAGCGCGAAACCGCGCGCGTGCGATACGCCGTGCCCGTCCTTGCCGCTGCCGACGATGATTCCGGAAAGGATCGGGATCATCGGGAAGACGCAGGGCGTCAGCGCGAGCAGCAGGCCGAAGCCGAAAAAGCTGGCGATCACCAGCCAGAAACCGGCGTTCTTCAGCAGTTGCGCGATGCGGCCGGATTCGTTGCCAGATTCGTTGCCCGGCTCGTTGCCCGGCGCGCTAGCGGATTGCGCAGGCGCGGCGGACGGGTCGGGCAGTTCAACCGCGACTTTTTGCTGTTGCGGCGGGTAACAGACGCCGGCATCCGCGCAGCCCTGCGACGTGACTTTCAGCGCCAAGGCCAAGGTGCCGGAACTGTTGCGCTGGACGGGGATGCGGATCAAAGCTTCCTGGTAGTAAACCTCGGTCTTGCCGAAGGTCTCATCCTGCTTCTCCTTGCCTTTCGGCAATTCCGGGACGCCTAGCGCAACCGTCGCACCCGCCACGGGGTCAAGCGCAAAACGAAACTTGTCGCGGTAGAGGTAGTAGCCGGGGGCAATCTCGAAGCGAACTTCGATGGTTTGCTCATCCAGCGCGCGCGCCGCCGGCTTGAAAGCGACCGCCGGGTCGAGGAATTCGTCGGCGCGCGCCAGCGCGGCGAGCGATATGAAAATGAGGAACAGTAGACGGAGCATAAACGGGATCTTTGCGGAGAGTTAGAACAGTTAGGGCGTTTAGAGCGGTTGGAACGGCCAGAAAAACCGGAAAAGCCAATATATAACGAAACACACCGTGGCGTCGCCCGGTTAAGCCGGGGCACCACGCGGCGAGGAGCTTATTGGGAAGACAGATCCCTTCTGAACATATTCCCCCGATTATCCACCGCCAGATAGGCCATGTTGGCGCCGTCAAGAAAATTCAGGCCTTCCGATTGCTTCAACATGGCGATCGACGAGTAGCTTCCACTGGCAACCGCGAGCGGCGCAACAACGCTGACCGAGCGCCAATGGCGGACCGGCCAACCGGATATCGGATCGAGCAAGTGGCAGTAGCGGCGCCCGTCCAGCTCGAAGAAACGCTCATAGTCGCCGCTGGTCGTCAGCGAGCCGCAGCTGACCGGAATGCTGGCGATCACGCCGTTTTTGCGGCGCGGATCCTGTATGCCGATAATCCACGGACGGCCGTCCGGGCGCGGCCCGATGAAACGCATATCGCCCCCGAGGTTGACGTAGCCAAATTGCGCGCCCCGGTCGGCCAGAATCGCTGCCGCACGATCCGCCGCATACTCCTTGCCGAAGCCGCCGAAGTCGATTTCCATTCCGGCTTTCGGGAGAAAAACCCCGAGCGAATCGCGCTGCACCTGACCCCAACCGATCAACGCGCACAGCACATCGAGCGTTTCCGGCGCCGGCAGTCTGGCCACGCGAAAATCCCAGGCGCGGCGGAGTACGCCGGAAGTGATGTCGAACAGCCCATCGCTGGCCTTGAACAAGGTATCGGCATAGCCGAACAGGGCGCTCGTTTCCTCATCGCAGGCGACCCGGTGTTTGCCGGCGGCGGCGTTGATGCGCGACACGACGCTATCCGCCCGGTAGCGCGAGTAGCTTGTTTCGATACGCCGGATTTCGTCGATAGCCGGTTGTGCCAGTTTGCGGGCCGCCTTCCGGTCGGTTGCGCAGATCCGGATCTGACACTGGCTTGCCATCGCCACAAAACCGATGCCGAAAACCGGCGCTACCACAAATAGCTCGCCCCGATCTGAACGATGCGCGCATAAAAAGGCTGTAACCCCGGACTGCCATCGCCGAACAGCTTCCAGCTTCCTCGCTGCTGATAGTTCTCGACCTTGATGTCCAGCGTCAGATCCCGGCCGACCTGCTTGCTCAGCTTCGCACCGTAAGAATGGGCGCCAAAGGCCGATTGGCGTTGATCCTGGGTGATGTAACCGTTTCCGCCGAAGGTATATCCCGGCGGAAACGGCGACCCGTATACCGGATCGTAGACCGGGTTCACGTAGAAATACGCGGCGCTTTGCGAGTGCAGCCGGAGCAGGGGCATCACCGTGAATCCATAAGGTAACGGTTGCACATACTCTGCGCTCAAGGTATGCGCGCGAATCTTGTTGGTGTCCGAATAATACCGGTAACTCAGCCGGCCGGTTCCTTCCGTGCTCGTAAAATGATGGTTCCAGCGCGCCAGCACCGCCGTCTGGCCGCGCGCCCGCGGGCGGTTGTCGAGCGCCTTGTAAGGATCGGAAAAATACCCCTGACCGCGCGCATAGGTGACATTCAGTTGGCCTATGTCTCGCGTGCCCAGCACCTGGGTGACGCCGAGCAAGACATCGCTGGTCTTTTTCTTCTCGTTGGATACGCGGCGGTTGCTGGGGTTGATCGTGTCGTCGGCGCCGGCGATGCCCCAAGTCCAGGTCGTATTCCTGTCGTCGCTCGACAGGCTGCCCTGCAAGGAGAGCGATTGCGACTCGTAGTCGCGTTCCCTTGACGAGGACGCGCCGAGCGTCAGCGTACCGCTCGGGAAGTACCGGGTAACGCCCAGATTTCCCGCTTTGCGCACATCGGAAAACTTCGAGGCGCCCGAAACCGCGGTGTGATAGCGCGGCGAGGCGCCCGAAACGTCTTGCACCATGCCTCCTGCTTCAATCGACCAGGCGTCGCCAAGCGGCAAGACCACGTTGATCGACGGCGCGCGCGCGGTCACCCGATCCAGGTCGGGCTGACTGTCCTTGTAATCCAGGTATTTGAAACCGATGGCGGCGCGTTCCGGCGCCGTTTCGGCGCACACAGGCGCGATCCCCGGCAGGATCAGCGCCGCTGCCAGAATGGTTGCGCCCAAGCCGGGCGGGGTAACAGGTACGACGGTAGTCGATGTTTCGTCGAGTCGCAAACAGGAAGAATTGCTCATCGAATCGTCCTTAGTTGCAGCCACAACCGCCGCCGCCCACGCCGGAACCGCCGGAAGCGGCTTCGCGGTTCTGGTAGACGTGCTCGCTGTTCTTGAGATCGAGGCTGTCGCCTCCGAAAGTCATTTCAGGGCGCGCCAGCGTCCCTTTTTGCCAGGGCTGGACGGGCGTCAGCAGAGTGCAGCCGCCGGACAAGGCGCACAAAATCGCCACGACAGCCAAGTCGGCGTGCTTTCCCGGCCTTCGATCAAAACCGCTATTCATTTGCCGGCCCCCGAAATCCCCAGCGAAAGCCTGATTTTTTCTTCCAGCGCGATCTTGTCGGCGTCTTTGAACCCGATGTGCTCGGAAATCACCTTGCCGTCGGTTCCGATCAGGAGGCTGGTCGGCATGCCCATCACGCGATAACTCAGCGGTGTCGCGCCGGCCGGATCGAAAGCGACGACGAAGCTGGCCGGATTGCTGGACAGGAAACGCAGCGCATCGTCCCGCTTTTCATCGACGTTGATGGCGATCACCTGCAAGCCCTGCATGGCGTACTTCGCCTGCATCTCGTTCATCCAGCCGAAAGACTGGCGACACGGCGCGCACCATGACGCCCAGAAATCCAGATAAACCAGCTTGCCCTGGTGCTTGGCCAGCTTGACGGCGCCTTTCGTTCCGTCGAGATCGAAAGGCGGCGCCACGCTGCCGCGTTCGAGCGCATGCGTCGGCGCCGCAAGGACTGCAACGAACAGGATCGCCGCAACGCCCCGCCCCGCTCTGCCTTTAACATCGAAAAACGACATTCGTTTTCTCCCTGGAAGGTGGTGGGTGGTGCATCAAGACGTCATCGGCGCGTGATTACATCGGAACGCAGGCCAGCACCCCCTCCGAAACCCAACCCTGCGTCAGCATCGAGGCGTGCACCGCAGTGCTGACCGTGTAGCGGTGATTCGGTGCGCCGCTCTTACCGTCGTTGTAGAGCCGATAAAGCGGCGTCATGCCAGAGGAGCAGGTGCCGGTCGGGGTTTCCGTGATCGAAAAGACCAGATCCTCGTATTGCCAGACCGGGTTGGTTTTTACCCCGGCGCATTCGGCTGCGGACGGCGTGTAGAAATGCGAACTCTTCGGGGCAAAAGCCTCGGTGAAGAAGCGGCACACATTCGACGATCCCGCCGTGTTCACCGGGAAAACCTTGAACGTTTCGCCGGTTGGGGAGCGGTGGGATTGGCGATGTAAGCAGCAATGTCCGCGAGTTGCGCCGCAGAAAACTTGACGGCTGCGCCCATCGTGCCGCCCTTGTTTCCCGAAATCGCGTTGCCGATCCTGTTCGGGTCGTTGGCGCCTGCCATCGTCTTGTTCATGTTGGCAGTAGGGTCGGAGCCATGACAGCCTGCATTGGAACAGGCGATGCCGCCGACGGAAGAGTTGTAAAGCACATTGCCGTTGCTGGCGTCGGCCGGATAGGCATTTTGCGAGGCGATGGCGGAAATCGCCGCGACGCCGAGCAGAACGGATTTGAGGGAGCGATAGCGTGAAGGGTACATGAACTGGATTCCGTAAAAGGGCGACGACGGCGAGTAAACCACATCGACATTAAGCGGAGGTTAACGATTGGAGAAACGGCGACTGCCGAGAATTCCGGCAATCGGAACGCATCTTGGACAAAGCCGTTCTCATCTCCAGGCGATGAAACGCTTTTGGAGGTGCCGTCATTCCGGGCAAAATCCGGAATCCAGGTGGGCACCAATGGATTCCGGTTTGCGCCGGAATGACGAGCCTGGCGGGCAGTTATTCACTGCTTCCCCCGTAAACGACGGTTAACGTGAAATAACTTTCGCAAAAAAGTGCATTTGCGATAAATATCAAACAATTAACCTGTGGATAACCGTGGAACGAGTTCGTGAAACATTTCATCCTCAGGAGTGGCGCAGGTCGCCATGAAAGTTAGCCGGGGGCGCACATGACGATTCCCTCGTCCGTCCAGCCGCGCGCCACCACTTCCTTGATCGCCGCCGGGCTTCTCGAAAGGCGGTGGTTGCTGTCGATACCGCGCGTCCATCCATTGTTGTATGCCCGATAGACGGGCAGCGTTCCGGACGGGCAGGCGCCCGACACAGGGGCTCTCGTATAAAAGGCGAGCCCCTCGAAATTCCAGCGCGGCAAGGTCGCCGGCGTGCTTGCCTGCAACTGCTTGAGGGAGTCGCATTCGGAAGAGCTGACGGTGAAGAAATGCGAATCCGGGCCGGGCTTGGCGCTGCCGTAGAAACGGCAAACCGGTGTGCTGCCACTGGCTTTGAAGGTGTTGCCGGTACGCGTCCACCCCATGTCCGGGTGGCTGTCGAGCCACGTCAGTTCCTCCGGATCCCCGGTGACGAAGTAATGATCGAGTTTCGTGTGGAAATACTCGACGACCGGATAGACGACGGTGGCCGCCGGAGTCGCTGCGATGTAGGCGGCGATGTCCTTCAGTTCCGCCGCCGTCAGGTTCTTCAGATATTGCATCGCGGCCAGCGCAGCAATTTTGGCCGATGTTTTTGCCGGGTCTGCCCCTCTATTGATATGCCCCAGGTCGTACTTCGGATCGTCGTGGCAGGAATAGCAGTGTTTGACATACAGCGTTAGCCCCGGCGATACGGCCGCAGCCTTGGCGAATGCGTCCCCGGCGAAAGCCGCACCGGGCAGCAACGCCCAGGCGACGCCACAAACCGACCAGTTCACTATCGATCTCTTGATACCGTTCATCTCGTTCTCCTTGAGAATTCCAAATTCGGCAAAGGGTTCAGCGCATGCCGACGATCTCGGCGAGCGGGCAGGCGCCGCAATTGCCGAGCACGCAACCGCCACAGAACGGCATTTGCGTCGGCTCGTTGGTCAGAACCACGCTCTTCGTATCCATTGTTGGCGTCGTGGTTGCGGGTGCTGCCGTAATCAGCACGCTGTTCGCCTTGCGCAGCGCGTCGGCGATCCGGTTGAGCGCCGAGAGGCTCAATTTGCGCTGCCAGCAGAGACAGTGGCGAACGTAATCCCGATAGCTGGCCGATTTGACGGATTGGCTGGCGGCGTCGTAGACGAATACCTTCTCGGCGGCGCTGTTGGTGCGGGTCAGCAGGGTGGGCGCGGCGATCAGATAAACCACGCCGTCGACCGTCTTGGTGAAATAGCTGCCCAGTTTGACTTCGGTCTTGGCCGTGATGTTGTAGCCCGTGACCGATCCGCCGCCGAGCGGCTTGCTGGCGTCCGCCGGTTTGAAGTAGAGGTCGTACGAGCTCAGATTCTCGTAGGGGCTGAGCGCGTCGCCGGCACCTCTCACCCAGGCTTCGAGCGAGGCGACGCCGGTCTTCTTGACGCTGAAGGCGACCTGATTGACGGCGTAGGGATTCTTCGAGTGATCCTCGCGCCACATCTTGTCGCCGGGCAGGAAGGTCACCGAGATATTTTGCGCGGCGGGAATCAGGCTGGGGCTGTTCGATGCCGAGATCAATTGCGAGAGCGGGATGGTCTGCCCGGCAAGGTCGACTTCCATCGTGGTATAGACGGTTTCCGACTTGGTCGCGGTCAATACGCGCATCGATCCGTCGGGCAGCGCCGCCACCGACGCGACACGGGTCAGCGGCGCCTTGCCGACATCGTCCAGCGCCATCACCATCGGCGTCGTCGTCTTGGTCGCATCGATGCGCCGGATCTCGCCGTCCTGGTAAGACACCACGGAAAAACCGATGCGGTTGGTCGTCGCGTTATAGGAAATCGCCCCTTGCACGTTGCCGAGGTAGACGTCCTTGACCGGCTTGGTCGTTACCCTGTCGGCCAATTTCTCGCGTTCCAGGACGTCGAGCAAGGCGGCGCGGTCTTTGTCGCTCAAATCCATCGCTGCGGCGACTTTTGCCGGATCGCCGCCAACCGCCTGCAGGGTCTCCAGCATCTTGATGCTCTTTGGGCCGGCGGTATTGCGCGCATAGAGAGTTGCCGCCGCCAGCTTGCCCGGCGTCATGGCGGCAACCTTGGCGGACTCCTCCATTTGCCGGGCGAGCACGCCGGCGATCATCGTGGCTTTGCTCTTTGCATCGGCGCCGCCGGCACCGGCGGCGATATAGTCTTGGTACAGCGCGGCGGGGTCGATCAGGAAATCGCGCCCGACGATCCCTTCCGCAACATCGAGGGCGTATCCGGTATTGTTGTCGATCTCGTTCTTGATGAGCGTCGTGAACGGCGAAACGATCTGGAACCGGCCGACCGGCGCCTCCAGCGAGTACGCGCCATTGGCAGCGGTTTGTGGAATCAGGGCGACGACGGGATACCTGTTCTCGTCGGCACTATCCACGGTCAGCACAAATGAGCCGTCGGCGCCGGTAGCGACCAGGGGTTCTCCCGGGTCGCACGCCTTGTTGCGGTTTTTGTCCAGGCACACCGTGGCGCCAAAGACGGCCTTATCCGCCAGCACCTTGCCCTGAATGCCGGCCGCGCTTGCCGGCAAGGATGCGCCCATCGCCAAAGCCGAGACTACGGCCAAATGCGTTTTGGAAAGCTTGTACATAGATAACCCCCTCATGTTGAAAAACTGTGGTGCCGAAATGTCGAATCGCCCTTGGTGGGAGCGGACGGCCCTGGAGCGCTTATCGCGGCCAAGGCCGTTCCCACCTCGGTGAGTTACATCGGAACGCAGGCAATAACCCCCTCCGAAACCCAACCCTGCGCCAGCATCGCAGCGTGAATCGAGGTGCTGACCGTGTAGCGGTGATTGGGTGCGCCGCTCTTCCCGTCGTTGTAGAGCCGATAGAGCGGCGTCATGCCAAACGAACAGGTGCCGGCCGAGGCGGCCGTGATCGAAAAGACCAGATCCTCGTACTGCCAGACCGGATTGGTTTTTACCCCGGCGCATTCGGCTGCGGACGGCGTGTAGAAATGCGAACTCTTCGGGGCAAAAGCCTCGGTGAAGAAGCGGCACACATTCGACGATCCCGCCGTGTTCACCGGGAAAACCTTGAACGTTTCGCCGGTTCCGCCGCGCCCATCGTGCCGCCCGCATTGGCGGCAATGGCGCTGGAGATGGCCGCTGGATTGTTGGCGCCCTTCATCGTCGAATTCAGGTTGGCGGCGGGGCTGGGGCCATGACAGATCGAGGCCGAACAGGCGACGCCGCCCATCGCGGTGTTGTAGAGCGTCTTGCCGTTGCCGGCGTCGGCCGCCATTGCGCCGGGCAGATTGACGAACGGGGCTGCTGTGATCGCCGCGATACCGACGAGAAGGGAATTGCAAGAACGAATGAGCGGGAAACGCATGTTTGCTCCTTGGGAAACTGTCGATTCGTTGAAAGGAAAGTGGGGCATGCCGTTCGTCAATCGAGCGCGAAACTGACTTTCGTCCATAAGTTGCGCCCCGGCTCGTACACACGCGCCACCGGATCGAAGCCAGGCACCGGCGAACCGGCCAGGTTGATGTGTTCGGCGTACCTGCGGTCGAACAGGTTGTCGATGCCGACCGTGAGCAACACCCGCTTTTCCGGGCGATACGCGGCGTTGAGCGAGAACACGGCGAATCCCGGCGTTTCGGCGTAATCCTGGCCGACGATGGTGCCGTAGCCGGGATGCACCCGCTTCTGCGCCGCCACCAGGCGCAACATGGCGCCGAGCGCGTAGCGCTTGTCGTCGTAGCCGAGGCCGACGCGCGCTTCGAGCGGCGGCATCTGCGCCAGCGGAACGGCGTCGGTCTTGTTGTCGCCGCGCACCCAGGCGAGGCTGCCGTTGGCGCGCCAGAAGCCGGCCAGACGCCAGGCCAGGTCGAGTTCCGCACCTTGTGTTCGGGCATCGATGTTGCGGGCGGTATTGTTGTTGCGCACCAGGATGTAATCGTCGAGCGCGGACTTGAACAGCGACAGCGCCGCATGCAACCGCTCGCCGTTCCAGATCAGGCCGATGTCGAGTTGCGAATTGACTTCCGGTTTCAGATAGAAATCACGGTTCCTCTCCCACCAGTCGGCCGGGCGCTCCGCGCGCCCGACGCCGACGAACAACGACAGCGGCAGGGCGGCCAGGTCTCTTTCGTAGCGCAGGAAGGCGCTCCGGTTTTGCTCGTCCAGGCTGGCGCCAGCGCCCGAGCCGCTGGTTTTCTCGTTGTTCACCGACAACCAGTCCTTGCGCAATCCGCCGATCAGTCGATCCAGGGAGGTGAGTTCAACGCTCAACTCAGCGTAGGCGCCGGTATTGTCGAAAGTCATGTCCGGCATGCGCGCCTTGCTCGCGATGTCGATGCCGCCGGCTGCGGCGGATGCCAGCGGCACTGCCTTGACGATGGAGCGCAGCGTATGCGCGTTGCGCTGGGTATCGAGGCCGGCGGCGAGCTTGACGCCCGGTGCCGGCGCCAGATCGAAGGCGATTCTTCCGCCTTCGGTGGTGCGATCCGGGTTGGAGACCAGGTAGTAAGTGTAGTTGTTGGTCGGCTGCACCGGGCGCAACGTGAAGTTGTCCATCACATGATCGACATAGTTGCGGTACGCCTGAAACTCGACTTTCTCCAGCCACGGCGTAATCCTGTTGCGTTCGAGGCGAAGGCCGAAACCGCTGCGCTCGAACTTGACGCCGTCCACCGTGCGGTCGGCGTAGGCGGCCTGCCCGTCGCTGCGGTTGATGCTCAGTTCCGCCAGCGTGTCGATATCGGGCGTCCAGCCCAGCGCGAGGCTACCGCTCCAGCGGGTAAACGACGAGTGGATGCGGGTACCGCCGCCGTCGACGTAATCGTTGGCGTCGGAGCGCGTGCCGTTGGCGCGCAGATAACCGGGCGGTGCCCCGGCGGCCAGGTCGGCGACCTGATCGTTGCGCCCGAAGCTGCCGAACATCGCGCTGGCCTGGCCGCGCACGGCAGGCTCGGCGAAGCGTTTGGTTTTCCGCTCGAACAGCACCGTGCCGGCGACGTTGCCGCCGCCGTAACGCACGGTTTGCGGCCCCTTGAGGACGGTGATGCGGTCGTAAGACTCGGGGAAGACATAGGCGGTCGGCGGGTCCATGCGTCCGGCGCAACCGCCGAGAACGTTCTCGCCGTCCATCAGCAGGTTCAGCCGCGACCCCGCCATGCCGCGAAATACCGGGTCGCCACCGGAGCCGCCCTTGCGCGCCAGCGAGAAGCCGGGAATGCCTTTCAGATAATCGCCCCCGTCCTGCGCGGGCACCGGCTGGCGCGGCACCTTGGGATCGGTGCGCACGATCAGCGGGTCGAGCATCGGCGGCGCGGTGACGATCACTTCCTCAAGGCGAGCATTCTCCTCGGCCGCCAGAGCAGGGGATGAAGCGGCCAGCAGCGCGGCAAGCGCGGCCACCGCAGACCGGATTTCCTGCTTGCGCTTCATGCCGACATCGCCATCGCACGAATATCCCCGGCCACGTCTCCGGTGGGAATCAACCCGAAGCGGTCGACGAAGATCTTGAGCATCGCCGGCCCGACAAAAGCCGGCATGCGCGGCCCGATGCGGATGTTGCGCAGGCCGAGATGCAACAGAGCCAGAACGATGGTCACCGCCTTTTGTTCGTGCCAGGACAGCACCAGCGACAGCGGCAGATCGCGGAGTTCGACGCCCAGTCCCAGGGCGAGCGCCTTGCTGATCTTGATCGCCGAAAAGGTGTCGCTGCACTGGCCGATGTCGAGCAAACGCGGCAACGCCCGGATGTTGCCTTCGACGTGACCGAGCACCCGGAACTTCCCGCAACCGAGGGTCAGCACGGCCCAGCTTTTCGGCAAGGCGACGGCCAACCGCGAAAAGTAATCGCGTCCCGAGGTCGGGCCGTCGCAACCGCCGATCAGCACAAAACGGTCGATCTCTCCGGCGCGCACCGCGTCGACGAGAATATCCATCGCGCCGGTAGTGGAACGGTGCCCGAATCCGACCCATTGGCTGCCGTTGCCGGTGGAGGCGATGAAACCCGGCTGCGCCAGGGCGCAGTCGAGCACCGGCGAAAGATCGTCGGCAGCGACCTGCCGGACGCCCGGATAGGCCATCGCGCCCATCGTGAACAAGCGCGACCGATAGGCCTTGCGCGGCGGCATCAGGCACGATCCGGTCATTACAATCGCCCCCGGGAAGGCAGCGAACACCTTGTGCTGGTCGTGCCAGGCGCCGCCGTGGTGGCCGACGAGATGCGGATGACGCTTCAATTCCGGGTAACCGTGCGCGGCCATCATCTCGCCGTGCGTGTAAACGTCTACGCCTGTCCCGGCGGAAATTTGCAGGATGCGCTCCAGGTCGTCGAGTTCGTGCCCGGAGACCAGGATCGCCTTGCCTTTCCTGTGTCCCTTGCGTACTTCGCTCGGTTCGGGATGGCCGAAGCGCTGGGTGTTGCCGCTATCGAGCCGATCCATCGCCTTGATCGCCACCTCGCCGCAACACAGGCAGAGCGCGAGCAAGCGCTCGGCGTCGGGTTGCGCTTGCGCCAGTTCGGCCAGCGCGGCGACCAGAAAATCTCCGGTTTGTGCGGACATCTGCCCCAGCGAGCGCGCCTGCCGGGAAATTGCCGCCAGCCCCTTGATCCCGTAAGCCAGGATCTCCTGCAAGCCGACGAGGTCGGCGCCGATCTGCTTCCGGCGTACCGGAATGGCGAGGCTTCCGGCAAGACCGAGCAGTTCGATCCGGCGGCCGGCGTCGGCGACGCTTCCGGTTCCGCGAACCCCGGCTAGTAGCGCCTGGCCGCGACGGATCATCGACTCGATCAAGTCGGCGTCGTAATTGACGTTGCTCATCGTGGCGAACAGCGCATCCTCGATGAACGGGTGGTAGGCCGCTCCCGCGTCCGCCGGCAGCGCGCGGAGCGCGACGGCCAACTGCCGGGCGACATGGAACAGCACGTCGTGCAGTTCGCCGGTTTCGGCCGACTTGCCGCACGCCCCGCCATCGACGCACCCCAGGCTCTCGCTGGCCCGCTCGCACTGGTAGCAAAACATGGCGAATCCCTTTAGTGACAATCGAATCTTGGGTTGGCGATCCAGGCGGCGATGGCGATCAGCTCGCTGCTGCTCAGGGGCGAGAGCACCCCCATACCGCCCTTGTTTTGCTGGATCGCCGCGCGCGTCGTTTTCGGGTCGATGCCGTTCCGCACCCGGTTGCGGTTGTTCAGACCCGGATCGTCCTCATGGCACGACGCGCAGTGGCCGGCGTACAACGCGCCGCCATTGACCGCCGCCGCGACGCCCTTGCCCGGAACTTCCGTGAAGCTCAAGGGCTGCGCGCGCAAGGACTGGCTGTCCAGGTTCCCCGGCGCCAATGCGTCGCTACCCGGCCGCCCCTTTGCCGAATAGGCGACCACGCTTGAATAGAACCAGCCGGGCTGGGTGAAGGTCAGCAGCCGGTATTTTCCGGCGACGGGGCTTTTCAGCCTGGCCGGGGTCGTTGCGCCGGCCATGTAGTTCGACATGCCGCCGTTTTCGTCCATGAACATGACCTTGTCGCCGAACTCGAACCACAGGTAAACGTCCTGTGTCGCGGCCTGGTCGGCGGTGTAGGTCAGAGTCAGCGTCTCGCCGGGTAGAAAAACGGTGTTGCTCGCCGTCAGGCTGTCGGCCAGGGCTGGCCGCTGCCCGGCGGAGCACATCAAGCAGACGGCGATGGCGGCGTTCCTTGCGAATTGCGTCTTCATGCTCTTCCTCGAAGCGTTTCGATGCGGAATTCATTGTGGGGAATCGGGGATAGTTCTGGAAGTGACCGTTTGTCGCGCGACAAACTGTCGCATTCCGGGAGCGCCGGACTTCCGCTATCTTGCGCACCGGGGTTTTGTCCGCATGAGCATGAAAAAAGAAGGTCGGGAAGACCGCATCCTGTTGATTGTCGAGGACGACGAATGCCTGCGCGGCAGGCTGTCGCGCGCGCTTGCCAGGCGCGGATATGTTCCCGTCGAGACGGGCAGCGTGCGGGAAGCCCTGGCTAGCGCAGAAAAATACAGACCCGGCTACGTGCTGCTGGATCTGAACCTCGCCGGAGAATCGGGGCTTGCGCTCATCGAGCCGCTGCTGGCGATCTCGCCGCTCGCCAGAATCGTCGTATTGACGGGCTTCGCGTGCATCCCGACAGCGGTGCGTGCGATCAAGCTTGGCGCGAGCCAGTATCTGGCAAAGCCGGCGAATGCCGACGAAATTTCGCGAGCCTTGAGCGACGATACGTTGAAACTGCCCGAGCAGCCGTCAAGCGAACTGTTGACGGTGCGCGGTCTCGAATGGGAATACATCCAGCGCGCGTTGGCCGAACACGGCGGTAACGTGACGGCGACCGCCGAGGCGCTCAAAATGCATCGCCGGAGTTTGCAGAGAAAGCTGGCGAGACGCCGTCCTTACGATTAGGATTTGCAAGAGACTGACTTGGGAGCTTCGGCTCCCGTTTTGCGTGTCGGAATGAGGGCATCTTCCTGAGAGGAATTCCAACGACTCGCAACAATCCGCCGATTGCCCGTGCGTACCAATACCAACATTGATACAACCCTTCAATGAAACACCGACCCGATACAGGAGCGGAACCGGTTCGCGACTGGCTACAAACGCTGTCTGTAACTGATCGCAAGACCATCGGAGAGAACATCAAGACCGTGCCATTAGGCTGGCCTCTCGGCATGCCGCTGACCGATCACTCGGGTGGCGACATCATGGTTTTGTTGCACGCCTTCATCAAGAAATAACCGAAGACGCCCAAACCAGATCAGTCAAGTCCGAAATCTGCTGTAAACCCGCCCCGCTCCGATCGACGACGAATCGTTTTCAGCTGGCGGGGGCGCGGGAAGCCGCCCACTCCTTGAATTCACCCATGTCGAGGCACTTCCGCGCCTGCCGGGCCTCGTTCTGCCCGGCCAGCAGGGCGCCGATCAGGCGCGAGGCCGACCCGCCGTTGGGGAAGATGCGGATCACCCGCTCG
>JACQYA010000147.1 GCA_016208425.1 Betaproteobacteria bacterium
CGGCCAGGCCGTTGGCGATCAGGAGGTCGACGGCGCCGTCCAGCGCGGCCAGCGTGGCGTCGACCGCGGCTTGCGGCCGGCGGCCGCCGTCGAACAGCCAGGGGTGGAAGGGCAGGCGCACGGCGCCGATGCCGTTCTGCGGCATCGGTTTCATCTCGCCGGCGCCGACCGCGCCCCAGCCCGCGCCGTCGGCGAAGTACTGGAACCAGCCGGTCAGGTTGAAGCATTTGCCCAGCCGGGCGTAGCGCGCTTCGGGGACGGTGTTCCCCGCCGCCACGCCGGCGCGCGCCTGCAGCATGCCAGCCATCAGCGCTAGGATGGCGCAGGAAGCAACCAGACGGAACGCCCCGACCATTGAGTCTCCCGAAAAAATTGCGGGTGCCGCCGGGGCGCGGGCGCCCGCCCGCTCCATGCCCCGATATGCGCGGCCACCGCCCTGCCCGGCGTGTTCTTGCGCATACAATACCACCCCCGACAATTCTACCGGAACGACGGGGAAACGCGACGCCCGAAGCAAAACCGGCGCCTGCCGGACAACCGCGCATTCACCGGGAAAAACAGGGGGGAAGCGGAAGCGTTGTCGCCCTACCGCCGCACACGAAAACGCGGAAGAGGGTGGCGAGTGTGTAGTGGCAACCGTCGCCCCCACACAACGGGGTTGCCGGGATTCCATTGCAGGCAGCCTATCCGCGCGGCTTCCAGATATTACGACAACCGGTTTCGCGTATCCGCCACGAGGCGAGCGCGCCGAAAGTGGCGGCGGCGGCGAGCAGCAGGAGGCCGGCGTGGTAGTCATCCGCCGAGTAGAGGCGCGCGCCGGCACTGGTCAGGCCGCCCTGCCACCGCCAGTCCATCACCCAACCGACGAGCGGCTGGAAGATGGCGGCGGCGAGAAAGCCGCCCATATTGGTGACGCTGGTCGACATGCCGGACAGCAACGGGGGGTTGACTTCCTTGGCGCATGCCCAGGTCAACGTGAAACTGGCCGTGCTCAGGCCCATCAGCACAAACAGCGCATAGCTGGCGGCGAGCGGCACGGTGACGCCGGACAGCCAGACCAGCCAGATCGCCGCAAACAGGTGGCTGCTCGCGACCAGAACCGGTTTGCGCTTGCCGAGCCGGTCGGACAGAGCGCCGATAAACACGCAGCCGAGCGCGAAGCCGACGAAGTAAAGGCTCACATGGTTGGCTGCCACGTCGCGCGGCATGCCGTGCGCCTGGGTCAGGAAGGGCGTCGCCCACAGACCCGCGAAGGCGAAAAAACTGCCACAGATGCCGAAGTTGACGGCGACCGCCGGCCAGATGTCGCGGTTTTTTACCACCGAGAGCAGGTTGGAGAGCACCACGGTGCGGTCGAAATGCGCCTTGTGCGCGCCGCCGGCCGGCGCGTTTTCCGGCCGGTCGCGCACGAGCAGCCAGCAGGCCGCGCCGAGCAGCAGCGAAATGCCGGCCAAGCCGACGAACACGCCACGCCAGCCGGCCGTTTGCGCGAGCCACGAAAGCGGCGCGCCGGCGAGCACCGAGCCGAGGTTGCCGATCAGCATCGAGATGCCGACCAGCGTGGCGAAGCGCTTTTCCTCGAACCACACGGCGATGATCTTGAGCATGGCGATAAACGTCACCGAGACGCCCAGCCCGATCAGCGTCCGCCCGGCCAGCGCCATCTCCAGCGTCGGCGCCATGCCGAACAGCAGGCTGCCGGCGGCGCCGACTACACCGCCGGCCAGCAATATGCGGCGCGGCCCCAACGTATCGACCAAAATGCCGGTCGGTACCTGCATCACCGTGTAGACGTAAAAATAAGTTGCCGCCAACACGCCGAGCGACGAGGCCGTCGTATTGAACGCCGCCATCAGATCGGGCGCGATGCCGGCCGGCGCAAAACGCTGGAAGAACGAGAGCACGTAGGCGGCGACGATGACGGACAAACCCAGCACGCGGCGGCGACGTTGTTGCGAATCCGGGACGATCATCGGGGCATCCTGTGTGTTCTGTGTATTGTATATTCGGGTCGGTTTTCCGTATCCTAACATACGCTGCGGTATGGCGCGGAAACCCGTAGCTCGCGCCGCGCGGCACGAGCCGCCCCAACCCCGCCGGTACACATCCCGACCGGCGAACTGTCATAGAATGGCGCACCGCCCAACGACAGCGACAGATTTTTTACGGGATACCCAATGAACAGAAAACCCTTCCTCTTTCTCGCCTCGTCCGACGAAACCTGGATCACCGGGCACAAGGATGCGCTCCTCAAGGAGTTCGACCTGAACATTTTTCGTGCGGGCGCAGATTGCCGGGCGGCGCTGGCCGAACGCCAGCCGGACATTCTGCTGCTCGATACGGCTCTGCCCGACGTGGATGCATTCGCGATGCATCTGGCGATACGCGACGATTTTTCCACCTCCGACGTCTACCAGTTGCTGCTGTGCTCGGACGAAGAAGCCGGGCGAGCCGACTTCAACGGCAACGATTTCGTCGTCAAGCCCTTCTCGGACCGCGCTTTGTTCCAGAAACTGGCCTTGCTGAAAAAGACGCTGGCGCGGGAGCGCGTCGCGCGCGAGCAGATGAGCTACGCGCAGAACGTCGCACTCACCGCAATGTCGAGCATGGGCGAGCTCGGCGTGGTGATGGAATTCTTGACCAAGAGCTTCGCCTGCCAATCCATCCAGGCCATCGGCGACCTTGCGGCGAACGCGCTCAGGCAATACGAGCTCGACAGCGTCGTCCATTTCACCTGGGAAGGCGAAAGCTACACGGCGTGCACCGACGGCGGCGAAGTCACGGCCGGGGAGCGCGAGCATATCGCGCAAATGCGCACGCTGGGACGCCTGCTCGAAATCAAGGGACAGCTGATCGTCAATTTCGAGCACACGACGATGCTCGTCAGGCAGATGCCCGACGACAGCGCGCGTTGCGGCCGCATCCGCGACAACATCGCGACGCTGTGCGAGGGCGTCGAATCGCGTGTGCTCGGGCTGCTGCTCGAACACGACAACCTGCTCAAGCAGCAGGGTATCCGTTACGCCGTCTGCGAGATCCGCGACTCGGTCGCCAACCTCTACGAGCGGCAGGTAGCCGATCTGGCCGCCGGACGCGAGCTGATCGGCAAAGTCACCGACGATTTCGAGGACGCCTTCGTGCACATGGGCATGATGCCCGAGATCGAAAACCAGTTGATCGGCCAACTGGTCACGCTGCGCCAGCGCATCACCGGGATCTGGACGCAGCCGAGCGAAGTCGACGCCAAGCTGCGCACCGTCATCGGTTCGCTCGAAACCCTGGCCGGCGAGGTGGGCGCCACCAGCACCACCGGAGCAGGCGCGCGGTAGGCGCCGCCGAATCACCGGAAACGCAGGGCTTCCTCCCTCGACCCGGCCGGACGGCCGATACGGGAGACGATAGGGCGCCTCAAAAAATCGTGATATCGCCAGCAATCCCGGGCAGGAAGCGGAAAATGTTGAACCGGTAGAAGCGGCGATTGAAGCGGAAGGCGAATTTGTTGAATTCGTCGAACTCGTTGAGTTGAAGATACCGGTTACGCCTTTATTGACCAAGACGCAACGGGCGAGGATACTTTGTGTTGTACGGTTGGAATGCTCGTGTTTTTTCCAAAGATCCAGCAGACACATATTTGACGGAGGCAAGCCATGAAATATCGTATCCGGGCACAGATGGTCGCTATCGCGTTATTCCTCTCGTTTGCGCTGTTTTCCAGCCTTGCGTCGGCAGCCAGCTATTCAATCAGCCCGACCAGCAGGAGCCATACGTCGAGCGCCGGCAGCAGTAGCTTTACATTGACGGTGACGAGCACCTCCTGGTTGGATTTTTGCTCCTATTCGGTGACCAGTAACGCCGCCTGGATTACCCTGACTTCAGAAGCGCTGGGGTTTGGTTGTGGAGCGCACACTGTCAGTTACAGCTATACAGGGAATTCGACCTTCTTGTCCCGCACGGGGACGATCACTGCGGGCGGCCAGACCTATACCGTAACCCAGTCCGGCCAACCTCTTATTATTCTCCCGCTTACGTGCTTGTTTCCCACGTACTCGATTTCGCCGAGCAGCCGGTCGGCCACTTCCTTCGCCACAACGGGTACTGTGAACGTCACGGACAGTGACAGCTGCGGATGGACGGCCGCCAGCAATGCGAGCTGGATCCACGTTACCGCCGGCGCGTCCGGCACGGGGAACGGGTCGGTCAGCTACAGCGTAGACGCGAACAGCGGCGCCGCGCGGAGCGGCACGATGACGATTGCCGGGAAAACTTTTACGGTGAGCCAGAGCGCCCCGTTGATCCTGTGCCTGGCGCCGTCGCTCACCCCGGCAGGCCAAACGTTTACAGCCAACGGCGGCAGTGGAAGCCTGGCGGTGAATTACACCAGTGGCTGTAGCTGGACGGCCGCGAGCAACAACCCTTCGTGCATATTCGATGTCAGCCCGACCAGCGGCAGCGGTAACGGAACCGTGAACTACTCGGTGGCCGGAAACTCCGGCACTGCCGCAGGAAGCTGTACGATGACCGTCGCCGGACAGACGTTCACGGTGACACTGAACGGATGTACGTTCGCGCTGGGCGCGCCCGGCGCTTCGGCGGGTTCGGGGGCGAGTACCGGAACAGTATCGGTCAACGCGAGCGGCTGGGCCTGCAACTGGTCGGCGACAAGCAATGCGCCGTCGTGGATCACCGTGACAGCCGGTTCGAGCGGAACCGGCAGCGGCAACGTGAGCTACAGCCTCGCCGCAAACCCGGGCGCGGCCCGTACCGGCACGGTCACGATTGCGGGGCAGACCTTCACGGTAACTCAAGGCGATGCGGCGCCCGTCGCTCAGGCACAGGCCGTCGAGTATTATCACGCCGGTTTCGGCCATTACTTCGTTACCGGCAGCGCCGGTGAAGCGGCGGGCATTGACGGAGGCGCCGTCCTCGGCTGGACACGAACCGGCCAGACGTACACCGTCTATTCTTCAAACGGGGCGGGACTTTCTCCGGTCTGCCGTTTCTTCACGATCACTTTTGCGCCAAAGAGCTCGCATTTTTACACGCCCAACGCTGCCGAATGCACTTTGGTCAAAACCAACCCGAACTGGCAGTTCGAGCAGAATGCCTTCTACGTCAATGAGCCGGCCGGCGGCTTCTGCCCGGCCGGGACGGTGCCGCTCTACCGGATCTACAACAACGGGCATAGCGGTGCTCCCAACCATCGCTACACGACGTGCAGCACGATTCACGACAACATGGTCTCGCGGGGATGGGTATCCGAAGGCGTGGCGATGTGTGTCCCGGGCGGTAGCGCCAATTGCGCGACCGACAACAGCGGTGGAGGCGTTAACTACAACGCGACCCCCTGATGAGACCCACAAGCTGATCCGGGATTACGCTGCCACCCGGTGCCGCCGCGCATGTCATCCAGACCATGGGCGGCTCACCGGACACCGCCTTGCCGGGTTCGGAAGGGGAATACCGGTTTATTCCATTTCCGAACCCTCCGTGACTTTGTCGCCGTGTCGAAGTGTTGGCTTCGCCTTGTCGTGCTACAGCGCTGCCTGCGGCTCATCTTCTTGTCACGAATGATCTGGAAATAGAATTACCGAGGTGCCCGATACGTGTTTTCGCATTTTCGCGTTCAAAAGCCGGGCTTGTCCGGCACGCTGCTAACCACCGCGTTGCTGGTCGTCGTATTGGTTTTCTCGCTGATTGTCTTCGCGGTCGTCGCCGCCGCAGGCGCGGTCGCTTGGGGTTATCTGTGGTGGAAAACCCGCGCCGCGCGCAAGCAGATGCGCGAACGGACGGTCGAACGGGCGGCCGCGGGACAAACGGCCAGCGGCGGACAGATCATCGAAGGCGAGGCCGTCCGCGTGGAAGCGCCCGCGATCCCGGCCAATGACCGAAGACCTTGAACCTGTTCGGATGTTTCACAAAAAACCGGCAACGCCCGTGGAAGCGGCCTTGGCCGCTCCCCCATAGAGGTTTCGCCGCTTTATGAAACATCCGGCTCTGGTTGAACCCGGTTCCCGCTTCATGCCGGGACGTCCGCTTTCGGCAGCCGGCTCCATGCCGAAGCGAGCATCTGGCTCGCGCGGGCGATCTCTTCTTCGTCCGTATAGCGTCCCACCGAAAGGCGTATCGCGCCGCGCGCCCGGGCTGCGTCGCAGCCCATCGCCGCGAGGACGCCGCTGACGGCATCGCTCCCGGAATGGCAGGCGGAGCCGACTGAAGCGGCCACCCCGTCCGCCGCCGCCAGCAACGCGCGGCCGGAGACGCCGGGAAACGTGACATGCAAGGTATTCGGCAGCCTGTGTTCGGGGTCGCCGTTCAACAAGAGGCCGGGAACGGCATCCAGAAGGCGCCGATACAGGCCGTCGCGCAAGCCGGCGAGGCGCTTGCCCGCAACGCGCAGACCCTCGCCCGCCAGCCGCGCCGCTTCGCCGATGGCGACGATGTGCGGCACGTTTTCGGTGCCGGGCCGCAAGCCGCGCTCCTGGTCCGCGCCAAAGAAGATAGGCGCGATGGGCGTGCCTCGCCGCACGTACAGCGCGCCGATACCCTTCGGCGCGTAGAACTTGTGTCCGGCAAGGGTCAGCAGGTCGACCCCCAGCGCGTCGACATCGACAGCCACCTTGCCGGCCGACTGGGCGGCATCGGTATGCATCAAAGAGCCGTTGGCCTTTGCTGCGGCCGCGATTTCGGCGATGGGGTTAACCGTGCCGACCTCGTTGTTGGCGTGCATCACCGACACCAGCGCGGTGTCGGGGCGCAAGGCCGCCGCCACATCGCGGGCCGCGACGCGCCCCGTGCCGTCGACGGCGACAACCGCGACCTCCCAGCCAAGTTCGCGCAGATGAAGCGCGGGCCGCATCACCGCCGGATGCTCGGCCGCGGCGACGACAAGATGGCGCTTCCCGTCGCCGCGCATGTGGAGTGATCTGGCGACACCGAGCAAGGCCAGGTTGTTGGCCTCGGTCGCGCTGCCGGTGAACACGATTTCGTCGTCGCCGGCCCCGATCAGTCCGGCGAGGTGCCGGCGCGCTACGGCAACGGCCAGCCGGGCTCGTTGCCCGTAAACATGCGAGGACGAATGGTTGCCGAAGCCATCCTCCAGCCACGGGCGCATGGCGGCGGCCACCTCGGGCGCCACCGGCGTCGTGGCGTTGGTGTCGAGGTAGATGGGGGGGGTCATCCCGGCGCCCGATTCAGGTTGCCGATGTCTCGATTCATGGTGTCTCCCTTCGGGTCAGCGCGCGCAATTGAGAAAGGGTGTCGGGCGCGTCGAACTCGCGGCCGCCGACGGCACGCAACACGACACGCCCTTCGCGGTCGAGGACGAAAGTCGATGGCAACCCTTTGGCCTTCCAGGCGCTCATCGCTTTTGAATCCCGGTCGAGCAGAACGGTGATGTCGGGGTTGCCAGCGAAGGCAAAAATGGTGTCCGCATCCTCGCCGACGTTGACCGCAACCACCGTCAAATCCTGCGGCTTGAACAGCTTCTGCAAGCGGCCTAGCGAAGGAAACTCGCGACGGCAGGGCGGGCACCAGGTGGCCCAGAAGTTAACGACAACGACCCGGCCGCGCAGGCTGGCGAGGTCGATGGTTTTTCCGTCCATGTCGGGCAAGTTCAGGGCGGGATGCGCCTGCGGCTCCGTTATCGGCGCGAAGCCGCTACCCTGCGCCGGCGCTGCCGCCGGCAGCAGCCCGGCCACGGCCAATACCACGACGAGAA
>JACQYA010000148.1 GCA_016208425.1 Betaproteobacteria bacterium
CGGAAACGGGGCTGGTCAAAGATTACGAACATGTAATTCCGGCGTCAGCTTGCGGAAGGGAAGAAGCCTGCAAAATGTGAAGCATACGTCGTGGAAGCAAAATCTGCCATGAAGCCGATTACACCGATTAAGCCGTTTAGCATCACGCTGGTTCTCGCCCTGCTGCCGGTGGCGGCCGCGTTTGCCCAGGGCACCGCCAGCGTCGGGGCATCGGGGCTGGCCTTTGCCTTGGAGCAGGCTTGGCGGCTACACCCGCAGGCGGCGGCGCTCGATGCACGCGATGCCGAGGCGCGCGCCGCACGGGAGGTCGCAGCCGGACTGACACCGGAGCCCGGCTCGGTCAGCATCGGCCAGCGCAACGACCGCTTTAACCGCAATCTGGGCCAGCAGGAATACGAGGTCGAGCTGGCGACGCCCCTGTGGTTGCCGGGACAAAGGGCGGCGCGCGAGGCCGAAGCGGCCAGCCGCGTCGATGAAGCCGCTGCAAAACGTGCCGCCTTGCGCTGGGAACTGGCTGGCGAGGTGCGCGAGACGTGGTGGTCGCTGGCTGCGGCGCGCGGCGCCCAAGTCTTGGCCGCGCGCCGTTTGGAGACTGCCCGGGCGCTGGAAACCGACGTGCTGCGCCGCCATAAGGCAGGTGAGCTGTCGCGTATCGACGCCAATCTCGCGCAGATGGAAGTGCGGGTTGCCGAAACGGAACTGATCGTGGCCGATGCGGCGCAGCGCGATGCGGAGCAGGCTTTTCGCGTGCTAACCGGGATGGTGGCTCCGCCGGAAACGAGCGAGGAGAGGCCGGCAAGACCCGGGAGCGAACGCCAAAGCGGGAGCGAGGATGCGCATGAACTGTCCGGCCCGCCGGAAAGACATCCGCAACTTGTGGCGTCGGCCGCCGCTGCGCGCAGCGCCCGCGCCCGCGTCAGGGTCGCCGAGGAAACAGGGCGCGCCTCGCCGGAACTGGCGCTGCGCGTGGTGCGCGAACGCGGCGTGTCCGACAAGCCGTATTCCGGTAGCGTCGGCATCCAGCTGAAGATCCCATTTTCCTCGGGGGCGCTGGTGCGCCGTGAAACCTCGGCGGCACAGGCGGAAGCCGACCAGGCCAGCGCCGAACTGCTGCGCCTGCGAAGCCGCGTCCAGCTTGATGGCGAGCGCGTACAGCGGGTGTGGCAGCAGATGGAGCGGCAGGTAGCCTTGGCGCAGGAGCGCCGCGAACTTTCCGCCGAAAATCTGCGTCTGGCCGAAAAGGCCTTCCACCTCGGCGAATCCGATCTGGCGACATTGCTGCGCATGCGTGCCGCCGCTTTTGACGCGGAATTCTTTCTCGGCCGCCAGCGTGTCGCGCGCGCGACGGCCGTCTCGCGTCTGAATCAAGCTTTGGGGGAGTTGCCGTGAAACAGGTGGTTACCATTGTTTTGTGCGTGCTGGCATTTTCCGCCTTCGGCCACGGCGGAGAAGATCACGGTGCACCACCGCCTGCCGTCAGCCAGAACGTCGAGCCAAGCGCGGCGACAGCCAGCGACAACTTTGAAGTCGTCGTCGCCCTCGAAGGCAAAAAGCTGTTGCTGTATATCGACCGTTTCGCCAGCAACGAGCCGGTCGCGAACGCCACGGTCGAGGTCGAGGGAGCGGGATTGAAGGGCCTGGCCGGAGAAGTTGCACCCGGCACCTACCTCATGGAGATCGCCGCAGCGATACCGGCGGGCCGGCATCCCCTGACTATCAGCATCGATGCCGGCGAAACTGGCGACCTGCTTTCCGCGACGCTAGACACTTCCCTCTCGGAGCCCGCCGTGGCGCATGCGCATGGCTGGGGCGAGTGGCTTGTCTGGGGCGTTGCCGCGCTGCTGCTTGCCGGTGCGGCCTTGCTATCCGCGCGGCGGCACAAGAAATCAAAGGGGTTCTGACTATGCGAAAACTGAATGTTCGCCTGCCGGTCATCGCCGTGACGCTCCTCGTTGCCGCAAATGCCGTGTTCGCACACGGCGGCGAGGATCACGGGGATGGTGACAAGAAGCCGGTTGCAGTCGCGCCGGGCAGCGGCAGCACCTCGGCAACAAACTATTCCGCCGCGCCGCAGCGATTGCCCGATGGCAGCCTGTTCGTCCCCAAACCGGTACAGCGCCAACTGGCGATTCGTACCGTTCCGGCACGGATCGGCGAACTCGCCGCGAGCATTGAACTCAATGGCAAGGTAATCGCCGACCCCGAGACGGGTGGCCGCGTCCAGGCAACGTTTGCCGGCAGCGTCATGCCCGGCTCCAAAGGCATGCCCGTACCGGGGCGAAAAGTTGCCAAGGGCGAGGTGCTGGCTTATCTGCGCCCGGTCGGCAGCGCCATCGAGCGCGGCAACCAGAAGGCGCAGGTGGCCGAGCTGGAAGCGCAACTGGCGATTGCCGGCGGGCGCGTGAAGCGTTTTGAGCAACTCGAAGGCGCCGTGCCGCAAAAGGAAATCGAGGCCGCGCGCATCGAGCGCGAGGCGCTGCAAAAACGCTTGGCGTTTGTCGGCGCCAGCGTCGATGCCGCCGAGCCTCTGCGCGCACCTGCGGCGGGCGTGATCGGCGCGACGAACGTGGTGTCCGGCCAGGTCGTCGATGCCAAAGAGACTTTATTTGAGATCGTCGACCCGGCCCGCTTGGCGGTCGAGGCGCTGGCCTACGACGTGGCGATTGCCGCGACCCTCGTTTCCGCCAGCGCGCTGGCGGAGCAAACCGAGTTGCGCCTGATCTTCGTCGGCGGCGGCAGGCAGTTGCGCGACCAGGCGCTACCGCTACTATTTCGGATCGCCACCCGCGACGCCTTGGTAGCGGTCGGCCAGCCGGTCAAGGTGATTGTGCGCACCGCGCAAGGAATCAAGGGCGGAGCCGTACCGCGCGCCGCGCTGACGAAGGTCGCCACCGGTGAAACCGCGCTGTGGGTGCATAGCGGAGCCGAGCGTTTCGTCGTCCGCCGGGTGCGCGCGCAATCGCTCGATGCGTCCACCGTCGCCATCGTTGACGGCCTGCATGAGGGCGACCGGGTGGTTGTCGAAGGCGCCGGGTTGCTGTCGCAGGTACGCTGAAAAATGGCTTTCCACGCCCACATTCGTTCGCAGTCCCCGGCGGTGGGGCGCATGCCCTCTTGGGGCAGATCGGCGAAAACATGATGTTCGACTTCATTATCCACACCAGCCTAAGGCAACGCCTGATCGTCCTAGGTATTTCGTTGCTGCTGGTTATTTACGGCGCGATCACCTTGCGGCAGATGCCGGTCGATGTCTTTCCCGACCTCAACAAGCCGACCGTGACTTTGATGACCGAGGCGGGCGGCATGGCGCCGGAAGAGGTCGAGCAACTCGTCACCTTTCCGATCGAGTCCGGCATGAACGGCATGTCGGGCGTGACGCGCGTGCGTTCGGTTTCCGGTATCGGCCTGTCGATCATTTTTGTCGAGTTCGAGTGGGGTTCCGACATCTACCGAAACCGGCAGCAGATCGCCGAACGTCTCAATTTGGTGCGCGAGCAGTTGCCGCCGGGCATCGTGCCGCAACTCGGGCCAATCTCTTCGATCATGGGCGAGATCCTGCTCATCGCCTTGCCTATCAACACGGCGGCCGACCCGGCCAAGCTCGCTCCGATGCGGGTTCGCGAGTACGCCGACTGGGTGATGCGGCCGCGCCTCCTGACCATTCCCGGCGTTGCCCAGGTGATTCCGATCGGCGGCGAAGTGCGGCAGTACCGCGTCGAGCTGCGCCCTGCCCAGCTACAGGCATTGGGCGTTGAACGCGAGAAACTGGAAGCTGCGCTGAAGGATTTCGGCGCCAACACCAGCGGCGGTTTTCTCGAAGCGCAGGGGCGCGAATACCTGATCCGCCAAATCGGCCGCAGCTCGCGTGTCGAGGATTTACAGAATCTGGTGGTTGCCGTAAGGAACGGCCAATCGATCCTGCTCAAGCAGCTCGCCGATGTCAGGCTGGCGCCAGCCATCAAGCGTGGCGACGGCAGCTACCAGGGCAAGCCGGCGGTGATACTCTCCGTGCAAAAGCAGCCGTCCGCCGACAGCGTGACGCTCACCCGAGAAGTGGAAAAAGCCATCGCCGAACTGAGCAAAAACTTGCCGCAGGGCATCGACGCGCCGTCCTTCCTGTTCAAGCAGGCCGATTTCATCGAGCACTCGGTCGGCAATGTCGAAGAGGCGCTGCGCGATGGCGCGATTCTCGTCGCGGCGATCCTCTTCCTGTTCCTGCTCAACGTGCGCACGACAATTATTTCGCTGATGGCGATACCGGTATCGTTGCTCGCCACGGCGCTGGTCTTCAAGTATTTCGGCCTCTCGATCAACACCATGACGCTGGGCGGGCTGGCCATCGCCATAGGCGAGCTGGTGGACGATGCCGTGGTCGGCGTCGAAAACGTCCTGCGCCGCTTGAAGCTGAACCGTGCCGCAGCCGCGCCGCGCCCGGCGGCCGAAGTTATCGCGGCCGCCACTCTGGAAGTGCGCTCGGCCATCCTCTACGCCACGGTGATCATCGTGCTGGTGTTCGTGCCGCTGTTTGTCCTGCCCGGCATCGAAGGGCGGCTTTTCACCCCGCTCGGGGTGGCATACATCGTTTCCATTCTCGCCAGCATGCTCGTTTCGGTGACCCTGACGCCGGTGATGGCTTTCTACCTTTTGCCGCGAATGCAGCGGCTGCACGCCGCCGACAGCCCGCTGGTGGCCTGGCTCAAGCGCTGGGACGCCCGGCTGCTGCACTGGTCTTTCGCGCATGCGCGAACCTTGCTGGCCGGTGCGCTCGCCGTGGTGCTGATTGTCGCGGCCAGCGTGCCCTTCTTTCCGCGATCCTTCCTGCCACCGTTCAACGAAGGCACGCTGACGGTGAATGTGCTGCTCAACCCCGGCACGTCTCTGACCGAATCGAACCATATCGGCACGCTGGCCGAGCAACTCGTGGCGCAGGTTCCCGAGGTGACGCAGCTTGGTCGGCGCACCGGCCGCGCCGAACTGGACGAACATGCCGAGGGCGTACACTACAGCGAGATGGAGGTGGATCTCGGGGCTTCTGCGCGCAGCCGCGCAGAAATCATCGCCGACATCCGGCAGCGTCTGGCTCCGCTGCCGGCGGTTTCCAGCGTCGGCCAGCCGATCTCGCACCGGCTCGATCACCTGCTGTCCGGGGTGCGCGCCCAGATCGCGCTGAAGATCTATGGCGACGACCTCGAGACTTTGCGCGCTTTGGCGGCCGATATGCGCGAGCGGTTGGGCAAGATTCCCGGCGTCGCCGATTTGCAGATCGAGAAACAGGTGCTGATCCCGCAAATAAAAATCCGCCTCGACTACGAGCGGGCGGCGCGTTACGGCGTGGCGCCGGGCAATCTGCTGCGCGGCCTAGAGCAGATGATCGACGGTGAGCGCATCACCCAGATCGTCGAGAACAACCGCCGCTTCGATCTGCTGGTGCGCCTGCCGGAGGCAGCGCGCGGCCCGCAGGCACTGGCGGATCTCCTGATCGAAACACCCGGCGGCTATGTGCCGCTGTCGAAAATCGCCACGGTGGAAGAAAGCGACGGCCCCAACCAGGTCAGCCGCGAGAATTCGCGCCGCCGCATCGTGCTGTCGGCCAATTCCGACGGCCGCGACATGGCGCAAGTGATTGCCGGTATCCGCGCCGAGCTGCTCGCCAAGCCCATGCCCGAGGGTTATTTCATTGCGCTGGAAGGGCAGTTTCTGGCGCAGGAGCAAGCGGCGCGGCTCATTTCGCTGCTCGCAGCCGTGTCGCTGGCCATGATTTTCATGGTGCTCTACAGCCGTTACCGTTCGGTTGCGTTGACCTTTATCATCATGGGCAACATTCCCCTGGCCTTGATCGGCAGCGTTGTCGCCCTGTGGCTCTCCGGCCAGCCGCTGTCGGTCGCAGCCCTGGTCGGCTTCATCACACTGACCGGCATCGCCACGCGCAACGGCATCCTCAAAATCAGCCACTACATCAACCTGTGCGCCTTTGAAGGCGAGCGTTTTGGCCAACACATGATCGTGCGCGGTTCGCTGGAGCGCCTGACGCCGGTACTGATGACCGCGCTGGTCGCCGCCTTCGCACTGCTGCCGCTGCTGCTCTCGGCCGATGCGCCGGGCAAGGAAATATTGCACCCGGTAGCGGTGGTGATCTTTGGTGGCCTGGTCAGTTCGACGCTGCTCGATACCTTGCTTACGCCGCTGATGTTCTGGCTGTGGGGCAAACCGGCGCTGGAACGCCTGCTCGCCACCCACGAAAATGACAAGGAAAGTTTTTAAACCGGCTTTTTAACGCTGTTTTCAACCCTCGAGGAACTCGCCCATGAAAAACCTGCAAACCCTGATTTTGGCCGCCGCCGCCACCACCTTCATGCTGGCCAGCCCGCTGCTGCTGGCCCATAGCGACGACTACTTGGATACCCAAAAGGCGCCTAACGGCGGCCAGCTACGCATGGCCGGAGCCTATCACTTTGAACTGGTGGTGGCCAAAGACAGCAAGGCTGCAAAGGACAATGCGCTCGTCGTCCATCTCACCGACCATGCCGGCGCCAAAATTTCGAGCGCTGGCGCAACCGGTACGGCGACCCTGCTCGCCGGCAAGAGCAAAGTCACCGCAACCCTTGTCCCGGATGGTGAGAATCGCCTGAAAGGAAGCGCCAAATACGCCTCGATGCCAGACATGAAGGTGGTGGTGTCGATCGCCCTGCCGGGTAAGAGCGCCGAGCAGGCTCGGTTCACGCCGCTGGTGGTCGCCAAGGATGAACACATGGATCACAAGCACTGATTTTTTCACCTATTACGCCTACACGCAATTTGGTTGCATGTGCAACAACCTCGTGCTTAAATAGCGGGCATGATTGCAGTTGCCCCTTCCGCCCAAAACGGACTTTCCGATGTTTACGCACAGATTCGTAGTCGCGGCGCACGGGTCACGTCGGCGCGTGTCCGGGTGCTCCAACTTCTACAGGCCGCGCCAGGGGCGATGACACATCACGATGTCGAATCGGTTCTCGGCGCGGCCATGTTTGATCGGGTAACGCTTTATCGTGTGCTCGACTGGTTGGTGGAAGCGGGGCTGGCGCACAAAAAATCGGATGCCAGCCGCGTTTACCGCTACTCGGCGGCCGCGCCCGGTGAGCACGCGGCACATGCCCATTTCTGTTGTGAGGCTTGCGGGCGGGTGTTCTGTCTCGACGCGGCGCCGCCCGAGCCGCCGGCACTGCCGGACGGTTTTTTTCTGTCGCGCATGGAGGTCGACTTGCGCGGGTGCTGCGCAAAGTGCTCGGCGGTGCAGACATGACCGATTTGCTGTTGGTTCCGGCCATCGTTCGCGGTGCTTTTCCCGGCGGCGGCACGAACGCGCGAGCCGGCTCCGGCGCCTTTCTTAAAGCCGTGGAGCCGGCCGGGTGACGCCATTTCGCCACCTGCTGTTCGCCGTCCTGTTGCTGCTCGCGCAGAGCGGGGCGCTAACGCATGCGGTCGAACATCTGCGCCCCGATGCCCACGCCCCGGCCAACCACACCTGCGCGCTGTGTATCGCGGCTCAGGGGGTCGATGCGGCGCTCGTTTCTGCGCCGCCAGCCATCGCACCGCGCGTTGTCAAAGGCGCGTCACATGCATTTGTCATTGTTCCCGTTTTTCCCGCATCTGCCGTATCTCCGCGCGCCCGCGCGCCACCCGCCGCCTGAACGAACCGCAAGCCTGCCGCCCGTTGGGCGGTGTTTTGCCTTCTCTTCATCAGGAGCCATCATGCGCATTCCCGTAACTACAGCGCTGGTTGCAGCGCTGTCCCTGGCATTTCCCGCCCATGCGGCAGGAAGTGCCGATCTCGCCGAAATCCGCGACCAAATCAAACAAATCAAAGACGCCTACGAGGAGCGTATCGCCGCTCTCGAACAACGCCTCGCGCAGGCCGAGAAAACAGCCGTCAAGGCCGAGTCCGCTGCGTCTCGGGCACCGGTCGTCGCGCCGCCGGCGGGGCAGCGGCAAACCTCGGCGAGCGGCTTCAACCCGGAAATGTCGCTGATTCTTTCCGGCAGCGCCACCAACCTGTCGAAGAACCCCGGCCAGCGCCGGTTGCAGGGCTTCATCCCATCCAACGGCGAAGCTATGCCGGAAGCGCGCAGCTTCAACCTCGGCGAATCGGAACTGGCGATTTCGGCCAATGTCGACCGCCTCTTTCGCGGCAATTTCCGCCTGGCCGTCGCGCCGGACAATACGCTCGGCGTCGAGGAAGCCAGCATCCAGACCCTCGGGCTGGGCAACGGTCTGAACGTGAAAGCCGGGCGCTTCCTGTCGGGGGTCGGCTATCTCAACGAACGGCATCCGCACGAGTGGGATTTTTCGGATGCCGCGCTGCCCTACCGCGCCTTTTTTGGCAACGCGCTGGGGATGGACGGCGTACAAATGCGCTGGCTGGCGCCGACCGAAACCTATCTTGAACTGGGCCTTGAGACGGCGCGCGCGCGCAGCTTCCCGGCCAGCGACGCCGCGACCGACAACCCGCGCAACAAAAACGGGCCGATGTCGGGCGCCGCCTTCGTCCATCTCGGCGGCGATGTCGGTGCCTCGAACAGTTGGCGTGCCGGCCTGTCGTACTTCTCGGCCCAGCCGCGCGACCGCGCTTACGACGATCCGCTGAACGGAACGAGCAACGCTTTTTCCGGCAGCAGCAAAACTTGGATCGCCGATTTTCTCTGGAAATGGGCGCACGACGGCAACGCATCCCGGCAAAACCTGACGCTGCTCGGCGAATACTTCAACCGTTCGGAAAAAGGAACGCTAACCTACGACACCGCCGCCAGCGCGCAAACGGGCGCTTACCGCAACCGCCAAGCCGGCTTCTACGCGCAGGCGGTCTACCAGTTCATGCCGAGGTGGCGCATCGGCTATCGCTACGACCGGCTTGACTCGGGCAACGCCAATCTCGGGCTGGTTGACGACGGCGCGCTCAGCTCAGGCGATTTCCCCTTGCTGGCGAAGCACAAGCCGCAACGCAACACGCTGATGATGGACTGGAACCCGAGCGAGTTTTCGCGCGTCCGCTTGCAGTTGGCGCAGGACAAAACACGCCCCGAAGCGACCGACAACCAAGTCTGGCTACAGTACATCATGAGTCTCGGCGCCCACGGCACCCACAAATTTTAAGGAACGGATATGAAACGCCTACACGCAATCGCGGTTTCATTGTTGCTGGCAAGCCTCGCGCTGCCCGCACACGCCGCCCTCAACGTTTTCGCCACCGTCCCCGAGTGGGGCGCGCTGGCGCGGGAGATCGGCGGCGATAAAGTCAAAATCTACAGCGCGACACACGGTCTGCAAGACCCGCACCGCATCGAAGCCAAGCCATCGCTGATCGCGCGGGCGCGTTCGGCGCAACTGGTGGTGGCGACCGGCGCCGAGCTGGAGGTCGGCTGGCTGCCGGTGGTCGTCCGCGAATCGGGCAACGCGCGCATCCAGCCCGGCCAGCCGGGGTATTTCGAGGCGTCGCGCCACGTCGCGATGCTCGACGTGCCGCAGGTGCTCGACCGCGCGCACGGCGACGTACACGCCGCCGGCAACCCCCACATCCAGACCGATCCGCGCAATCTTTTCAAGGTCGGCGAGGCGCTCGCCGCACGCCTGGCGGAAATCGACCCGGCCAATGCCGCGAGCTACGCGGCGGGCTACCAGACCTTTGCCGGCCGCTTGCGCGACGCCGTGGCGCGCTGGGAGAAGGACGCCGCGCCGCTCAGGGGAACGCCCGTTCTCGTGCAGCACAAAGCTTTTCCCTACCTGCAGAACTGGCTGGGACTCAGGGAAACCGGCTGCCTGGAACCGAAGCCCGGCGTCGAGGCGTCGAGCGCCTATCTCGCCGAGATCGTCGCGCGGCAAGCGGGCGCGCCGGCGAAGATGGTCATCCGCCCCGCCTACCAGTACGACGCGCCATCGCGCTGGATCGCCGAACGGGCGAAAATTCCGGCCGTGGCGCTGCCGTTCACCGTCGGCGGCACGCCCGGGGCGAAAGACCTGTTCTCCCTGTACGACGAGACGGTCGCCCTGTTGCTAGGCGCGCTGCGCGGATGAAGCCCAGGTGAGTCCCCAATGAATGCGCTTCCGCTGCTCGAAATCGAGGCTCTGACGGCGGGCTATGCGCGGCCGGTAGTCGGCCCGCTCTCGATGCGCCTCGGCGCGGGCGAGATTCTCGGCGTCGCCGGCCCCAACGGCTGCGGCAAATCGACGCTGCTCGCCGCCTTGACCGGTTCGGCGCGGGTGTTTTCCGGCCGCGTCTGCAAACGCGCCGGGCTGCGCCTGTCCCTCCAGCAACAGAACCCCCCCGAGATCGGCGGCGTCCCGTTCAACGCGGGCGAGCTGATCGCGCTGACCGGGGCGGGTGCCGGCGGCTTGCCGCCCTGGCTCGCGTCGCGCCTGGGCGAACGGCTGGATCGGCTGTCCGGCGGCCAGTTGCAGTTCCTTTATCTTTGGGCCTGCTTGCAGGCGCCCGCCGACGCGGTGTTGCTCGACGAACCGACCAACAACCTCGACCCCGACGGCGTCGCTTTCCTCGAAGGCGCGCTGCGCCGGAGGGCGGCCGAAGGCGCCGGCTTGCTTGTCGTCAGCCACGATGCGCGCTTTGTCGGCGCGGTATGCTCGCGCACGGTGAGGCTGGGAGGATCGGGGTGAATGGAATGAATCCGGGCGTATTGGACATACTCTTCGATCCGCTGTTCGCCGAACCGTTCGCCACGGGGCTGATATTCGCCGTTTTGCTGCCGTTGCTCGGCTGCTATTTGCGCCTGCGCGACGAGTGGTTGGCGGCGCTGGCGTTCGCGCAGACGGCGGCGGCCGGCTCGCTGCTCGCGATGCTGTTCGGGCTGCCGCTGGCGCTCGGCGGCCTGGCGGCGGCCGGCCTCGCCGCCGGCCTCAAGCACGTATTTGAAGGCGCGGCGCGCGGCGCGCAGGGCGCCGCCTACGCGATGCTGCTCCTGCTCGGCTGGGGGGTATCGGTGCTTCTGGTCGCCAACCTGCCGCTTGCCGAGCGCATGGGACACGCGCTGTTCGACGGCCAGCTCTATTTCACCGACCGCGCGCACTTGGCCGCCGCCGGCGCCTTCGCCGCGCTCGCCGCCTTCGCGCTGCGCGGGTTATCGCGGCGCCTGCTGCTGGCTCACTTTTTCCCCGATTTCTATCGCGCGCGCGGTCTCTCGGAGCGGCGCGCGCACTTTGCGTTCGACCTGCTGATCGCCGGCGCGCTGGCGCTGGCGACGATGAGCGTCGGTGTCATGGGAGCTTTCGCGATGATTTTCGTGCCGCCGCTGATCGCGTTTGCCTGGGCTAAAAGCTGGCGCCGTTCGGTGCTGCTGGCGGTGGGCTGCGGCGTGCTCGCCTACCTCGCGGCTTTCGCGCTGGCGCTCGTCCTCGACCAGCCTTTCGGCCCGCTGCTCGGCCTGCTGCTCGTCGCCGCCGGCGTCGGCAGCGCGCTGCTGCGTCGCCTGGCGGGACACGACTGACAGGTGAGAGGGGGCGCGGCTCCCGGCGATCCTCTGATTCCGATTCGCGTTAGAAACAGAAATTATGTGGGAGCGGCCTTGGCCGCGATGGGCGCCGTATCGCGGCCGAGGCCGCTCCGAAGCGCAACGGTTATTCGCATTTGTATTGCGAATCGGAATGACGCGACGCCCCGCAACACCCGCAGGACGGGGTGAGCAAGCGAACCGCACCGTCGGTCGCCGCCGGATCTCCCGTATTCCGGCGCAAGGCCGATCAAACGCCGGGCGTACAGCAACCGCCCGATTCCTGAATGGGCGGACAGGGCACGTCGCCGTACGAGCAAAAAACGCAGCAATCGCCCGGTTTTGGGCTGAGCAGCGTCTGGCAGCCGCCGCATTCATAAAACCACTGACAGGCGTCGGTCGGCATCGTCTCGCGCTTGGTGTGCCCGCAGTGCGGGCAGGTGATGGTGGATTCCAGTTTCACAGGCCAATGATCTCCGAAGAAGCGGAAGGTGTTCCGCCCGGCAGTTTTTGCGGCGTACATCGCCCGGTCGGCGGCGCCGACGAGGCTCTCGCCATCCGTGGCATCGCCCGGAAACAGCGCGATACCGACGCTGACGGCGATACTTTCCACACTTTCGCCAAGCGTGTAAGGGCGCCCGATGGCGGCCACGACTTTTTCCGCGACATTCGCGCAGTCGTCGCGTCCGTCGACTTGGGAAAGCGTGACCGTAAACTCGTCGCCGCCCAAACGCGCGATGGTGTCGCTTTCGCGCACCAGCCCGCGCAGCCGTTCGGCCACCGCCTTGAGCAACTGGTCGCCGCCCTCGTGCCCGCGCCGGTCGTTGACCTCCTTGAAGCGGTCCAGGTCGAGGAAAAGCAGCGCGCAGGGTTTTCCGGTGCGTTGCGCCAGAGCCAGCGCCTGCCCCAGCCGGTCGAAAAACAGCCGGCGGTTGGGCAGGTCGGTCAGCGCGTCATAGTTGGCCAGGTGGGCGATCTGCTCCTGGGCCGCCATTTTCTCGCTGACGTCTTCCAGGATGGACACAAAATGGCTGACCCGGCCTTCGGGATCGCGCAGCGGCGTGATCGTCTGGTGCACGGTGAAGCGGCTGCCGTCGCGGCGCGCGTCGACGACCTCGCCCTGCCAGATGACACCGGCGAGCATTTTCTCCCACATCGCGGCGTAAAAGGCCGCATCGTGCGCGCCCGACTTGAGGACGCTGGGCTTGCGGCCGATCACCTCGGCCGGCTCATAGCCGGTCAGCCGCCCGAAAGAAGGGTTGGCCCACAGGATGACGCCGTCGCCGCCGGTGATGAATACGGCGTTGCCGGTGGTTTCCAGCGCCGTCTCCATCAGGCTCAGGCGTTCCTGCTGGGCCGCCGCTTCCATTGCCAGGCTGAGGCGGCCGCCGACCTCTTCGAGCGTTTTGAGAATGGCGGCATCGGGCGCCAAAGTGTCTTTGACGCCGAGAACCAGCGCGCCGTAACTCCCGCCCTCCAGCGTCAGCGGGACGCAGATAAGGTGGCGCGCCCCGTTCTCCCAGGCCAGCGACCGCCAGCCGTCGCTGTCTTCCGGCCCGGCCTCGGCCACCTGCACCTTGCCCTGGCGCAGAACCTTGCCGACCGGATCGTCGCCGACCGCATCCCAGCGCATTTCGAGTTCCTTCAGGCGCGCGAGATAGCCCGGCTCCGGCCCGGCTCCGGCCGCCACCTGGATACGCCCGTCCGCCTGCTTGCGGCCGACCCAGGCAAACGAAAAACCGAAGATCGGTACCGCGCCCCTGCAGAAATGCCAGATCAAAGTTTCGAGGGAGATTTCGCGGCGCAGCAACAAGGTTCCGATGTCATGGAAAAGAGACTGCATCGAAGCCTCGCGCCGTTTCTCCGTGACATCCTGGGCATAGACGGCGACCCGGCGCAACTCGCCCTTGGCATCGGTGACCGGCAGCATCTCGGTCTCGAAGATCTGTTGCCCGCGACCATCGACCATCCGGGCCGGCTCGCCGCTGGCGCAAACACCGGCGAACAAGGCGTGCCGGCGCGTCGCCGTTTCGGCCGGCAAAAGGGCGAAAATGTCGTGGCCGACAAGCTCTTCCGGCGTGCTGGCGAGCCGTTGCGCGCCGATGGCGTTGATCGTCTCGATCCGCCCTTCGAGGTCGAGCAGGATGGCCGATCCCGGCGTGGCATCGATCAGCGCGTGCAAGTTGCGCTCGCTGGCCGCCAGTTTCTCTTCGGCGATCATCTCCGCGCTGATGTCGTAGAAGGCCACCACCAGGCCGTTATCCCCGCCGCCCGCAGGCGTCGCCCGGATAGATACCGGGATGCCGGTGCCGTCGCCGCGCCGGAATTCCACCGCGCGCGAGTAGAACGGCGTCCGCGTCTTGCGGGCGTCGCACAGCGGGCATTCGTTGTCGGCCAAGCTTGTCGGCCGGATCAGTTGCGGGCAATGCGTTCCCAGCAGCGCTTGCGGGCGGCTGCCGAGCAGTGCTTCGGCGGCGCGGTTGGCGAAGACGACCAGCCCGTTGCCGTCGAGCAACAGCACCCCCTCGTCGAGGTTGTGGATGATGTTGCGCAGCAGCAGCTCGTTGTCCCGCATCGCCTTCTGCTCTGCCTCGTGGAGCGCCGCCAGGCGGTCGCAGACACGCCGCCGCCGCTGGTAGAACCCCATGCCGAGCGCGGCGGCCGCGGCCAGCAACCCGAACAGCCCGCCCCGCGCATAGGCTTTCTCGTGCCACGGCGCGAAAACGGCGGCCAGATCGCGCGACACGGCGACGACCAGCGGTTTGTCCATGGACATGGCGGCCGGCCGGATCGTGCGCAGCGCCATCATGCGTTCCGCGCCGGTGAACACGCTGGCCGCCCGACCGCTTTCCAGGTGGCGGCTGAAATAGGTTCCGGGTTTGCCGAGGTCCGTGTCGATCTTCGCGTCCCGTTCCGGCATCGTCAGGAACAGCTCCCCGTCGCCGTGCGCGAGGTAAGCCCAGGTATCGGGCGTGTGGCGCACGGAATCGAGCAAAATCTTGAAGTATTCGGGGTCGACGCTGGCGTTGACGACGCCGGCAAACTCCCCGTTCGGCCCGCCGATCACCCGGGTCAGACTGATCAGGTAGTTGCCGAGGACGGTTTTGAAGGGCGGGCTGACATAGAGGGTATCGGGGTCGGGGTTCCTGAACGGCGCCTGGAAGTAGGCGCGGTGGGTGACGTTCAGGCCGACGACCTCTTCCCTGTTGCACGCGACTACCGTCCCGCTGGCGTCGATAACCAGGAGGGTGCGTATGCCGGTCAAGGTGTCGCTGATAACGCCCAACCGCCGGTTGGCGCGCTTGAGACCATCCTTTTCCTTCTGCCAGGACGGCAGGTCGGCGAGTATTCCGTCGATCGCGCGCTTGGCCGAAAAAATCTGCGGCCCCAGGTTTTTCTCCACGATTTGCGCGTGGGTGAGCAGCATTTCCCCTTCATGCGCCGCGATGCGCCGGTGTTCCTGGTAAAGGAAGTAGGCGAGCGACCCGCCAAAAACCAGCAGCACAACGCCGAGAACCAGCCATTGTCTGTGGTAGGGGCTACGCGCCGGGTGGCCGCCGGGTAGGGTCATGGTAATTTCGCTTTTCCGCCCCAGTCTCTGTCTCAGTTCGAGTCTTGCCGACTATACCCGCTTCCGGGCGATAGAACCCTGATGCGGATCAAGACCGGTCGCGGCCCGGCAAACCCGTAATTTTCCACCGCTTTGCCCGCCCCGGGACAACGGAATCCGCTATCTCCCGGGCAAGGCATAAGCCGGCCTAGCGTTCGCGCGGCCGGTGCGGCGGGCGACCCGGCACCGGGTTATCCATGCCGAAATCGGCCATCAGCTTGTGTATCTCGCCTTCACCCAGCTCCATCACCTGCCCGCGCTTGAGGTTCGGCGGCAGAACGAACGGGCCGTAGCGCACGCGCATCAGGCGGCTGACGACCGCGCCGACGGCCTCGAACATGCGCCTGACCTCGCGGTTGCGCCCCTCGAACAGCGACACGCGGTACCAGTGGTTGGCGCCTTCGCCGCCCGCTTCCTGGAACGTGGCGAACTGCGCCGGGCCGTCGTCCAGCTCGATGCCGTCGAGCAGGCGCTGGCGCGCCTCGTCGGGCAGGTCGCCGAGAATGCGCACCGCGTACTCGCGCACCAGGTTGTAGCGCGGGTGCATCAGGCGGTTGGCCAGATCGCCCGAAGTGGTGAACAGCAACAGGCCGCTGGTGTTGAAGTCGAGGCGGCCGACCGCCACCCAGCGCCCGCCGGCCATCCTCGGCAGCGAGGTGAACACGGTCGGGCGCCGCTCGGGGTCGTCGCGCGAGACGATCTCGCCCTCCGGCTTGTGGTAGATGATGACGCGCGGCAGGCGGTTGGAGAATTTCAGGTGAACGAGCTTGCCGCCGACCTTGACCCGGTCGCCCGGGCTGACCGACTGGCCGGTCTGCGCCGGCTCGCCGTTGACGCTGACGCGCCCGGCCGCGATCAGCGCTTCCATCTCGCGGCGCGAGCCGGCGCCGCTCTGCGCCAGCAGCTTGTGCAGGCGCTCGGGCTTGCCCGGCGCCTCTTTGTGCCGCCCGCGCTTCGAGGCATCGACCGGCGCGGCGCGCGGCGTGCGCCGGGACGTGTGCTCGGCGGCCGGTTCCGGCGCCGAAGGATCGGCCGTCCGTCCGGGACGCGCCGGGGGCGACGCCGGGCGCGACGCCGGGCGCGGAGAACGGAAGGGGGTCTTGCGGGTCTTATCGGGCATCGGCCAAATCCAGTGTCTGATTGATGTTTTCCAGCGGCGGCAGCTCGGACAGGCCGCGCAAGCCGAGATCGTCGAGGAATTTTCGGGTGGTCGCCAGCAAAGCCGGCCGGCCGGGCGTATCGCGATGCCCGACCACGTCGATCCAGCCACGTTCTTCGAGCACCCTGACTACCTGCGTGGCGACGGTTACGCCGCGTATGTCCTCGATGTCGCCGCGCGTGACCGGTTGACGGTAGGCGATGATGGCCAGCGTTTCAAGTACCGCGCGCGAATACCTGGGCGGCTTCTCCGGGTTGAGCCGTTCCAGGTACGGCAGGTAGTC
>JACQYA010000170.1 GCA_016208425.1 Betaproteobacteria bacterium
CCTTCGACATCTGGGACAAGGTCGGCTATATCTCGACCGCCGGCGGAGCCTTCCTGGAGTTCCTCGAAGGGAAAAAACTCCCCGCCGTGGAAATATTGGAACAAAGGGCCGAGGGGTGAGGCGCGGTTTTTGTTATACGAGGGCAGCCTGAGGGCTGCCCTTTTGCTTCGGCCGCAGCAGGATTGTTCATGCCGTCACGTCGCGGCAACACGAGTCGTGCAAAGTCGATGTTGCAAAGCTTACCGGCCAGAATACGATAGAAGAAGAGACCGGGATCTAATTTACCCGGCTGAATGAATGAGGAAATCAATGTCCCGCCACACCAAGATCGTCGCCACTCTAGGGCCGGCATCGTCCGACCCGCAAATTCTCGAAGCCATCATCCGCGCCGGCGTCGACGT
The DNA here is from genome assembly GCA_016208425.1 of Betaproteobacteria bacterium. Classification (GTDB taxonomy): domain Bacteria; phylum Pseudomonadota; class Gammaproteobacteria; order Burkholderiales; family Rhodocyclaceae; genus JACQYA01. The sequence continues at coordinate 402 of JACQYA010000170.1, forward strand.
CGTCCGCCTGAACTTTTCGCACGGCAAGCTCGAAGACCACATCGCTCTGGCCACCTCCTTGCGTGAGATTGCGGCGCGCGTCGGCCGCTCGGTCGGCATCCTGGCCGACTTGCAGGGGCCGAAGATCCGCGTCGGAAAATTCGAGGAAGGCAAGGTCACGCTGGAAGAAGGCAGCCCTTACATCCTCGACGCGCGCTGCGAGCTCGGCAACCGGGAACGGGCCGGGCTGGATTACAAGGATCTGCCGCGCGATGTCAGTGCCGGCAACGTGTTGTTGCTCGACGACGGCCGTATCGTGCTCGATGTCGAGCGCGTCGTCGGCCACGAAATTTTTACCGTCGTTCGCCACGGCGGCGTGCTGTCCAACAACAAGGGCATCAACCGCCAGGGCGGCGGCCTTTCGGCGCCGGCCCTGACCGCCAAGGATATGGACGACATCAAGACGGCCGCGCTGATCGGCGTCGATTTCCTGGCCGTCTCCTTCCCGAAGAGCGCCTCCGATATGTACATGGCGCGCCAGCTGATGCTCGCCGCCGGCAGCCAGGCGCTGACCATCGCCAAGATCGAGCGCGTCGAAGCGGTCGCCGCGCTATCCGAAATTCTCGATGCCTCGGACGGCGTGATGGTGGCGCGCGGCGATCTGGCCGTCGAAGTCGGCGACGCGGCGGTGCCGGCGCTGCAAAAGCGCATGATCCGCATGGCGCGCGAGCGCAACAAGCTGACCATCACGGCGACGCAGATGATGGAGTCGATGATTCTTTCCCCGATTCCGACCCGCGCCGAGGTTTCCGATGTCGCCAACGCCGTGCTCGACGGCACCGATGCGGTGATGCTGTCGGCCGAAACCGCTGCCGGAAAATATCCGGTGCAGACGGTCGAATCGGTGGTGCGCATCTGTCTGGAAGCCGAGAAATCGGAGGATGTCACGCTCGACCGCGAATTTCTCGACCGCGTCTTTACCCGCATCGACCAGTCGATTGCGATGGCCGCGCTGTTTGCCGCCTACCACCTCAAGGTCAAGGCCGTTGCCGCGCTGACGCAATCCGGGTCTACGGCTCTGTGGATGAGCCGCCTGAACTGCGGCGTGCCGATCTACGCGCTAACGCCCGAACCCGCTACCTTGACGAAAATGACGCTCTATCGCGAGGTCTACCCGCTGCTCATCAAGCAGATGCAGTCCGACCGCGACGTGCAGCTCTACGAGGCCGAACAGTTGCTGATCGGCGCCGGGGTGGTCAAAAAGGGCGATCTCATCGTGCTGACCATCGGCGAGCCGGTCGGCACCACCGGCGGCACGAACACCCTGAAGATCATTCGCGTCGGCGAACAGCAGGCGCCCGCAAAAGCGTAAAATGGAACCATGCCGGATCGGCTTTGGCCGGTTCGTCGGCTCAAGCACTTGACCACACTTTACTGGAGAAAAACCATGCCCGTCGTATCCCTGCGCCAACTACTCGACCACGCCGCCGAAAACAGCTACGGCTTGCCCGCCTTCAACGTCAACAACATGGAACAGGTGTGGGCGATCATGGAAGCCGCCGCCGAAGTCGGCGCGCCGGTCATCATGCAGGCCTCGGCCGGCGCCCGCAAATATGCCGGCGAGGCTTTTCTGCGCCACCAGATTCTGGCGGCGCTCGAAGCCTATCCGAACATCCCGGTTGTCATGCACCAGGATCACGGCCAGTCGCCGGCCGTGTGCATGGCAGCGATCAAGTCCGGGTTTTCGTCGGTGATGATGGACGGCTCGCTGATGGCCGACGGCAAGAGCGTCGCTTCCTACGAATACAACGTTGCCGTGACGCAGAAAGTGGTCGAGTTTTCGCACGCCATCGGCGTTTCCGTCGAGGGCGAACTGGGCGTTCTCGGCTCGCTCGAAACGATGCAGGGCGACAAGGAAGACGGCCACGGCGCCGACGGGCATATGACCCGCGAGCAGTTGCTGACCGATGTCGAGCAGGCGGCCGATTTCGTCAAGCAGACGCAGTGCGACGCGCTGGCCATCGCCATCGGCACCTCGCACGGCGCCTACAAGTTTACCAAGAAGCCGACCGGCGACATCCTCGCCATCGACCGCATCAAGGAAATTCACGCGCGCATCCCGAACTGCCACCTGGTCATGCACGGCTCGTCGTCGGTGCCGCAGGAACTGCTCGCCGAGATCCGCGAGTTCGGCGGCGACATGAAGGAAACCTATGGCGTGCCGGTCGAGGAAATCGTCATCGGCATCCAGAACGGCGTGCGCAAGGTCAATATCGACACCGACATCCGCCTGGCGATGACCGGCGCGGTGCGCCGCTACCTGGTCGAGAACCCCTCGAAGTTCGATCCGCGCGACTTCCTGAAGCCGGCGCGCGAAGCGGCCAAGAAGATTTGCGTCGCCCGCTTCCAGGCCTTCGGCACCGCCGGCCAGGCGAGCAAGATCAAGGTCATCCCGCTCGACAAGATGGCCGAGCGCTACACCAAGGGCGAGCTGAACCAGGTCGTTCGCTGAACCGCCGACAATCGCCGCGACGCCTCCGCAACGCGGGGCGCGCGGCGTTTCTTTTTCCGGGTCAAACATGCACGCCAGACTCTACGCCAGGCTGAAATTGGCCGGGCTCGAAGACCACCCGCTGCGCGAGCACCTGAACAGCGAATTTCACGCCCGCCTGCCGATTCCGCTCGCCAGCCCGCTGGTCGTCTCGCACCTCGTCTTCAAGCACGACGGCACGACCGCGCCGCTTGAGCGCGACAATCTCTCGCGCTTGTGCCAGTCCACCGTCTGCCAGTCGATCGAAAGCTCCGACGCGCACCTGATGCTCGACGCCGGCAGTTACCGCCTGCGCTGGGAACTGCACACCGAATTTTCCAGCTACACGTTTTCCCGACCGCTGGCCGTCGGCGAGCCGCTCGACCCGGATTCGACGGCGCTGGAGGCCGTTTTGCCCGAGTGGCTGGCGGCGATTCCCGGACAGTTGATCGTCGCCACCCATGTCGAGCTGCGCTCGATTGCGGAAATGTCGCCCGAATCGGCGACCGCCGGTTTTTCGCCGAACGGGCGCCAGATGGTCGCCGTCAAGATCGCCGACGGCGCGGCGTGGGTGTTTACCGATTTCATGTTCGACAACGGCTTCTCGCGCTTTCTCGTGCTCGATGTGTCGATGACGCAACGCCAGGCGGGACGGGCGGTTCAGCGCGTTCTGGAAATTGAGACCTACCGCATGATGGCGCTGCTCGGCCTGCCGGTCGCCAAGAAAGTCGGGCAGTGGCTGAACGGTGCCGAGAAGCAGTTGGCCGCGCTGATGGACCAGATCGGCCAGACCCGCTCGCCCGATGACGAGCGCGCGGCCTTGGGCAGCCTTTCCCGGCTGGCGGCCGAAGTTGAACATTCGGTGGCGCGCACCACCTTCCGTTTCGGCGCCTCGCGCGCCTACCACAGCCTGGTGATGCAGCGCATCGAGGATTTGCGCGAAGTGCGCGTCGCCGGCTTTCAGACGATGAACGAATTCATGCAGCGCCGCCTGCTGCCGGCGATGGATACCTGCGCCGCGATGGCCGGACGGCAGGACGACCTCTCCGGCCGCGTCGCGCGCAACAGCCAGCTGCTGCGCACCCGCGTGGACGTCGAACTGGAGCGCCAGAACCAGGAACTGCTGGCGCAGATGAACAATCGCGCGAAGTTGCAATTGCGCTTGCAGGAAACCGTCGAAGGTCTGTCGGTTGTCGCCATCACCTACTATGGATCACAGCTTGTGCAGTACCTCGCCAAGGGAGGCAAGTATCTGTTTCCCGGACTGTCGCCCGAGATCGCCACCGCCGTGTCGATCCCGCTGATCGCGGCTCTTTCGTTGTTCGGCATCAAACGCATGCGCAAGGCACTGTCCGAGGATGAGGCGGCCGGACAATGACTGCCTTATAATCGCCACTTTCGTTCAACGACTTTACCTTCTGGATCGATAAAGTGACCAATGTGACAACAGCCGCCCTCTTTGAATCCTCCATCGACAGCCTGCCGCTGCTTGGCCGCGGCAAGGTGCGCGACATTTACGCGATCGACGCCGGGCGTCTGCTGATCGTCACCAGCGACCGCCTCTCGGCATTCGACGTGATCCTGCCCGATCCGATTCCCGGCAAGGGCAAGGTGCTGACGCAACTCGCCAACTTCTGGTTCGACAAACTTGCCTGCGTGCTGCCCAACCAGCTGACCGGCATCGACCCCGAGACGGTCGTGGCGCCCGAAGAACGCGATCAGGTACGCGGTCGCGCGCTGGTCGTCAAGCGCCTGAAGCCGCTGCCGATCGAAGCGGTCGTGCGCGGCTACCTGATTGGCTCGGGCTGGAAGGACTATCGGGAAACCGGCGCCGTCTGCGGCATCAAGCTGCCAGCCGGACTGCCGCTGGCGGCCAAGCTGCCGGAACCGATCTTTACGCCGGCGACCAAAGCCGAAATGGGCGACCACGACGAGAATATTTCTTTTGAACAGGCACAGCGCGACTGCGGCGCAGCGCTCTCCGGCGTTCTCTACGGCACCGGCAAAAGCGGCGCCGAAATCGCCACGCAGGCGCGCAACGCCGCGCTGGCCTTGTACAGCGCTGCTGCCGATTACGCCGCAACGCGCGGCATCATCATCGCCGACACCAAGTTCGAGTTCGGTGTCGATGCAGCCGGGACGCTGCACCTGATCGACGAGGCATTGACCCCCGATTCGTCGCGCTTCTGGCCGGCCGACGGCTATCGCGAAGGCAGCAACCCGCCATCCTACGACAAGCAGTACGTGCGCGATTATCTGGAAACGCTGGACTGGAACAAGCAGGCGCCCGGCCCCGCGCTGCCGGCCGAAGTCGTCGCCCGCACCCGCGCCAAATATGTCGAGGCGTGCGAGCTGCTGACCGGGAAACCGTTCGTCGGTTGACGGACTTTCGTCGCCGGGGCGGCTCCCACACGGCCGCCCACGCCCATTCTGGAATCGCACTGACCGCACTGACTCCGACCATGACGCCCAACCCTCTCCTCGATTTTTCCGGCCTGCCGCGCTTCGATGCCATCGCGCCGGCCGACGTGTGGCCCGCGATCTCGCAACTGCTCGACGAAAGCCGCACGCTGGTCGGGCGGCTGACCGGCCCGCAGGTGCCGGCGACCTGGAACGACTTTGCCGCACCGCTCGCCGACGGCATCGAGCGGCTATCCCGGGCTTGGGGCGTCGTCGGCCACCTGCATTCGGTCAACGACGTTCCCGGCTGGCGCGACGCCTACAACGCGATGTTGCCCGAGGTGTCGCGCTTTTATGCCGAACTCGGCCAGAACCTCCATCTGTTCGCCCGCTACAAGGCGCTGCGCGCAAGCGCCGGCTATGCCGCGCTAACGCCCGCGCAGCGCCGCATCGCCGATAACGAAATCCGCGATTTCCGGCTTTCTGGCGCCGAACTGCCGGAAGACCGGAAGCCGCGCTTTCAGGCCATCCAGGAAGAGCTGGCCAGCCTCTCGGCGAAGTTTTCCGAGAACCTGCTCGACGCGACCAACGCCTTCGCCGAATTCGTCGACGACGAAGCCGAACTGTCCGGCCTGCCCGACGACGTTCGCCAGGCGGCGCGCGAAGCCGCCGAAAAGGAGGGGAAACCGGGCTGGAAATTCACGCTGCACATGCCTTCCTACCTGCCGGCGATGCAGTACGCCGACAGCCGCCGTCTGCGCGCGGCGCTTTACCGCGCCCACGCGACCCGCGCCGCAGAATTCGGCCCGGTGGAGCTGGACAACACGCCGCTCATCCGGCGCATCCTGGCGCTTCGCCGCGAGGAAGCGCAGCTGCTCGGCTACGCCAACTATGCCGAGGTGTCGCTGGTGCCCAAGATGGCCGAATCGGTACCGCAGGTGCTCGCCTTTTTGCGCGATCTGGCGCGCAAGGCCAGACTGTTCGCCGAAAGCGACATCGCCGCACTACGCGAATTTTCCCGCAGCGAGCTGGAACTGGCCACGCTCGAACCGTGGGATGTCGCCTATGCCTCCGAAAAGCTGCTGCAAGCGCGCTACGCTTTTTCCGAACAGGAGGTGAAACAGTACTTCACCGAGCCGAAGGTGCTGGCCGGCCTGTTCCGCGTCGTCGAGACGCTGTTCGGCGTTCGCGTCCGGCCCGACAGCGCTCCGGTCTGGCACGATGACGTGCGCTTTTTCCGCATCGAAACGCCGTCCGGCGAACTCGTCGGCCAGTTCTACCTCGACCTCTACGCGCGGGAAACCAAGCGCGGCGGTGCGTGGATGGACGACGCGATCACCCGTCGGCGGCTTTCGCGGCAAGCGGGTGGCGGCATCCAGACGCCGGTTGCCTATCTGAACTGCAACTTCCCGCGCCCGGTGGGCGAAAAGGATGGGAAGCCGCGCCCGGCGACCTTCACGCACGACGACGTAATCACGCTGTTCCACGAAACCGGCCACGGCCTGCACCATTTGCTAACGCGCGTCGAGGAACTCGGCGTCTCGGGTATCGGCGGGGTCGAATGGGACGCCGTCGAACTGCCCTCGCAGTTCATGGAGAACTACTGCTGGGAATGGGGGGTGCTGCAGGAGATGACCGCGCACGCCGATACCGGCGCCACGCTGCCGCGCGAACTGTTCGACAAGATGCTGGCGGCGAAAAATTTCCAGAGCGGCATGCAAACCGTCCGGCAACTCGAGTTCTCGCTCTTCGATCTGTTGCTGCATAGCGAGTTCGATCCGGCCGACCCGGATGCAGGCAAACCCGGTGTCCTCGATCTGCTTGCCGGGGTGCGCCGCGAGGTTGCCGTTCTCCTGCCGCCCGAATGGCACCGTTTCCCCAACGGCTTCTCGCACATTTTTGCCGGCGGCTATGGTGCCGGTTATTTCAGCTATAAATGGGCCGAGGTGCTCTCCGCCGACTGCTATGCCGCGTTTGAAGAAGCCGGCGACCCTTTCGATCCGGCCACCGGCAAGCGCTTTCTCGACCAGATACTCGCGGTCGGCGGCGTCCGCCCGGCACTCGACAGCTTCCGCGCCTTCCGTGGGCGCGAGCCGCAGGTCGATGCCTTGCTCAGACACAACGGTATGATTCTTGAACCCGTAGCGTAAACGGTGGAGCGATGCCCGGAAGAAAAGTCGGAGAATTCTGCTGGTGGCCGGTTTTCTGACAAGCTCGCTGGTTGGGGCACAAACGACCTATCGCTGGGTCGACTCGGTAAGTGGAAGAACCGCCATTTCCGACAAACCGCTGCCGCCCTCGTCAGCGTGATAGTTGTCTGGCACGCATGCCCGGTTCTGCGCCCCGCCGAGGACATCAGCTAGGGTCGGGCTGGTGGTGGCCTCACGCCGCGCATCGAGATGAGCCAGTCGCACGAACAGGCTCCACCAGTCAGATACCACCGGCAAAGCCGGTGGCTTGAGATTGGAGGGTGTAAGGAATTTTGTGTAAACGGTCATTTGGCAGGAAACTGCCGTCCTAGAGGAAGGAGCTGTAATGACCGTAAGCAACGAACTGCCTGACAGCCTGCTGGCTGATTACAAGAAACCGGAAGACCTGATTGGA
>JACQYA010000171.1:0-663 GCA_016208425.1 Betaproteobacteria bacterium
GATCCTCGTACTTCGCGCTTGCGCCATCGAAAAGGACTCGCGGTTGGATTGTAGGCGGCAACGAACTGTTCAATGGCTTGGCGCAACGCTTGGACATTCTCAAAACTGGCACCTCGCAGTGCTTTGGGCGACAGGATGCCGAACCGCATTTCCACCTTGTTGAGCCAGCTGGCCGAGGTGGGTGTGAAGTGGAAATGAACATTGGGATGCGCTCTCAGCCAGGCGTCGCATTTGTTGTGGGTACAGTAGTTGTCCAGAATCGCGTGTAACTCCTTGTCGGCGGGCGTCTCCGCGATGGTTGCATCCACGAAACCGAGGAAGTCGCAGCGCCGCTTGGTTTCGGTGATCTGCGATGTCACCTGGCCCGTTGCTACTTGGAGAGCGGCGAACAGATTGAGGGTGCCATGCCGCTTGCAAGTGCTTTTGAAGCCGCGAACGATCTTGCCGTTGTCGGTCTCGTCATATCCTGTCGCGCGCTCCAACGCCTGAATACCGGGCTTCTCGTCAACGCTGATGACTAAAGCATTCTCGGGCGGATTCAGATACAGCCCCACGATGCCGGCCGCCTTGGTGGCGGATTCCTTGTCCGTGCTGACACGCCATGACCGTTGCCGTTGCAGGCAGATGCCTTCCTTGCGCAACACACGCCAGACCGCATGCACA
>JACQYA010000171.1:719-18922 GCA_016208425.1 Betaproteobacteria bacterium
CAGACCCGACAATCCTTGTTCGACAAAACGATCCCGCCATTTGATGACTGTGTTTGGCCGCGTTCGACAGCGTGTCGCCACCTCCTGCACGCGCAGCCCATCAAGGCAGCCAAGAATCATCCTGGCTCGTTCGACGATGCGCACCGCCTCCGTTCGACTGGCGGCGCGTCGCTCCATTTCTGCTCGAACTTCCGCCGAGCACATGATCTTCGGGGCTACTCTTGACATGCCACCAAGAGTACTTAATAACTCTTTATATTGCAACTAAACAGTAGTTGTTGTGCTTTACGGCACAACCTGCGAACTAAGCCTGGGAGGCTTACTGCACGCGATAGTCGTCGAAATACACCACGCTGTCGGCCTTGGACCATAGCCCGACCCGGCCCGAGACCGGCTCGGACAGCGTGTGCTCAAGATACAGTTTCCCGTCCAGAAAGCCCCTGATGTTCTTCCCTTGCACGGCCAGTTTCAGATCGTGCCATTGCTTCGATGGCGTCGGCGTGTTGCGGATCCACTTGACCGAACTCCGCTTGCCCCGCTCGTACTTGAACAGCACGAGATTGTCCTCCAGGCAGTTGGCGCGCAGGATCAGATAATCGCCGTTGGACTTCAGGTTGAAGACGATGCCTGCCGCCTGGTCGATGCGGCCGCCGATGCCCTTGAAGCGGAGGCTGATTTCGCCCTCGCGGAAATCCTCGACCTCTTTTGCGACCGCCAGCGGGAAGTAGGCGTAGGACTTCACGTTATCGAGGAACTCGGCGTAGCGCTCGCCATAGAGCGCCCGAGCCTTGTCGGCGATGCCGGCGGACGGTTGGTTGCGCGACCACGTCGAGCCTTCCACCGTCAGCAGGATGTTGTCGCCTTCCTTACCGACCACCCAGTTGCCAACCGTGGGAACGAAGCTCGTCGGTTCGGCGCCGACCTTCTCCGTCGCGAAGTCGAATTTCACTTCCTTGCCCACCGCCGGTTGAGCGGCGAACAGGCAGGTGCTGAGCATGAGCGGATACAAGAGCTTTTGGATCGTCATATTTCCTCCTGGTTAAAGTTCGTTCTTGCCGGCCGACGGCATCGCCACCAGAACAACAGGATCAAGATCGGCAGGCCGAGATAGAACCAGCTGCCCCAGGCGCCGGCATCGGCGACCAGCGGGTAGCCGGGATAAACTGGCATCTCCGCCGGCGCGCTTTCGACGCCCGCCAGTCCGTGCAGGATGGGCAGGATTTCGCGCGGGGCGCTGGAACGGCTCTGCTCGCGCTTGCCGGCATATTCGTAAACGACCAGGCCGTAGCGGTCGTCGCCCGACGAACCATACAAGCCCACCCGGCCGGCCTCGCCGAAGCGGATCGCGAGCTTGGGCACCTGCCGGCGCAGCTTGCCGAGCACGTTGGCCTCCATATCCTTGTAGCGGCTATCGTCGGGCGATAGGTATACGGTGATGCTCAGCTCCTTGTCCATGTGCGCCAGCGCCGCCTCGTCGGCCGGGGTAAAACTGTTGCGTCTATCCTCCGAGACATCGCGATAGACGCCGGCCTGTCCCGCCGCCGCCAGCAGCGCCGCGAGCAGGGTGGCGAGGCCGACGGTCAGGCCGATCTTGCGCGGCGGCGTTCGTCCGCCCGGTAGCCAGACACCGGCGGCGGCGATCAGCGTCGCGCCGATGCTTGCTGCTTCCAGCGCATGCGGCAGGCTGAACAGCCCATGCTCGAACTGGCGCAGCGCCGCCGTCAGCGACATCTGCGACAGTGCCTGGAGCCAGGACGACTGAACGCTGCCGGCGGCGAAATCGAGCACCCAGAAGCCGAGGGTGAAGGCCAGGGCGACGATGGCGGCGGTGGACACGGAATCGGCGATTGCCGCAGCGAAAAACGCGATGCCGGTGATGGCGAAGGCATAGAGCGCGTGGCCGAGGAGCAGGTTGAAAAGTTCCGGCGTATATAGATGGCCGCCGATCAACGCCCAGATACCGATGGCAGAGATGGCCGGCACGGAGGCCAGGCACCAGGCAGCGCCGACCGCGAGCATCTTGACGACCAACAGCGTTACCGCCCCAACCGGAAATTGTTCGACCAGCTTGGCGGCGCCGGACTGCTTGTCCTGGCCGACGGCGCGGATGGCGACAAAAGGAAACAACAGGGTCACGGCCAGATAGAAAGCGCCCAGCGTCGGCACCAGAACGCCGTCGAGCGGCGTCATGCCGCGCGCCAGTTCGGGAAACTCGATGGCCGATCTGCTTGCCTCGGCAAACAGCGCCACCGCCTGCACGAAACCGTAGCCCACCAGCGGTGCGAGCGCCAGCAACATCGCCCACAGCGCTTTTGACGCCAGCAGGCCGCGAATTTCGTGCGCCAGCAGGATATGGACGATACGAACAGGGGCGATGCGCAAGCGGTCAGGTAAGGCCAAGGAACACCTCCTCAAGATCGGCATGCGCCGCGCCCGCCTGGGCCGCCAGATCGGCCAGGGTGCCGAAGCCCAGCCGGCGACCGGCGTTGAGCAGCAGCAGGCGGTCGCAAATGCGCTCGGCATCCTTCAGCTGATGGATGGAGAGGATCAACGCCCGTTCGCGCGCCACTTCGCGCAGCAGGTCCATGACGTGCAGTGTCTGGCGCAGGTCGAAACCGTCGAAAGGCTCGTCCAGGATCAGGATCGGCTGCGGCGTGAGCAGCGCCAGTGCCAGCAGCAGGCGCCGCCGGTAGCCCTTGGACAGCTCCGCCACGCGCTTGCCGAGCACGGGCGAGAGTTCGAGACGGCCAACGACGACCGCTTCGCGCGCCGGATCGAAGCCATGCAGTTTCCGGAACAGGCCGGTCACCCGCCACACCGCCTGGTCGCTCCAGGGGGCGATGCCGTCGGGCAGGTAGAACATCGCTTCGCGTCGCCTTGCGGGTGGCAGCGGCTCGCCGCGCACTCGCACCTCGCCGGAGTCGGCGGGTAGCAGCCCGGCCAGACATTCCATCAGCGTGGTCTTGCCGGCGCCGTTGGGGCCGATGATGCCGAGAATCTCGCCGGGCCGCAGATCGAAATCCACCTCGGCCAATACCTCGGCATCGCCGTAGCGCTTGGCAAGCCTGCGCACCGTGAGCAGGGTTGTACGGTCGGTCATCAGGGATCTCCGGGCAACCGTCGTCAGCGTGCGCGTGTGTCGCTGTCCCGTACGCGGATGCGATGCCCCTTGTCCTCCGAGACGAACAGACGGCCGGTCCTGGCGTCGAACGCCACGTCGAGCGGCTGGTTAAAGCGTGCGCCGGTGACAAGGCCATCGGCAAATCCGGGCTTGCCCGCGCCGGCCAGGGTGGCGACCTGCGGGAAAGAAAGCGCCGCACCGAGATGGGGGTGGATCATGGCGTTTCTCCTCATGTGGTCGTTGTGTTTGGAACTGCGTCGGGTGCGGCTGGACGGTTGGGTTTGGAACTGCGGCGGGTGCGGCTGGACGGGGCAGTACCATCCTGAATACGCTGCCTTTGCCCGGCTCGCTCTCGGCGTCGATGCGCCCGCCGTGGGCTTCCACCGCCCAGCGGGCGATGGCCAGGCCCAGGCCGAAACCGCCGCGCTCCCGGTTGCGGGCGGCGTCGACGCGGTAGAAGCGGTCGAAGATGCGCGGCAACTGTTCCGCCGGAATGCCGTCCCCATGATCGGCGACGGCGATCTCCATGCCGCCGGCTTGCACCCGGCAGGCGAGCGAGACCACGGTGTCCGGCGGGCTGTGCTTGATCGCGTTGTCGAGCAGGTTGACCAGAGCGTGGCGCAGCATCGTCCGGTCGCCGGTCACCGGTAGCGGGGTATCGGGAAGGTCGAGTTCGAGGAGCACGCGCGCTTCCTCTGCGAGCACGCTTATGAATCCGGCGGCGTCCCCGATCAGGTCGCGCAGGTCGAAAGGTGTGCGCTTGACCGTTGTCCGTCCGCTCTCGGCGCGGGTGAGTTCGAGCAGCAGCGTGGTGAGCAGCGCGAGCCGGTCTGTTTCCTCAAGCATGACAGCGATGATGTTGCGGTATTCGTCCCCGGAATGCGGCTCGCGCAGGCCCACCTCGCCGACGCTGCGAATAACGGCGAGCGGCGTGCGCAGTTCGTGGGAAGCGTCGGACGTGAAGCGGCGCAGTTGCTCGAACGAACGCTCCAGCCGGGAAAACAGGTCGTTGAAGGTGGTGGCGAGCCACCCCAGCTCGTCGTTGGCGTTGATGACCGGGAGGCGGGCGTCGAGCCGTTCCGCCGTGATGGCGCGCGCTTCGCCGGCCATCTTGGCGACGGGTGCCAGCGCCCGGCCGGCCAGCCAGAAGCCGGCCAGTGCGGCGGCACCCACCGTCAGGGGCAACCCCAGGGCCAGCACCCAGAGCAGGGATGCCAGTTCATGTTCAAGCTGCTCTTCGGCATAGGCGGCGCGGATGATCGCCCGCTCACCGGCGACATCGACCTCCACCTGCAGAATGCGTAGCGGGATGCCGCTCGGCAGCCGTGTCGTGAAGAAACCCGATGGACGCGGCGAGAAAGGCAGCGGCTCCGGCGTGACGCCACGCGCATACCCGCCGAGGGAGAGCTTGACCGGTGTCCCATCGGCGCGATGGATATCGATCCACAAAATGTTGGCGAGCGGCTGGTAGTTCACGGTGCCTTCATGGAGCGGCCGCCACAGGAGTTCGCCCGATACGCCCCGAGTCAGGGAACGTTCGGCGATCTCGACTTCCTGATCCAGCCGGTGATCGATCTCGGCGAGAAAACGCTCACGCACGGCCAGGTAGACAAGAATCGCATATATGAACAGCAGCAGGCTCAGGGTGGCCGCATAACCTATCGAGAGGCGAGCCCGGATGCTCAGCGCATTCCATGGATTCGACGGGTTCTTCGCAGTCATGCCGGGGAAGCGGCGGTCAGAAGTTCTGGCGGTAGCCGACCGCCAGCGAACTGTTCGCCGCGCCGTTGGCATCTTCATCCAGCAGCTTGTCGGATGAACGCCCGCTGTCGTGGTTATGCATGCTGATTTCGTCGTAGGTCGCATGGTAGAGCGGCCCTTCCATCATGCCGTAGCGCACGGTGCCGAACCGGGCGTCCTGTAGCCCGACACAGGTATCGCGGCTCTTGACCGCCCATCCGTCAGGATCGTGGCGCAGCCGGCTCTCGACCTGGATCATGGTGGAGGTTTCGCTGCCGATGCCTTGCCCGGCGCGCCGCTGACCTTCGCATTTTCCAGCGTTAGGTTGATGCGGCCACATAGATCGTCGGGTCTCCGAACTCGGGCTCGCCGGCAAGCGCTCCCGTGCTGGCGAGCAGCGCGACGGACGCCAGACCGGCAGGCAGCAAACGCAATTTGTTCATGACATGTTCCTTGATCTCTTGGGTAGCCGATATGCGGGAGGCGAGTTCCCTCGCCCCCGCAGCATGACGGAGTTGCTATTTCATCTTCGCGGCCTTCTCCGCGAGCTTCCTGGCCTCGGCGATGGTTTCCGCCGCCTTGGGCTGATTGTGGAAGCCCAGGCTGCCGTCGAGCAGGACGAAGTTCAGTTTGCCACGCGCATCCGCGACGAGCTTTTGCGCCATAGGCGCCTTGCGCGCCGCTGCCTTGACCAGCAGTTTTTCGACTTCGTCGATCTCGGTTCGCGTCATTACCTGCTTCTGCTTGAGCATGGTGTCTAGCGTGTGGGTGTCGAATGCCGGGGCCTGTACGCCGGAAGGCATCTTTCTGCCCTGGCCTTCGTGGCAGGCCGCACAACTGCTGCGGATGCCCTGGCTCTTCTCCAGCGTCGGCAGTGCCACCATGAAGGTGTGCGACGAGGTGTCCCACTGGTGCGGACCGGAGGCGGTCTTGTCGGAGCGATAGCCGATCCTGGGCATGTGGCAGTCGACGCACTGCACGCCGGCTTTCTGCATCGGGCTGTGCTGGAACATCTCGCCGTTGGGCCTCTTGGCATAGCCGCTGTTGGTATGGCAGGAGACGCACATATCTTCGGGCTTCTGCCGCAGTTGCGCCCCCTCGGCCTGGCCGTGGAACGTGTGGCAGGTCAGGCAACTCATGCCGGCCTTGTTGAAATGCGTGCTCTTCTGGAAATCCTGCCACTGCTGGCGGTTGCGCTTGGCCCAGTCGTTCGGCCAGAAATACTTGTACTCGTCCGGATTGGACGTGCCCGAGTAGTTCCAGAAGCGGGAGCGGCTCGTCATGTCCACGTCGCCGGGCAGGAAACCCTGCTGGAACGAGATATCGGAGATCTTCTTGTTCGTGTTGCGTCCATGGCACTGAGCGCAAACCTGGGTCTGCTGCAGTGCGTTGAGATCCTTGAGCGGATGAACGATGGTGGTCGCCTCCGGCACGAGTTTCTTGCCGGACGTTTTTGCTTCCTCCGCTTCGGCCACATGCTTACCGGCGGGTCCGTGGCAACGCTCGCAGGTGATGCCGAGTTCACCGTTACCTCTTGCCTTCCAGTGGCCGGCGGCGGCATCCTTGTAGAACTCGAAGCCGGTAGTGTGGCAGCCTGAGCACTTGGCTTCGGCGAAGCGGTTCTTCGGCAGTTCCTCGACCTTTAACGGTCGTCCGTCCGGGGTGCCGTCTGGCGTCACCCACTCATACGGCCGGTAGGAAGAGGTCAGCCAGTCCTTTGCCGCCACCGACCAGCGGATCGGTGCCGGAAGATAGTTCTCGCCGATCTTGATTTCGTAACCTTGGTCCCATTTGCCGCCAAGGGTCTTGGCAACTTCGAATGTCTGGTTGTTGGCGGGATTATCCTTGTCCAGCACGGTAAACAGGAATTTGTCGCCATGACGGTGGGTTTTCACCTGAAAGGTCAGCATCTCTTCCTTGCCGTCCTTGGTCTTGACCTTGATGTCCTTGTAGGTGATGACGCGATCGTTGAAGTCGCCGATCACGACGTCCTGTGTGGGCATGCGTTCCATCTTGGCGTGCCAGGTGGTCGCCCACTCGCCGTGCTGTTTCTCGTGACAGGATTTGCAACTGTCGGCGCCGACATACTTGGCGTCGCCGAAGAATTTCTGCCCGGATACGACCCGTGGCGTGTCGCGCGTCGCCGAAAGGGTTTCCGTCGGAGTGAGCATCGTTTGCGCCGCCGCCAGATTCGCAAAACCGATGCAGCCTGCCAGTGCCGCCACCCAACGGAGTGTCCGCCTTCCCTTGCCTATCGCATTCATTGCCGTCTCCATTTCCCAAAAAACGATCACCTTTGCCAACGTCGATGGATGTCGGCAACCCATACGATCTATCCGGCAGGCGTGCCTTCCGGAAGATTTTCGTTCAGCACGAAGCCGACGCCGCGCAGCGTGTGGATGAGCTTCGACCCGCCACCGCCGTCCACTTTCTTGCGCAGCCGTGCGATATGCACGTCGATGACGTTGTCCAGCGGTGTGGCGCGTTGCACCTCGTGCCACACGTCGCGTACCAGCATCTCGCGCGAGACGATCTGTCCGTCGTGGCGCAGCAGATATTCGAGCAGTTCGAACTCGCGCCCCGTCAGGTCGAGCACCTGATCGCCGCGGCACACCTTGCGCGTGACCAGATCCATTTCCAGATCGGCCGCTTTCAGGCGCAGCACCTGGTCGGCGCGCCCGCGCCGGATCAGCGCGCGGATGCGCGCGAGCAGTTCGGGAAAAGCAAAGGGTTTGACGAGATAATCGTCCGCCCCGGCGTCGAGGGCGCGGATGCGATCCTCCACCGCGTCCCGCGCCGAAGTGATGAGCACGGGTGTTTGCAGACCCCTGCCGCGCAAGGCCGCCAGCGCCTCGAAGCCATCACGGCCGGGCAGCATCAGATCGAGCAGCATCAGGTCGAAGACCTCGGTACTGACGAGAAAGAAGCCGTCTTCGCCGGTGGCAGCTACTTTCACCTCGTAGCGCTCCGCCTCCAGACCCTGTTTGAGCGCCTGGGCCAGTTTCGGCTCGTCTTCGACAATCAGGATCCGCATCGCACCGCCAGCAAAATTACACCGTTGAAATGTTAAGGAAGTCGCTGGCGTGCCACTACTGAAGAGTTTCTGACTTTTCCTTCAGGATTGCCCTTGTGGTAAGAGCAGCAGGAAAACCATCGCCCGATGTTCTGCCTCGCGGCACAAGCGGCTGAATTTACTGCCGTCCTGCCTCGGCGGCACACCAGGTATAGAGGGCGTCGTAGATCGCCATGCCTTGGGCGAGCAATTCGTGGTCGTCCTGAAAGTTGTGATTGAGGCCCCAGGAGAGGGCGACGAGACCGGCGGCCTCCGGTGCCAGGTCGGGCGCATCCGTGTCGGCGCCGCGCACGATGAGGGCAAGACGATGCAGCGCCGGATCGTTCAGCTTATATTTCCCGATGAAAGCATCGAAACTGCAATACGGCCCGTCATGGCCGAGTTCCACGCCCGGCACGTCGAAGGGCGTGGCGCCCAGGCGCTGCGCTTCGGACATCACCTTGTCCCGCGGCACGTAGAGGAATTCCGCCTCCCGGTCGATGAAGCGTGCAACCAGCCAGGGGCAGGCAATGCGATCGATTTTTGGACGTTCGCGGGTAATCCATTTCATATTGCTCACCAATCCTTCCGGAATGCCTTGTGACAAGTCCCGCAGGCCTCGCGTGTCTGCTCGAAGGCTTGCGCGATAGCGGGTTGTTGGCCGGTCTGCGCAGTAGAACGAACCGTAAAGGCATTTCGTTCCCTCTAGCAGGCAGGTGTCGGATGGGATTTCTGAACCAACTCGCCGCCGGCCGCTTTCCAGCCCTCGATACCCCCCTCGATGAAGGATGCACGCAAGCCTTTGGCCTGGAGGGCGTCGACCACGCCGTTGGATACCGAACCGCCACGCACGCAATAGAGGACGATGTTCTTGTCTCTGGGCAGGCCGTCGGCCCACTCGGCGAGCTTCTCGGGGTCGTGCCAGGTGGCGCCGGGTAGTTGTTCTGGCGAAGCATCGCGGTCGGCAGCCCGACGCACGTCGATCAAGTGCCTGGTCGCCAGTTCCGCTTTGAGGGTCTCGGGTTTGATTATCCGCTCCATTATTACGCTCCCTTTGCGGTAAGGAGCAGTGCCGACACCACCTCAAGATTGAGGTTGTTCATGAAGGCGTCGACATAGACACCCGCCTTCGCACCGAAGTCCATGTGATAGCTGTGCTCGTACATGTCGAGCGCCAGCAGGGGTGTTGCCCCCGATAGATTGCCTGTATGGTCGGCTGCCCAGGTATTGATCAACTTGCCGTCACGCGGCGACCAGGTCAGCAGCACCCAACCCGAACCGCCGCCCAGTGCTTTGCCCATCGCGGCAAACTGGACTGCCCACTGGTCGAAGCCGCCGAAGTCGGCATCGATCTGAGCCGTGAGTCCAGCCGATGCCTGGCTGACACCCAGGCTGTCGAAAAATACTTCATGCAGCAGCATCGAGTTCATCGCCACCATCTGCTCGCGCTTCAGGCCGTTGATCGCGAACACCGGGGCGTTGCTCCAGTCGAGTTCCGCCAGTTGCGCCTCGATGGCGTTCAAGCGCTTCACTGCGCCCCCATAGTTGTTCTCATAGTGGCTGACGATGATTTTTTCCGACATGCCGGCGATGGCGCCGGGATTGCAGGAGAGGGGCTTCAGTTCGTAGGGCATGGTGTTCCTCACATAAAAAAGGAGTAAAGAAGGCCGAGCAGCGCGCAGGCGCCGATCACCTTCATGATGTCGGCCTTGTACTTCCACAGGGCGATGAAGCAGGCGATGGCGATGACCACCGGGATGGCGTCGAACGGCCCGCTGAAGGGTGCCGCGCCGGTGGCCTTGGGCCAGAAGGTATGCCAGGCGAAGAAGACGGCGAGGTTCAGGATCACGCCGACGACGGCGGCCGAGATGGCAGTGAGCGGCGCGGTGAACTTGAGTTCGCCGCGCGTGGACTCGATCATCGGTCCGCCGGCAATGATGAACCAGAAGCTCGGCAGGAAGGTGAAAAAGGTCGCAACCGTCGCTCCGGCAAGCCCCGCCGCGACAGGGTTGGCAAGTGCGCTCTTGGTCACGCCCCCGATGTAGCCGACCCAGGTAACGACCATGATGAGCGGCCCCGGCGTGGTTTCGCCCAGAGCCAGCCCATCCATCATCTGCGGCCCGGTCAGCCAGGTAAAGTGATCCACCGCGCCCTGATAGACATACGGCAAGACAGCATACGCGCCGCCGATGGTCAGGAAGGCCGCTTTGAGGAAGAACTCGCCCATGTTGTAAAGGTCGGTCGATCCGCGCAGGGACAGCAGCGTAGCGGCGGCAATGGCGGCGAACACCAGCGTCGTGACCGCCAGCTTTGCCCAGGTGAATTTCGCGTGCGCCGGTGGCGGCGTGTCATCGTCGATGAGTGCCGGGCCGTAGGCTTTGTTTGAGGCTCCATGCCCGCCACCGGCCTTGAACTTGGCCGGCATCAGCTTGCCGCCGATGGCGCCCAGGATGGCGGCCGCCAGCACGATCCAGGGAAAGTCGATGGCAAAGAAGAAGATGCCGATGAAAGCCAGTGCGGCGATGCCGAGCAGCACTTCGTTCTTGATCGATTTCGAGCCGATGCGCCAGGCAGCGAACAGCACCACCGCGACCACCGCCGGTTTGATGGCGTAGAAGATGCCCTGTACAGCGGGTACGTCGCCAAAGTTCAAATAGATACCCGCCAAAACGGACAGCAGCACGAAAGCCGGCAGGAAGAACGACACCCCGGCCATGATCGCCCCCTTGACGCCGTGCATCAGCCAACTGATGTAGATGGCAAGTTGAATCGCCTCTGGTCCGGGCAGCAGCATGCAGAAATTGAGCGCGTGCAGGTAGCGATGCTCGGAGATCCAGCGGCGGCGCTCGACCAGTTCCTGGTGCATCATGGCAATCTGCCCGGCGGGACCGCCGAAGCTGATGAAGCCGAGTTTGAGCCAGTATTTGAAGGCTTCGCCGAGTGTTGGTGCGGGCGGCTGCGTGGTGGGGATAGCGCTATCGGTCATGGGTCTTCTCCTGCTGGTGGTTCTGGTCAAGGCCATCGAAGGCGCTACCCGCTCCGGGGGGTGGCGTTCTCGGTCGGCAAGCTGGCGATGAGAGTACTCCAATCGCTTGTGTAACTAACACTACAGCAGCGTAGATATTATTACAATATTTTTTTAGAAATTTTGGCGGGAGTATTGGCAGGAGCGTTGGCAGAAGCCGATTCGTGCTCTCGCCTTCGACGATGGCGTCTCCCCGCGACTGCGGTTATTCTGAACAAGTCAAAACAAACGAGATTCCCGGAATGGTTCAAAAAAGCCTATTGCCGGCTCCCGGCGTGTCCGCCGCCCTTGGTGCCGCGCTACTGTTCGGGGCAGGCACGCCGTTGGCAAAGATGCTGCTCGACGATGTCGGTCCGTGGTTGCTGGCCGGTTTGTTTTATCTTGGCTCGGGGTTTGGTCTGGCGGTTTATCGGCTGTTCCGCCGAGGCGATGCGATACGGCTGGAGCGGATCGAGGTCGCGTGGTTTTCTGGAGCCGTCCTGGCTGGTGGCGTCATCGCCCCCGTCCTCCTGATGTTCGGACTGGCCGGTATGCCGGCGTCGGGTACCGCTTTGCTGCTGAATGCAGAGAGCGTGTTCACCGCGCTGCTGGCATGGATCGTCTTTCGGGAGAACTTCGACCGGCGGATCGCTTTGGGAATGGCGGCTATCGCGCTCGGGGCGGTTGTGCTCAGTTGGCCGGAAGAGCCAGGCTTCACCGGGTTGTGGCCAGAGCTCGCGATCCTCGGGGCTTGTCTGGCGTGGGGGATCGACAACAACCTGACCCGCAAGGTCTCCCTGGCCGATGCGACGTGGATTGCATCGGTCAAAGGTAGCGCAGCCGGGAGCGTCAATCTGGCGCTCGCTTTCCTGCTCGGAGATCGGCTGCCCGGGCTGTCCTCCACGATAGCGGCGATGAGCGTGGGGTTTCTGGCGTATGGGGTGAGCCTGGCGCTGTTCGTTGTTGCTCTGCGTCAATTGGGAACGGCGCGAACGGGGGCCTATTTCTCCGTTGCGCCGTTTTTCGGGGCGGTGGTCGCGTTGGCAGCAGGAGAGCCGCTCACGCTTCGACTCGTCGTGGCCGGCGCTCTTATGGGGTTTGGCGTCTGGCTGCATTTGACGGAGCGCCATGAGCACGAGCACCCGCATGAGCCCATCGAACATGCCCATGAGCATGTTCATGACGAACACCATCGGCACGCTCACGAGCATCCTGTGGCACCGGACTTCCGGCACACGCACGCGCATAGCCACGAACCGCTGGTGCATCGGCATGCCCATTTCCCCGATGCACATCATCAGGGTCACGGCCACTAGACCATGCCAAGACAGCCGGTATCAGTGCTCACTCCCTTACCGACAGCGCTCGCTGCCGTGGCGGAGCGATTCCACCAGCCGCCGCCCAGCGCCTGGAACAGGGCGACGGTATCGGTGAGGCGGTTGGCTTGCGCCTGCACCCGGTTCACCTTCGCTTGCAGATAGGATTGCCGGGCGAGCAGCACCGTCAGGTAGCCGATGTCGCCCAGATCGAGCTGGCGTTTCGCGATGGCGAGACTCTTTGCGGCGGCGCGTTCGGCGGTCTGTGCGGCGTTAAAGGCACCGGTATCCGCCCGGATCGCGTGCAGCGTGTCGGCCACCTCGCGGAAAGCCGACAACACCGTGCCGCGATACTGCGCCGCCGCCTGCTCGTACGCGGCCTGCGCGGCGCGTTCCTGGTGCAGCAGCGCGCCGCCGCGAAAGACGGGTTGCGCCAGACCGCCCGCCAACATCCAGAAGCCGCTCCCGGCGCCCAACAGTTGCCCGATGGTCGACGCGCTGCCGCCGAGCGAGGCGCTCAGCGTGATGTTGGGCAGCCGGTTGGCGGCCGCGACGCCGACTTGCGCGCTGGCCGCATGCAGCGTTTCTTCTGCGGCGCGGATGTCCGGGCGTTGCTCCACCAGCTTCGACGGCAAACTGAGCGGTAAGGTTTGCGGGAGTTGCAGAGACGAAAGATCGAAGCGCGCGGCCGGCCCCTCGCCGGGGAACCGTCCGGCCAGCGCCGAAAGCAGGTTCCGTTGCTGCGCCAGCTGCTTTTCCAGCGGCGGCAGCGTTGCCTGCGCCTGCGCCAGCGCGGCTTCCTGGAGGGCGATGTCGGCCGCTGCGCTGTGTCCCAGGCGGTGCTGGCGGCGCAGTATTTCAAGCAGTTTCGACCCGATTTCAACGGATTCTCGCGTGGCTTCGATCTGTCCGCGCAACGAGGCTTCCTGGATGGCCGCGTTGACGACGTTGGCGGTCAGGCTCAGATAGGCCGCTTCAAGCTGGAATCGCTGGAGGTCGGCCTGCGCCTGCAAGGATTCGATCCCGCGCCGCACGCCGCCGAAAATATCCGGCGAAAACCCGACACTCACCTGCGCCGTGTGCAGCGTATAAATCGCCGCCCCCTCGCTGCCCGCCTGGGTGCTTTGCCGGGTCGGCTGGAAACTCGCGTCGACGCTCGGGGCGAGCGCGCCCTGTCCGGCCAGGAACATTTCCCGGGCGCCGCGCAATGCCGCCTGCGCCGCCTCAAGGTCCGGGTTCGCTGCGAGCGCCCGGGCGATCAGCTCGTCGAGCGGCTGCGACTGGAACAGCGCCCACCACTGGCCGGGGATATCCATGTCGTCGACCAGCCGTTGCGCATCGGCGCCGGAAGAGTCCGCCGATCCCGGCTCCGTCGTCGCCTCCGGCAGGTAGCGCCCGACCTGCGGGGCCGCGGGCCGTTTGAAATCCGGCCCCGCCGCGCAACCCGCGATGGCGATCGCCGAGAAGGCGACTGCGGCGAGAAATCGCGACCTCGGGCGCTTATCGGGAAATGTCGTCACGGTGACCTCCATCGGTTTCCGGTATGCCGCGAGCCGCTTCCCGCCCGGCGCGCTGTTCCAGTACGTAGTAGAAAACCGGCAGGATATACAGCGTCAGCAGCGTCGCCACGATCAGGCCGCCGACCACGACGGTCGCCAGCCCGCGCTGCACGTCGGTGCCGATACCGGTGGCCAGCGCTGCGGGCAACATCCCCACCGTCGCCACCGCCGCCGTCATCGTCACCGGCCGGAAGCGCTCGGCCGCGCCGGCCAGCACGGCCTCGTGCAGGTCGACGCCCTGGTGACGCACGCGGTTGAAGTTGGCGACGAGGCTGATCCCGTTCTGGACGGCCACCCCGAACAGCGCGATGAAGCCCACCGCCGTCGCCACGTTCAATGTCTCGCCCGTGACATGCAGCGCGATCAGGCCGCCCAACGCGGCCAGCGGAACGACGCCGACGACGAGCAGCGACTGCCTGAGTTTTCCGAATTCGGCGTAGAGCAAGAGCAGCATCAGCGAGAGCGCCAGCGCGAGGATGAAGACCAGCCGGCTTTGCGCGCGTTTCAGGCTGTCGAATTGCCCCGCCCATTCGAGACGGAAGCGGGCGTCGTCGGCGTGCACCGTTTGCGCCACACGGGCTTGCGCGTCGGCCAGGTAGCCGGACATCGCCACGTTGTCGAAAGCCATGCGGATCGTCAGTTGACGGCGCCCCATTTCGTGCGCGATGGTGCTCTCGCCCGTTTTGCGCCGGATGCTCGCCACGTCGGCCAGGCGGATTCGCGCACCGTTGGCCGCCGTCAGAAACAGCTTGCCCAGGGCGTCCGGGTTATTGCGCGCCTCGGGGGGGAAACGGACGCTAACGTTATAGACGCGGTCGGCGACGTAGATCTGGCTGACCGGGTCGCCGCCGACGGCGGTGCGGATGAGATCCGTGACGTCCGCGACATTGATGCCGTGGCGGGCGATGGCGGCGCGGTCGATGTCGATCGCGATCTGCGGGATCGGCGGTTCCTGGAAGATCCCCACATCGGCCGTTCCCTTGACCTCGCGCAAGGCGGCGACCAGTCGTTCGGCCAGCTTGCGCAATTCGACGAGGTCGTCGCCGTAGACGCGCAACACCAGCGGGCTATGCGCGCCTCCCACGGCGTCATCGACCATGTCGGAAATCGGCTGGCCGACGGTGATCGACGAAAAACCGGGCAACTGCTGCAGGCGCTCGTTCAAGCGGCGCAGGAAGTCCGCCTTGCTTTCCCCCCTGGGCCAGGTGTCGTAAGGCGTCAGGCCGACCGGCGCCTCGATGTGCGACGGCGTCCACGCGTCGGTGCCGTCGTCGCTGCGCCCCAGTTGCGTCACGGCGTAAGAAACTTCCGGGAACTCGCGCAAGGTGCGGCGCAGGGTCGCGGCCATCTCGCCCGCCTTGTCGAACGAGATTCCGGTCGGTAGCTGCGCCTCCAGCCACAAACTGCCTTCGTCGAGTTCCGGCATGAACTCGCGGCCCTTGGTCAAACCCAGCCCGACCACGGCGACGATCCCGAGAATGCCGATCATAGTGGCGATTTTCGGCCGTACCAGCAGGCCTGCCAGGGTCGCGCGGTAGCGCGCCTGCAACCATTCGAGCGGCCGGTTGCGCAGCATCGGCCGCGGTTTGCGGAAAGCGAGGTAGGCCAGGCCCGGAATCAGGGCCAGCGTGCACAGCAAGGCGCCGAGGATCGCGATGCCCACCGTGTACACCATCGGCGAAACCAGTTTCGCCTCGGCGCGCTCGAACGCGAATAGCGGCAAATAGGCGGTGATGATAATCAGCGTCGCAAAGATCATCGGGCGCGCCACCTGGTGCGTCGCCGCGCGGACATCGCCCACCGTCAGTTCCTCGGCCGGTTTCGCTTCGCGTCGCCGGAGAATCGCTTCCGTCACCACGATGGCGCCGTCGACGATGATGCCGAAGTCGATGGCGCCGAGCGAGAACAGATTGGCCGGCATCTTCAGGAAGTTCATGGTGATGAATACGGCGCTCAGGGAGAGCGGGATGGTCGCCGCGGCGATCCACGCGCTGCGCGGGCTGCCGAGAAACAGGATCAGTACGATGCAGACCAGGCCGACGCCTTCCAGCACCGTGCGCGAGACCTTGTCGACCGTGGCCTGCACCAGCTCGTCGCGGTCGATATACGGCACCATGCGCACATCGTGCGGCGCCAGTTGCCCGTTCAGCTCCTCGACCCTGGCGTGCACGCCCTTGAGCACCTGCGAAGCGTTTTCGTGCTTGAGCATCAGGACGATGCCTTCGATCGTGTCGGGATTGGCGTCCTTGCCCAGAATGCCCTGGCGTTCCTGGTGGGCGTAATGCAGCCGGCCCAGATCGCGCACGAATACGGGGTTCCCGTTGCTCTGCTTGACGGCGATGGCGCCCAGGTCGGACAGCGTGCGCACCATGCCGATGCCGCGAATCACGTAGCCTTGCTCGCCCAGGGCGATGCGGCTGCCGCCGGCATTCGCGCTGTTGTTGGCGATGGCGGCCGACACCTCGCTTACGCCGAGGCCAAAACGGTGCAATTGCGCCGGGTCGAGTTCCAGCGCATATTCCTTGACGAACCCCCCGAAATTGGCCACCTCGGCCACCCCCGACACCTGTTGCAGCGCCGGGATGACCTGCCAGCGCTGAATTTCGGAAAGCTCCATCAGGTTCTTCGTCGCAGACTCCAGCGTGTAGCGGTAAATCTCGCCCGAAGGGCTGGTGACCGAACCCAGGCCGGGCGCGACCCCGTCCGGCATCCTGACGCCGGCGATCCGCTCCATGATGCGCTGGCGCACCCAGTAATCCTCCGTGCCGTCGCGGAACACCATCCAGATGTTCGACAACCCGAAGGTGCTGCTCGAACGTATGCCGACCAGCCCCGGCGTTCCCGCCAGCGCGCGCTCCAGCGGCGTGGTGATCTGCTGTTCGATTTCCTCGGCCGCCCGCCCCGGCGCCTGGGTCGTCAGCCGTACGGCGACATCGCTGAGGTCGGGGTAGGCTTCGATCGCCAGTTGCGTCCACGAATGGTAGCCATAGAGGGCGACGAGGATCGCCACCAGGATCGCGACATGACGTTTGCGCAGGCAAAAACCGATCAGGCGGTCAATCATTGAGCAGCACCCCGCCTTTGACGAGAAGCCGTTCTCCCGGGCTCAACCCTTTCCTGACCTGCGCGGCGTCTCCTTCCTGAAAGCCGAGTTCGACCGTGCGGCGCACGAAAGTCCACGGCGCGGTCTCGACAAACACCGTCGTGCTGTCGTTGTTCATCAGCAAGGCCGAGTTCGCCACGAAGATCTGCCGCTCCTGCGGAATCAAGAACTGCGCGTTGGCGAACATGTTGGGCTTGAACTTGCCGTCCCGGTTGGACAAGGCGATGCGTGCCCTGGCGCTGCGCGTGTCGGGGTCGAGCACGGCGCCGACGAAGCTCACCGCCCCGTGGAAGACTTCCCCCGGATACGCCGGCAGCGTGAGGTCGACCTTCTGTCCCTTGGCCACGAAGGCCAGCGAGTTTTCCGGGACGGCGGCGGTCATCCAGATCGCGTCGAGGTTGGCAATCGTCATGAGCGGGACAGCCGCGTCGTTGACGAAAGCGCCGGGCGCGGTCGACAGCGCGATCACGTCGCCGGAGACCGGCGCCGTGATCGCCAGATGATGGGTCTTTCCGTCGACCGGCGCCGATCCGCCGATCGCCTTGATGCGCGCTTCCGCGCGCCGATATTCCTCCAGCGCCTGCGTGTAGGTGCTTTCGGCCTGTTCGACATCCTTCCCGGCGCCGCCGCCCGCCTCGAACACGCCGCGCGCGCGATCCCGCGCCTGTTTGCTCAACTGCAAGGCATCGCGCGCCCTGTTCAAATCGCTGCCGGCCTGCGCGAAATCGCCGGAGGCCAGCACGGCCAGCACCTGGCCTTTGGTCACGTAATCGCCCAGACGTACCTTCAGCTCGACGACCTTGCCCGTGACCGGCGGCAGAATATTGACCGTTCTCGACGGGTCGGCTTCGACGGTCGCCGGCACGAGCAGCGTGCGCGGCAATTCCTGTGGCTCTAGCGTTTGCACGACGAGCTGCGAACGCATCGGCGACCCTTCGGGCACGACGATCCGCTTGCCTTGTTCACCCTGCCGGACAAATTTCGGCGCCGGTTTTTTCAAGCTGCCGGGTGCGGCCGTCGGCGCGCTGTCGTGGCCGCCGGAACCCCAAAGCGCGCCGCCAATACCGGCGCCCACCACGATAATGAGCGCCCCTGCCGCGATGCCCGCCCGCTTTTTTTGCCGTACTTTTCCCCGGAAAATCATGCCTCACCCCTAAGCGATTTAATATTTTATGCCTCTATACAGTTTTCAGTTTAACTTGAGTATGCGTCAGGCAAGCGTCGAGAAGGCGGAACGGCAATTCGGACTCCCAATGCCTGCGGTTGAAGCGGTAGCAGAATTCATTGAGATACTCTTGCAAATATTTG
>JACQYA010000172.1 GCA_016208425.1 Betaproteobacteria bacterium
GAATTTCTGAGCTGCCTGTCCGGCAGTGAAGCTCGACCGCGCGCTCGCCGATTCCGGCGACGATTTCTGAGCTGCCTGTCCGGCAGTGAAGGTTCTCGAAGGCCGTTCCCGGCGTGTTTTCCAGTTTCTGAGCTGCCTGTCCGGCAGTGAAGAACACGTAGCCCGAAAACCCGGCAATCGGGGCTTTCTGAGCTGCCTGTCCGGCAGTGAAGATGACGACTGGAACTCCCGTACTGGACGGAGTTTTCTGAGCTGCCTGTCCGGCAGTGAAGTAAAGCTATAACAATCCAATCTGCTAATTTTTAAAGAGGAACAGCCAATCCAACCCGTTTGACCCAATTCCCGGCGCTTTCTCCAGGCGATTGAAAAATCAACATTATATGGAGGTGGGCAAAAAAGGGTTAGAACCAAGGAACCGTTGTGCTTGTACTCAACCCATAGGCGCTAAAGGCACCAAGGCGGGGTTGGTTCTGTACGGGCAGGTGTTCGATAAAGAGCCGGAACTGTTGCCCGGTGCTGTGGCTATTCAACACGACGCAGGGAAGATCCAGATGCTCTGCGCACGCATCGGGGATGGCCGCACGGGCTTCTTCTTCGCTCACCCCTTTGCGGGCGATCAGGCGGCGGCGTTCCCTTTCGGGATTGCTCTTTGCCTGTACGCGCCGAACGCTGCGGTAGTGTGTCTGCGCCGGTACTGCGGCGGGTGCGCTGGCCGTCAGGTGATCGCCCATGCCTTTGAGCCAACCGGTTTGCATGAACCGCTCCAACGTGGCCGATGGGCCGTGCAGGCGGAGGTGGCGGCCGAGGGAGCGGCTCTTCTCCCTTACCTCCGGGAAACTCACGCCGATGCCCTCTTCTCCAAAACCCACCAGTCCCCTGTGGAGTTTGCCGAACAGGGCATTCATCAGCAGGTTCGGTGGAAATTCAGGGTCGGGCAATAGCCGGATGTCGATATAGGCGTCCATGATCGGCCATCATTCCTTGTCGCTGTCGCCGAAGACGCCGCCGCGAATCAGCGTGGCCATCACGAAATGCTTGCCGCCCTCGTCGGGTTCCTTGTTCTTGAGCACCCAGCCGTCGAGCAGGGAGTAGAAGTCAGCCTTGACCTTGGGCTGGCGATAAGCCTTGCCCTGGTTGGTGACGGAGCCGTAAGGCTCGACGGCGATGGGACCGAGATCGTCGCCTTCCTCGTTCGGATACCAAGTGTCGATGGTGCGCAAAGCGTTGCCGATTTTCTGGCTATGCATGGCGGCGACCTTGCCGACTTCGTAGAGCGTCTTGCTTTTCTGCCCTCGCTTGTCGCCCTTGTCGAGGATGAGTTCCTGCGAGGGGTAAACCTCCTGGCCATCGCCGACGCGGGCGTAAGCGACGACTTCCAGCAGGGTGTGGCTTTGGCCGGCAATGCCTTGTTCGATGGCGGCTGCCAGTTGCGCGATGTCCTTCTCGGCAGCGGCTGAGACCGCGAAGTTGCGCAGGCTGAAATCGAGTGCGTCGAAGCGCCACGTTTGTTTCGCGACGCCTTTGTCGAGATGGCGTACTTCCACGGCGATTTGTTCGGCGCCGATCCGGTTGCGCCACAAAAAGCGGCCGTTGGCGAGGTTGATAGCGTAGCGGCGGGCCAGCTCCGCGAAGCCGGTGCCGGTCACATAGCTTTGCACGGTGGCTTGCAGTTTGGCCTGGTAGGTTTGATTGTTGCAGGCCGATGGCGCTCCGGCACCACCGAGTACGCGCAGGGTGAAGCGCAGGCGCAGCGTGTCGGTGTCGTTGGGCAGGGTGGCGACGTCTACGGTTTGCAGATTGGGGTTTTCGATGGCGGCGTCGAGTTTGGCCGGGTCTTGATCCTTGGTTTTGAGCCGGTTGGAAATGGTGCCGCGTACCGATTTCTCGTGAATAGCGACGATGGGCCATGCGTTGCCTTTGGCGGCATCGTCCCAGCGTCCGGCGCTGAAAAGGCCGTCCGAAGGATCAAGTTTGCGTTCAAAGGCGAGTACGGAAGCGGTAGAGAGGTCAGTCTTGGCCATGATTAAGTTCCTTGGATAGTATTGAGTTCGGCGTTAAGTTCGGTTTCGGGTCGAGATTCGGCGAGGCTTTCGGCATAGCGGTTAACGCAGCGGTAGAGTCCGGCTTCCGGGTCTGCGGTGCTGTGCCAGAGCAGTTGCGCCAGTTGGTTGAGGCGATGCGGGCCGATCCATTGGCCGAGCGAGTAAAGGCTCTCGACGAAGCGGAAAGACTCGGCACTGTCACGTGCGCTGGCGACTTCGCCTGGGGTGTAAAGCGGCGAGATACCTGCATAGCCGATGGGTAGCGGGACGAGCCAGCCAGGGCGTCTTTCAAGCTGCCATTCCACTTTTTCTTGTCCTTCGTGGGTGGGCAGGGTGGGAGTGTGATTGAGGCGGGTGATGTCGAGCAGGGCGTCGAGCACGTTGCTACTGCAGTCTTTCCCTTTTAGCTTGCTCAGCCTCTCGCCCAGCAGATCGGGTCGGTGCACCAGGACGAAGCCGGGCAGCAGGCGGCGACGCAATCGGGCAAACGTCTTGCGCTGGTCTGCGACACTATCGGGCCACGGCATCCATTGTGGTTTGGGTAGACGCGGGCCATTTGGCGGCAAGATGCTGCCGCCGGCCAGGCGCATGCCAAGGGCGGTTGCGTAGGCGGCGTCGGCGAAAAGCTGCTCTTCCAGTGCTTCGTCGAATCCACCACGCACAGTGATGACGAGGCTGACCTCCAGATGCGCGTGGCCTTCCTCGACAATCGCCGGGGGCGTGCCTTCGCCGATGAACTTGCCTGCGTCGCGCTTGAGGTACACCGGGTTGCGGCTTTGCGTAAACACCAGATGCTGCCGTCGGTTGGGCTTGAAAGTCTGCGCCTCGAAGCCGTGGCAAACGATGCCGACGCCGCCGAAAACCTGAGCAAATTCCGTCGACAGACGCCGCTGCAAAGCATGGGCGAAGCCGAGGAAAGCGGTGGGGGAAGGAAAGCCCCAGGTGAGTGGGCTGGAAATGGAGTTGGCGTTTTGCACCCGGAGGTGGGGCAACACTAGCAGGCCGTCGGGCTTGAAGTTGGGCTTATTCATCTTCCAGTTCCTCGCGCAGCAGCTTGAGTTCATTTCCGAGAACCGCTTGCCATACCAAGGCTTCTGGGCCGCCGAGCAGCGTCTTGTCGGTTTTCAGGGCGGCGTTGAGCCAGTTGGCAAAGCGCAGGCAAACCTCATCCTTCCAGTCGCCGCGTCGGTAGCGGGCGGCAAAGTCTTCATCCCCCAAGGCGCGGGCGGGGTCGAGCCAGCATTGCTCGGCAAGGTTGAGCTGGCAATCGGCCTGGGCGCTCCAGCCGGCTTCCATGAAGTTACGCAGTTCGGCAGCCATGTGCAGTGCTTCGCCACACAAATCGGCCACCAGTTCGGCGCGAGTGTCGCGGATGCGGATGTTGGTGCCTGCGTCGGCCACTCGCAACAAAAAACCCTTCAAAACGCCGACCAAGCGCCGTACTTCGGTGCGTCTGCCGAAGTAGCCGGAGAACACCGTGTCGGTCTTGAGCGGCGGACGAAGTGCCGGCGACTCCCATACGGGGGGTGCCGAAGCCAGCAGATAGTTTTCGCCACGGCGTTCGCTGTTGAGCTGGCTGATGTTTTGCGGTTTTGAGCCGCCAAAACTCTGAATGGCGAAATTGGGGTAATCGCGGTAGCCATGCGGGTGTGGTTTGTTGGCCCGACGCGCATCACGGGCAGCTTTCGCAGCATCGGAGAAACGGTCTTCGGCAATACGTTTGTGCACCGCATGCGCCAGCGGTGACGAAAGCAGCGGTGCCAGCAGGTGATAACCGCCATCGTCCAGTGGCCAATAAAGCTGCTTGGCGAGCTTGTGTGAAGACGGGCCGCCTTTGGCTTCGGGCAACGCGGCAAATGCCGCCAGCCATTCGGCAGCAAGGCTGGCATCGTCGCTCAGCGCTTCGGCAAGCGCCGGGTTGTGGGCGATGGCTCGGTCGAGCAGGGTGCGACCATCGACGCTAAGACGCAGGAATTTGTAGACGTCCAAAGCCGCTGCGTTGCCCACCACGTCGGCCGACCATTCGCCGGCAAGACTGTGCGAGCCAAGCTCAAGCGTGTCGGCAGCCGGGTTGCCAGGGCTGGACAGGCTGGAGCCGTCCGCCGATGGATGAGTGAACTTGATCGCGTGGGTAACCTGCTGAATCTGCCCCACACGGCGTGCGGCATCGGCGATCCAGGTAGCTGGCTGATGTTCGGCGATGAGTTTTTGCCGCGCTTCGTCATCGTCGGCTTTGAGTTTTTCCAGCTTGGGCTGGAGACGATCCTGCAGAAATCCGGCAATGGTGCTTCGGATAAGGGCGGTGTCGTTTGTGGCAATGCTAGGTGAGGCCACTGTAGAACTCCTTTTTTATTAGAAGGTTGAGTGCGATACAATCGACCCCGGAACTGGGTTCGGGGCCGTTACGGCTAATAAGATTGGGCGCTTGCTAAACACCGCTTAACCTCCAGTGTCGCGACAGGCTCTGCGACTGAGTTCTCGCTGTGAACGAGGGTTTAATTGCTCTCACACGGGCTTGGGTGGTCGAAACACCCAAGCCCGCTCCCTTCGAATAGTAGCCAGCGCCAATATAATAGTCAACCAGATTAGTCTAAAGTTATAACATTCAACCTCACTGACCTACTCGCAGTATCGCCTTGCGTGCGATACTGCGAAAACTGCTGAAAAGCAGCTCAGAAAAGATTGGGCTACAGTTAGCTTCCAACTCGTCACCTCAACTGCCGGATAGGCAGCCGAATGCTGAAGCCTCTGGTTTCAGCGTTTCTTTTATCCACATCTCGCGAACCCTAGCGCCGGGTGATAGCGCCAGCGTTGATTGGCCTCGCGTCCAGGCAGATCGACGATGCCGAACTTACGGGCGCAGTCGGTCGGCTCCATGCTTTGCGCTTCGGCCAAGGTTTGCAGTGTTTCGAGGTAGGTGGGCGCTCCCCAAGCACTAATGCGCGGCCCCGCGAATAGTTCAACACGCTGCAAGAGGTTGGATTCGACGGAAATTTCCTTGCCGGACTCTTCGAGCCAGAGGAACTCGGTGGCGGCGCAGTCTTCATCCGGTCGGAAGTAATAGCTTTGGTGTCCCTGCGGGTCGGCGCGAAAGCGGGTGCGGGCTTGCAGTACGCCGGAGAGGTGGGCATTGGTTTTCCACCACCAGTGGGCGGGGGTTTGCTGCTGGCTTTCGCCGCTCTGCGCTCCGAGCATGAGGTCGGCCAGCCGGGCGTGTTCGAGATCGGCGAGGTTGCCGTGGCGGTCGAGCTTATCGCGGGGGCGAATGCGGGCGCGGGCGTCGATGGTTTGATACTGCTCCGGGGCGAGCAATTTGCTGAGGCGATGGGTGGTCAGCGGGAATTCAGGCGACTCGAAACCCGGCCAGCGGAAGGCTGGCGAATTGCCGGGGTGCTTGAGATTCTTGACGTTGCTGTCGAGCAGCAGGATGTTTGGCTGTTCGGGCGGGCAGTCGAATTTGCGGTGGCGTTTGACACGCCCGGCGAGCTGGATGACGGAACGCATCGACGAGGGTTCGACGATGGCCCAGTCGTAGTCGTGATCGCGGCCAACTTCGGCTACTGCCGTGGCGAGGACGATGAAAACATGGTCGTGCTCGCTGCCGGTATCCAGCTTTTCGCGCAGGCCGGACCAGTCGAAAACCTGGTCTGGCTTATGGCGCTTGAGCACGGCGTCCAGTTCGCGTTCGATCTCGGCACGCACCAGCATCGGGTGGCGTGAGTGGTAGGCGCACAGGTGGATGCGGCAATCTTCCGGCGCACCCAGCGCGAACAGGCTTTGCGCAACATCGAAGAGCGGGTCGATGTTGGCCATGCGAATGAGGCCGAAGCTGACACGTTTGCCGGTAGCGGGATCGGTGCTGTGGTGCTGGCTGTGCAGCAGCAGAGCCTTGTCACGCAGCAAGTCCGCCAGTTCGCGGCAGATGTGCGCCTGCTTGCTGGCCTTGTCGTTGGCGCTGGTGGCGCTGATAGCGACAGGCAGGATGGCGGCGCGGCGGCGAATTTCGGTCGCGGCGGCGAGACGGGCGATGCGCCGTTCGACGAAACTCGTGTGCGTGGCGAGGAAGGGGGCTCCGTCAGCCTCGCTGTCGTGTTGCGCGGCGTGCGCACCGAACTCGTCAAACCAGCCGCAGCACACGTCAAGCGCTGTGCCGGGGCGTCCGCGATGGCGCTGGAATTCGGCGCGACCGGCGCAGTAGGCGAGGAACAATCCTTGCACCAGAGCGGGTGGCAGAGTGGCCGACGAGAGCAGCACGCGGCTGCCAAGCAGGCCGGCCCAATGCACCAGTCGGCTGAGTGCGGGCAGGTCGGCGATGTCGAAATCGTCGGGTTCGTCGAGCACCAGATCAGAAGTCATTAGGCGCAGCATGGGCAGAATCTGGTGACCACCGCGCGTGCTTTCGCAAGCCGGCATCAGGTGGTCGATGGTGCACACCAGTACCGGCGCGTCGAGCAGGCTGGCGGCGTGCGCGCCGCGTCCTTGCTGACTCTGCAATAGCCAGCGCTTGAGCGGGCCGTCTTCCAGACTGCCGTCGTAGCGCACGTGGTTGTAGGCGGGGAGCAGGTCTTCGGCGGATTCGCTGCCGCCGTTTGC
>JACQYA010000024.1 GCA_016208425.1 Betaproteobacteria bacterium
GCGACGCCCGACTTCTACTTCATCAACCCGGCCGGCATCGTCTTCGGCGCCGGCGCCTCGCTCGACGTGCCCGCTTCGTTTTTTGCCGGCACCGCCGATCTCGTCAAGTTCCCCGACGGCCGCTACCACGCCGACCCGAACCGTCCCAGCACCTTCTCCAGCGCGGCGCCCGAAGCCTTCGGGTTCCTCGGGGCGACGCGCGGGGCGGTCGCTCTCGACGAGGGCGCGAGCCTTGCGACGCAGAGCGGCCGGCAAATCGGCATCTTCGCCGGAGACATCGCCATTGTCGGCGCGACGGTCGGCACGTCGAAAGGCGGCGACATCCGCATCGCGGCAATCGGCCGGGCCGGCCTGGACGTACCCTTGACCGGGGCGCTGCCGGAAGGTGCGGGAAACATCGCCATACTGAACGGCGGCATGGTCAAGACCACCGGCACCGGAACGGTCGACGGGGGAAATATCGTCCTCGTCGGCGGACAGATCGAAATCGATAGCCGGCGCAGCGGCCGGCCAACCGGCGTTCTCAGCCAGGCGCCTCCCGGCGGCGGAAATGCCGGAAACGTCAGCGTTTCGGCCGCCGGGAATCTTTCGGTGGTCGGCGACGGCCAGATCGCGTCGGCGACTTATGGCTCGGGAAGCGCGGGAGCGGTCGTCGTCGGCGCCAACGACATCCGCCTGGACGGACAGGGAACTACCGAGACCGGCAAGCCCGTCGGCGTGTTGAGCATCGCCGCCAGCGGCAGTACCGGCAACGCGGGAAATGTCGGGGTGGTGGCCAGGGGGCGCCTCTCCATCGCAGATGGCAGCGTTATTGCCTCGGACACCTATGCGTCGGGGAATGCCGGGAACGTCAGGGTCGGCGCCGGCGTCATCGGCATCGAGCGCGGACAGGCAAAATTTACCGGCATTTCCAGCGACGCCAACGAGTCCAGCTCGGGCAACGCCGGCAACGTGGATGTCGCGACAGCGGGTACGCTGTCGCTGGTCAACGGGGGCGTAATTTCTTCCGACACGTACTCGTCGGGAAACGCGGGCAGCGTCAAGGTGAGCGCCGGAAGTATCTTGATCGAACGCGGAGGAGGCCGTTATACGGGGATTTTCAGCGACGCCAATTACGACAGCAGCGGCCACGCCGGCCGTGTCGAGGTCGCGACGACCGGCGGCCTGTCGGTCGTCGACGGCGGCCGCATCGCTTCCGACACCTATGCCGCCGGCAACGCGGGCAGCGTCAGGGTCAACGCCGAAGAGATCCTCGTCGACCGCCGGGGCGGCAGATTTACCGGCATTTCGAGCGACGCGAACGAAGGCAGCGGCGGCCACGCGGGCGGCGTAGAGGTCGCCGCGACGGGCCGGATGACCCTCGTCAACGGCGGCGCGGTTTCCTCCGGCACCTACGCGGCGGGAGACGCGGGCAGCGTCAGAGTAAGCGCGGGCGCACTGACCATCGACGGCCGGGATGCCGGGTTTACCGGTATTTCCAGCAATGCCAACAAAGGCAGCAGCGGTCGCGCCGGAAATGTCGATGTTCGGACGAGCGACGCCTTGACGCTCGTCAGCGGCGGTCGAATCTCTTCCGAAACCAGCTCGCGCGGCGACGCGGGAAACGTCAAGGTCAGTGCCGGCAGCATCTTCATCGACCGGCGGGACGGCGGCTTTACCGCCATCTCCAGCGATGCCAACCCCGAGAGCACGGGCAACGCCGGCCGCGTCGAGGCGGTCGCCAGGGAAACGGTTTCGCTGGTCGGCGGCGGCGTCATTTCTTCGGATACCTACGCAGCCGGCAACGCCGGACAAGTCAGGGTCAGCGCCGGCAACATCGTTATCGAGCGCCGGGAAGGCCGGTTCACCGGCATCTCCAGCGACGCGAAGTATGACAGCACGGGCAACGCGGCCAACGTCGAAGTCGTTGCCGTCGGGAGTATTTCGATCATCGATGGCGGGGTGATCTCCTCAGATACCTATTCTTCCGGCAATGCCGGAAACGTCAGGGTGAGCGCCGGCAGCATCACCGTCGATCGCCGGGGCGGCCATTTCTCCGGCATCTCCAGCGACGCCAACCCGGGCAGTACGGGCGGTGCGGGAAACGTCGATGTCTTTGCCGTGGAGAGCATCGCGCTGCTCGGCGGCGGGCAGGTTTCGTCCGAAACCTTTTCGCCCGGAAACGCCGGCACGGTACGGGTCGGCACCGCCCGCCTCGTTCTCGACGGC
This sequence comes from Betaproteobacteria bacterium, assembly GCA_016208425.1. Classification (GTDB taxonomy): domain Bacteria; phylum Pseudomonadota; class Gammaproteobacteria; order Burkholderiales; family Rhodocyclaceae; genus JACQYA01. The sequence continues at coordinate 2,209 of JACQYA010000024.1, forward strand.
GGCGCGGTCAGTTCCGACACGCACGCTTCCGGCAACGCCGGCAGCGTCGGCGTTTCGGTATCCGGCCAACTATCCATCGGCAACGGGGGGGCGATCAGCTCTTATACGAGCGACGCGGGCAAGGCGGGCAGCATCTCCGTCGCCGCCGGGACGCTGCTGCTCGATGGCGGGACGAGCAGCATCAACGCAGCAGCCGCCCGAGGTTCCTCGGGGCAGACCGGCAGCGTGAACGTGACCGCCGCCCACGCCCTGAACCTCTCGAACGGCGCCGAGCTGTCGATCCGCAACGACGCGCAGGTTGCCGGAGCGGCCGGCCTGACGCCCACCGTGCTCGCCGTAACGTCGCCCGGCATCGCGCTGCACGACGCCCGGATAACCGCAGCCTCGACCGGCAACGTATCGGCCAGCGAAATTCGCCTCGACGTTTCGGGGCAACTCGTGCTGGAACGCGGCAGCATCACGACGAGCGCCCACCTGGGCAACGGCGGTTCCATCGCTGTCACGGGCAGAAGTGTGATCACCCTGCGCGACGCGCAGATCACCACCTCGGTTTCGGGAATCAAAGGCAACGGCGGCGATATTTCTCTTGGCGCCGAAGCTCTGGTCATGGATACCGGCTTTATCCAGGCCAACACCGCAGCAGACCGTGCGACCGGCGGCAATGTCGGCATCGGCGTGCACATGCTGGTTCCCGGCGGCAGCACCCTGTTTGTTGGCGGACAAACGCCGTTCGCCTTTCAGCCCGGCATCTTCGGTTTCAACGTCATCCAGGCGGCCGCGCCGACCGGCGTCAGCGGAACCATACAGATCGCCAGCCCGGTGCTCGACATCGCCGGAAGCCTGCTCGGGCTCAACACCGAGGTGATCGACACCGGCGGCCTGGGCCGCAGCCCCTGCCAGACAACCGGCGGAAACTCGCTGTCGATCACCGGCCGGGGCGGGCTGCCGCCATCCGCGCGCAGCCTGCTACGCGCGGAAACGGCATCGCCACTTTCCGGCGACAAAGACCCCCCGCGTCTTTCCGCATCGAACTGGAGATGCTCTTGAACCTACACCGCAAACCGTCGGCCGTGGCCTTATTCCAACCCGCAATAGAACCGATACTTTGTCGGCTGCGGCTCGTCTTCGCGTCTCGCTTCTCTTGCGGATTGGAATTGCGGGCCGGCACGATGTGCCTGGGCGTCGCCCTGGCGGGCGGTTTGACCTGCGCCGGCGCCCAGATCCGCACCGACGCCAGCCTGGGCCGGCCGGCGCAAACGCTCGCCGGGCCGGACTACCTGATCCCCGAAACGCTGGGCAGGCTTTCCGGCGCCAACCTGTTCCACAGCTTCCAGACCTTCAATGTCCAGAGTGGGCGAACGGCCAGTTTCAGCACGGTGACGCCCGGCATCGCCAACGTTATCAGCCGGGTGACCGGCGGTGCAGCATCGCAGATCGACGGCAGAATACAACTCAGTTCGGTCGGCGCGACGCCCGACTTCTACTTCATCAACCCGGCCGGCATCGTCTTCGGCGCCGGCGCCTCGCTCGACGTGCCCGCTTCGTTTTTTGCCGGCACCGCCGATTCCGTCAAGTTCCCCGACGGCCGCTACCACGCCGACCCGAACCGCCCCAGCACCTTCTCCAGCGCGGCGCCCGAAGCCTTCGGGTTCCTCGGGGGCAATCCTGCGGCGATTTCGGTCAAAGGCGGCGACCTGCGGGTAACGCAGGGGCGGCAACTGGCGCTGGCCGGCGGTTCGCTGAATATTTCCGGCTTGGGCTACGGGGTGCTCGCAGCCCCCGGCGGCGAAGTGGCGCTGTTCAGCGTTGCCGGCGAAGGTGATGTCGGGCTGCGCGAGGCGGGCGCCGGTCTGAAACCGCCGAGCCGTTGGGGCGATATTCGGATCGACGGGATGGAGACGATCCTCGTCAATGGTACGGGCGGGAAAATCGCCCTTCAGGCCGGCAATGTGCTGATCGAAGATTCCGGGTTGCTGGCGCAAAATGTCGGCGCGCAAGGGGGCATCGAAATCCGCGCCAGCGGCGAGGTCGTTCTCGATGCGGGCGCCTTGGTCAGCCAGACAGCAAGCGCCGCCCAGGCCGGCGCAATCAGGATCGACGCCGCACGATTGAGCGCCTATCGCGCCAGCAAGATAGACACCAGCACCTTTGCCGGCGGCAATGCCGGAACCATCGCCTTGCAGGTCGGAGACCTGAGCCTGCTCGAAGGCAGCCGGCTCTACAATCAGGCGGCGACGGCCGACAGCACGGGGCGCGGCGGGACGACGACCATCCGCGCCCAGGGAACCGTTCTGATCGCCGGCAAGAGCAACGCCGGAGCCAGAAGCGGCGTGACCACCTCCAGTTTTGGCGGAGGCGAGGCGGGAAGCATCGATATTGACGCCGGCAGTTTGATCCTCTCCGGCGGGGTGCTGCGCGCCGGGGCTGGCGACATCGGCCGGGCCGGCAAGATTCTGGTCAGGGCGGGCGACGTTGAACTGGATAGCCGGGCGTCGATCGACGCTGGCAGCACCGGCCGGGGCGACGCGGGGTTCATTTCCGTCGACGCATCGCGCCTGGTGCTGACCCAGGACGCCGAGATCGGTGCGCAAACAACGGGGGGCGGGCGCGGCGGCACGATCCAGATCCGGACGGGGACGCTCGATTTGAGCGACGGTGGCACGATAGACAACCGGCCTTACTACTATCAGCAACGCGCCGGCGACATCACCGTCGAGGCCAGCGAGTCGATCCGCATCCGGGGGCGCGGCGAGGGCTTTACCGCCAGCCCCGGTTCCGACGAAGTGTCGACCGGCATCCTCAGTTTTACCGGCAATATTTCGGTGAGCGCGCCCGAACTGACGCTGCTCGACAGCGGCGGCATCAGCAGCCGCACCTGGAACAACCTGAACGCCGGCAACCTGACGGCGAACGTGGACCGCCTGGTCTTGCGCAACGGCGGGCATCTGGGCACGGATGCGATGGGCAGCAGCCTGTACCGTGGCGGGGCCGGGAACATCACGGTCAACGCGCGCGAATCGGTTTTGATTTCGGGGATGGCGACGGATGGCGTCCGCGACCGGCCGGCCAGCATGGTGAGCGGCACGCGCAGCAGTGGCGGGGCCGGACGCATCGACCTCACGACGCCTTTCCTGCGCGTCTCCGACAACGCGACGATCAACGCCAGCACGGGGGTGTTCGGCGAAGGCGGCGCCGGTGGCGTCACGGTTCGCGCCAATGCCGTGGAATTGCTTGCCGGCGGCCGGATACTGAGTTCTTCCAACGGTTACGGCGGCGGCGGCGATATTGCCGTGACCGCGGGCAGCCTGCTGCTCGACCAAGGATCGATTTCCGCGTTCGGGACGAGCAAAGGCCTTGCCGGGCGCATTACCCTGCATACCGGAAATCTCGTCCTCGTCGGCGGGCTGGTCAACACCGAGAGTGGCGGCGAATCGAAGGCTGGCGACATCGTGATCGAAACACAAAACCTGAGCCTGAGCGCCGGTAGCCGCATCAAGTCCGACAGCTCGGGCAGCGGCGACGCGGGCAACCTCCAGGTGCGCGTCGCGGGGGCGCTCGGCATCGCCGGCAGCACCATTACCACGGCCGCTGCGCGGGGCAACGGCGGCGCCATCGGCATTCAAAGCGCCGGCGTCATCGTCCTCGACCATTCGCAGATCACCACCTCGGTATCGGGCAACAAGGGCAACGGGGGAGATATCCATCTCCGGGGCGAAGCGCTGGTGATGAACACCGGCTTTATCCAGGCCAACACCGCCGCGCAGAATGCGTCCGGCGGCAAGGTCGGCGTCGACGTGGGCATGCTGGTGCCCAGCGGCAATACCCTGTTTGTCGGCGGCCAGACCCCCTTGACCTTCGCGTCGGGCGTGTTCGGGCTGAACGTGATCCAGGCCGCAGCGCCGACCGGCGTCAGCGGCACGATACAGATTGCCAGCCCGGTGCTCGATCTCTCCGCCAGCCTGAGCGGCCTCAACGCCCGGGTGATCGACACCGGCGGCCTGGGCCGCAGCCCGTGTCAGACAACGGGCGGCAGCTCGCTGGCTCTGCCCGGGCGGGGCGGGCTGCCGCCGTCGGCGCGCGGTTTGCTGCGCGCCCCACCGGTCTTCTCTCCCGCCAAGGCGCGCCCGTCGTTCGATGACCACGGCGACACGCGCCTTGCCACGCTTGAACGGGTTTGCCTGTGAGATCAATATTTTCTCCGCCACAACGTGCTTTATGCGCCAGTCTTGGCCTGGTAGCGTTTTCGGCTGCCGCCTTCGCGGGCGAAAGCAGGGATCATCTCAACGTTCAGGAAGTAGACCGTCCGGGTTACCTGCCGGCAGCTTCCGGCGAGCCGTTCCGCCTGCCGCCGGTCGATCCCTCGCCGGTGCTGCCACCGGGAACCGGGTTGGCCGCGGATAGCGCGGGCGCCATCCGCGTCGACCGGATCGTCTTTCGCGGCAATACGGTGGTGCCGGCCGCCGACCTCGACGCCATCGCGGCGCCTTACGCCGGGCGCACGGTGGGCGCCCCCGAGCTCGAAAACCTCCGGCAACGCCTGACCCGGCACTATGTCGATCTCGGCTATGTCAATTCCGGTGTGCTTTTGTCAAAGGAGGGTGCGGAGGTGGTCGGCGGCACCCTCGTATTCGACGTTGTCGAGGGGCGGCTGACCACGATACGCTTGCGCGGCATGGACGGCCTCGACGACGGCTACGTCGCCCGGCGGCTGGCCGGGGACTCGGATGGCCCGCTGAACATGGACCGGCTGCGCGAGCGCTATCAGCTCTTGCTCGGCGATCCGCTGTTTCAGCGTATGAACGCCCGCCTGATACCGGACGTCAACCTCGGCGAGGCGGTTCTCGATATCGATGTGCAACGCGCGAAGCCCTACCAGGTTTCGTTCTTCGCCAACAACTATCGCCCGCCGTCGATCGGATCGGAATCGCTGGGCATTTCCGGCTGGTTGCGCAACCTCACCGGGCAAGGGGACTTCCTCGAAGCGAGCGCGCAAACCCCGCACAATAGTGCCGCCGATCCGCGCGTGAGCCTGGCCTGGCGCACGCCCATCGGCCAGCAAGGCACGCAGATCTCCGCCGCAATCGATCACGGGCGTTCGTCGGTGATCGAAGAGCCGATGCAGGCGCTCGGCATCAGAAGCATCCTCGATACCGCCGACCTCGGCATCAGCCAGTCGCTGGTCGAAACCCTGAGCCACAAGCTGGTGCTCGGCATCAACCACGTCAACCGGGCCAATCGCACCACGCTGCTGGGCAGCCCGTTTTCCTTCAATCCGGGCGAACCCGACGGCGTGACCAAAGAGGTTTTGTGGCGCTTCTGGCAGGAATACACCTACCGTTCCGAAACGCAGGTGTTGGCGCTGCGCTCGATTTTCAGTTCCGGCAAGAACAACCTGCAAGACATTCCCGACCTGCCGCCCAACAGCGGCGTGACGACCCCGCAAAAGCGCTACCAGGTTTGGCTGGGCCAGGCGCAATACGCCCGCCAGGTGCTCGAAAACGGCGCGCAAGCGATTGTTCGGGGTTCGGTTCAGCGGAGCGAGGAGAAGCTGTTGCCGCTTGACGGCATGTCGATCGGTGGCGTCTACACCGTGCGCGGCTATCGCGAAAACCAACTGATCCGCGATAACGGCGAAATGTTTAGCCTCGAATTCGAATATCCGCTTCTCGCCAAATCGGCCAACGGCCCGAATCTGTCGCTCGCGCCGTTTTATGATCGCGGGCGCGGTTATAACCGGCACGAGCCGGTGTCCACGCTATCCTCGTGGGGGGTGGCCGGCAAACTCAGATGGCAAGGTTTCAGCCTCGATCTTGCCGTCGCCAGGCGTCTTTCGCACCCGGATTCGGTCAAGAGCGGCAACAGTAACCTGCAAGATCGGGGGGTTCATTTCAATCTGAGCTACGTGTTCTGAGACTGAAGCCTATTTCCGGATCAGGCAGCAAGAAACACGCAAAAGGGGGTAGGTGTTGGCGCGCGAACCAAAGTACCCGGTTTCATGAGGTAGTGCGTGCTCAAAATTATCCGGGGTGACTTACCTTCCCCGCTCGTAACTACTCGGCCACCCGCTCCGTCATTCCCGCGCAGGCGGGAGTCCATAGGGTCTTCGTCTCCCCTCCGCAGTATGGATTCCCGCCTGCGCGGGAATGAGTGCGCCCGTGAAGGCGCGCAAACAGCACGGTGGAAGTCCGTGTCGAGGTAAGCCCAAGCCTTGTAGCAGAAGGTAACTGCGTCACCGTGAGGTGGGGTGGAGAGCAACCGGAAGCGAATGGGCGGTCCGCAGTAAAGCGAACTCGATTCGGCGGCATGTGACGACGAGCCTGCTCATTCATGGTGAAGTCCGAAACTCGCCCGGCACGCTGGAAAGGGCGTGTAAAGCGATGCTGGGGTACATGACGTGGTTGGAGGCGGAACGTCAGGAAGTTTGCGTGAGATAAGCGGGGAGAACTGCCGCCCGAAGTGACGGGAGGCAGAAGTCAGAGCCTTCGTAGTACCGCAAGATTGAAGAACAGTCCAAGGCCAAACAGCCGGGAAACCGGCGTTCAACGAGCTGGGGGGCACACCCTGCCTAAAGGCTGCGAAGCAAACGGAAAAGCCCGGAAAGCAAAGCCGGGCCGAGGGAAGGGAGGTAGGAAAGTGGAAGCGCGAAAGGCAGAAGGCGTGATCGCATGAGCGAATTTGTGGCAGTGCCCGCAAGGGCTAAACAAACAGAACCTACCCCACCCGCAAGGGACTGGGTAGACCGCACCGTCTGGACGGAACGCATGTTGGCGGCGCTGGATAACGGCGTCAAAGGAAACAAATGGTTCAGTCTGATCGACAAAGCCTATCGGCCGAGCACGCTCCAAAGAGCCTGGGAACAAGTCAAGGCCAACCGGGGCGCAGCGGGGATAGACGGACAAAGCATCGAAAGATTTGCAGCGCAAGCTGAACGCCACCTGAGCGAACTGGCCAAAGACCTTGAAGCAGGGCACTATCGACCGCAAGCCGTACGGCGCGTGGAAATTCCCAAAGCGGGTGGCAAAACGCGCCCGCTGGGCATCCCCACCGTCAAGGACAGAATCGTCCAAGCGGCCGTCAAGCGCGTGATAGAACCGATCTTCGAGAAAGACTTTCTGCCCACGAGCTATGGGTTTCGCCCCGGCAAAGGCTGCAAAGACGCGCTACGGGAAGTCGATAAGCACCTCAAGGAAGGGCACATTCACGTCGTGGATGCCGACCTCAAAGGCTACTTTGACAGCATCCCGCACGACCTGCCCCAAGCAAGAATCGAAGAACGCATCAGCGACGGACGCCTGCTCGACCTACTGGCAGGCTGGCTGCGCCAAGACATCGTCAAGGAACTGGAAAGATGGACGCCTACGGGCGGCACCCCACAAGGTGCCGTTATCAGCCCGTTACTGGCCAACCTCTACCTGCATCCCCTGGACGAAAGAATGGCCAAACTGGGCTATCGCATGGTGCGCTACGCCGACGACTTCGTCATCCTGTGTGCAAGCGCGGAACAAGCGCAAGCTGCCCTGGAAGAAGTCAAAGCGTGGGTAGAAGCCAACGGCCTGACGCTACACCCTGACAAGACGCACGTCGGGGATTGCCGAATTGACGGCCAAGGCTTCGAGTTTCTCGGCTACCGGTTTGAAGCAGGAAAGCGCTGGGTCAGGAAAAAGAGCCTGCAAGGGTTCAAGGACAAGATACGCGAAAAGACACGTCGCACGAGAGGCGACAGTCTGAAGCGGATCATTGCCGACCTCACCCCGATGATCCGAGGCTGGTATGGCTACTTCAAGCATGCTCACCCTTGGACTTTTCCAACCCTCGATGGATTCGTCCGTCGGCGACTGCGGGCGCTCCTGCGCAAGCAGGAAAAGCGACCGGGTCTGGGAAAATGTCTCGCCGATCACAAACGATGGCCAAATGCCTACTTCGCTGCCTTGGGGCTTTTCACGATGACCGAAGCCCGACGGTTGGCGAGCCAATCCCGATGTGGAAACCACTGACGGGAAAGCCGTGTGCGGGAGAACCGCACGCACGGTTTGGAGGGAGGGGAGGGCGTCAGCCTTTCCCTACCCTATCGTGACGGGGTGCTGAGGCGTTATTCCAAATTTACAAATAAACACATCCAGCGATGGCCGGCAACGGACGCCGTCGTTTCAAGAGACAACACGGGTGCAGTTCCTTTGAACCTGACTGTCATTGTACCGCCCGATCTGCCAAAACCGGGCCGGAGACGGTTCGGCTAAAGCGGGGAAAGGGATTCCGTCGTTTCGCCGAGCAGACTCTCAAACTCGGCCAGGGGCAGCGGGCGGGCGAACAGGTAGCCCTGGTAGGCGTGGCAGTTGTGGTGGCCGAGAAACTCCCGCTGCGCTTCGGTTTCCACGCCCTCGGCGATGACCTCCATGCCGAGGCTCTTGGCCATCGTGATGATGGTCTGCGCGATGACCGCATCGTTGGCGTTGTCCGGCAGGTTGAGGACGAACGAGCGGTCGATCTTGAGCTGGTCGAGCGGCAGCCGCGTCAGGTAGGAGAGCGACGAATGGCCGGTGCCGAAATCGTCCAGCGAAAAACCGATGCCCAGGGATTTCAGGGCGTGCATCTTGTCGAAGGTGTCGTCGACATCGTCGAGCACCATGCTTTCGGTCAGTTCGATTTTCAGGCGTGCCGGGTCGGCGCCGCTCTGCGCCAGCAACTGCGTGACGTGGGCGACGAACTCCGGCTGGCGGAACTGGCGCGCGCTGACATTGACGGCGAGCCGCAGGTCGCGGGGGTGGCCGACCAGGCTTTGAGCTGGGCGCACGCCGTTTTCAGCACCCATTGGCCGATGGGCAGAATGAGGCCGGTTTCCTCGGCCAGCGGGATGAAGTCGCCGGGCGGCACCATGCCGCGCCCGGGGTGCTCCCAGCGCAGCAGCGCTTCGGCGCCGGTGATGCGGCGGGCGCTGTCGATCTGCGCCTGATAATAGAGCCGGAACTGCCGGCGTTTCATGGCCAGGCGCAGATCGGTTTCGAGCGCGCTGCGTTCGTCGAGCGCCGTCTGCATGGCCGGGTCGAAGAAGCGCATGGCGTTGCGTCCGCCGGCCTTGACCTGGTAGAGAGCGAGGTCGGCATGCTTGAGCAGCGACTCGGCCGATTCGTCCTGGTTGTGGAACAGACAGACGCCGATGCTTGCCGTCGTCTCGATTTCTAGGCTGTCGAGCGGGTACGGCTGGGCCAGCGCCTGGCGGATTTTCTCGCCGATCAGGTCGATCTGGACGCCGGCTTCCCAGGCTTCCGCGCTCAGGTCTTCCAGCATCACCACGAACTCGTCGCCGCCCAGCCGCGCCACGGTGTCGCCCTCGCGCACGATGGACTGCAGGCGCCGCGCCGTCTCGACCAGCAACTGGTCGCCGATGTCGTGGCCGCGCGTGTCGTTGAGGTTCTTGAAGTGGTCGAGGTCGAGAAACAGCACGCCCCCGTAATGCCCGCTGCGGCCGCTGCCGGCCAGGGCTTGCCCGATCCGGTCGTAGAGCAGGCGGCGGTTGGGCAGGCCGGTGAGCGCGTCGTAATAGGCCAGGCGATGGATCTCCGCTTCCGCTTCCTTGTTCTCGGTGATCTCGGAGAAGGTGCCGACGTAATGGGTGGTGTTCCCGTCCAGCGTGTTGACGGCCGAGATGGTCAACCACTCGGCGTAAATCTTGCCGTTCTTGCGCCGGTTCCACATTTCGCCCTGCCAGTAGCCTTTTTCTTTCAGCAACTGCCACATGCGCTGGTAGTGGTTTTTGTCGTGGCGCCCGGAGCTGAGCAGGGCAGGGGTCTGGCCGACCGCTTCCCGCGCGCTGTAGCCGGTCAGGCGGGAGAAAGCGCGGTTGACGCGGACGATAACGCCCCGCGAATCGGTAACGAGCATCCCTTCCTGCGACTCGAAAGCGATGGCGGCGATACGCAGCTCTTCCTCGGCATGTTTGCGTGCGCTGATGTCGGTCAGGGCGATGCGCAACTGCGGGGGCTGGCCGCCCGTCGCCGGACACATGCAGTCCAGCCTGGCGTGAAAGCGGCTGCCATCGCCGCGCTGCATGGACAGCTCGCAACTCTGCCGGTCATCCTGTTTCAGCATTCCGGCAAAAAGCAGATGCCAGCGGTCGCTGTCCTCGGCCGCGACGAAGCGCGCGAACCGGCGTTGCAGCAGAAACTGGCGTTCCTCCCGCAGCAGCGCGGCGCCGGTAAGGTTGATGCCGGCGATCAGGCCGCCGGCGTCGAGCGTGATATAGCCGGCCGGCGCGAACTCGTAAAGGTCGAGATAGCGGTCGCGCGACTCCTCCAGCGCGGTTTGGGTCTGGCGCAGCGTCTCGTTCTGCATCTCCAGCTCGACCTGGTGCACCCGGAGCTCGTGCAGAAGCGCATCCGGCGAGCGCGACGGAACCGCCGCCGGCCCGTCGGCGAGCCGTGCCTCGGCCTCCGTCCGCAATTGCGGGGGGGGGGGGGGGTAACATGGGCGCTCACAGACAGTCTCCCGGTGGGGCGGCGCCCAAGGATGGTGCGCACAACTCTCACAGCAGCATCAAAATAGCCTTACGTCTTAGGACAATACTCTATTTTCTACGATTTGCAAGGGGTTTTTCTGCCCGGGCGGCCCCTTTGTTTCCGGCGGGGCGCATCAGACCGGTTCCCGGGCGCCGATAGACGCCGGCCCACGGGCGACCGTTGGTATAGTGTCCGTTCTGGCGATCACCGCGAAGGAAGTTGCATGGCCCGGCTCATCGAAGGGGTTTTGGCCGTTTCGGCGGCAAGGGGATTTTCGTGACGCTCACCGAGCTCCGCTACATCGTCGCCCTGGCGCGCGAAAGGCATTTCGGGCGGGCGGCGGAAAAGTGTTTTGTCTCGCAGCCGACGCTTTCGGTGGCGGTGAAAAAGCTCGAAGACGAGTTGCGGGTGGCGCTGTTCGAGCGCTTGACGAACGAGGTGCGGCCGACCGAAACCGGCGCGCGCGTCGTCGCCCAGGCCGAGAAGGTGCTGGCCGATGCGGTGCAGCTTTCGGAAATCGCGCAGGCTTGCCGCGACCCGCTGGCGGCGCCGCTGCGCGTCGGCCTGATCTACACGATAGCGCCCTGGCTGTTGCCGCGCCTGGTGCCGCTGGTGAAAACGCGGGCGCCGGCCATGCCGCTGCTGATCGCCGAGAACTTCACGCATCGCCTGCTGGAAAAAGTGAAGTCGGCCGAGCTGGATGTCGCCGTTCTCGCGCTGCCGGTCGCCGGAAGCGGGCTGCTCGCGCAGGCGGTTTACGACGAGCAGTTCCGCGTGCTGATCCCGGCCGACCACGCCTGGGCCGGGAAGCGCCAGATCGCGCCCGGAGACCTGCCCGACGAACCGTTGCTCATGCTCGGCGCCGGCAACTGTTTCCGCGACCAGGTGCTGGATCTGTGCGCGCGCGCCGGTCGCGGCGGGCCGCAGGTGCTGGAAGGATCGGGGCTGGAAACCATACGCCACATGGTGGCCTCCGGCGTCGGCGTCACCGTGATGCCGGCTTCGGCGGTCGACGGCATACGCGACAACGATCCGCTGTTGCGCGTCAAACCCTTCCCCGACCCGCAGCCGACGCGGCGCGTGGGCCTCGTCTGGCGCGCGAGTTTCCCGCGCCATGCGGCGGTCGAGGTGCTGCGGCAGGCGCTGCTCGACACCCGTTTGCCCGGCACGTCTCCGGTCGAATAATCATCCTTGAACCATAGACAATACCTATCGTTTATTTAGAAACAATTCATTGGACGCATCGCCAGCCGGTCGCGACAATGGGCGCCGTCAACCCGACGTTCAGTCCACAGGAGATGCAAAATGAGCCCGCAAAACGCTTCCCCCACAATCCGCAACCTCGAATCCGCCTTCGCCGGCGAGTCGATGGCCCATATCAAGTAAATTCGCGCCGGAGTCCGGGTCGGCGCCATCGACGCCGCGCGCCACGAAATCGCGGTCGATGGTCGCCCGCTGGCCTACGCGCAACTGGTGCTGGCGGTCGGCGCACAAGCGATCCGCCTGCCCGTCGAAGGCGACGGCGACGCGGTGGAGGAAATCGATTTGCAGATCGCCGAGTCGAAGGAACACGCCGAACGTTTCGCCGCCACCCTGGCCAGCGCCGCCAAACGCTTCGCCGCGCTGGCCAAGGTCGAGCAGCGGCACGCCGCGCACTATCAGGCGCAGCTTGCACAACTCGACAAACCCGACAGCGTGCAAGCGCGATAACCCGGTTCATCACACCCGACAAGGAGAAATCAAATGAAGAAATATGTTTGCGTGGTTTGCGGCTGGATCTACGACGAAACCGCCGGCGACCCCGAGCACGGCATCGCCCCCGGCACGCGCTGGGAAGACATCCCGGAAAGCTGGTCGTGCCCCGACTGCGGCGTCGCCAAGGCGGATTTTGAAATGGTCAGCGGTTAACCCGCACGAGGAACCCGCCATGAAAAACCCCGTCGTCGTCCTCGGAAGCGGCCTTGCCGGCATCGGTGTCGCGCGCGAACTGCGCAAGCTCGATGCCGGGCGCCAGATCGTCATTGTCACCGGGGAGGATGGCGGCTTCTATTCCAAGCCCGGCCTTTCCAACGCCTTCGCCCACGGCAAGAGCGCCGCGCAACTGACGGTGACGCCGCGCGAAGCGCTGGCCGCCCAGTTGCAGGCGGAAATTCGCGCCGGAGTCCGGGTCGGCGCCATCGACGCCGCGCGCCACGAAATCGCGGTCGATGGTCGCCCGCTGGCCTACGCGCAACTGGTGCTGGCGGTCGGCGCACAAGCGATCCGCCTGCCCGTCGAAGGCGACGGCGCTGGCCTACGCGCAACTGGTGCTGGCGGTCGGCGCACAAGCGATCCGCCTGCCCGTCGAAGGCGACGGCGCGGCGGAAATCCTCTCGGTCAACTCGCTCTCGGATTACGCCCGCCTGCGCGAGCGGCTGGAAGGCCGCCGCCGCGTCGCCATTCTCGGCGCCGGCCTGGTCGGCTGCGAGTTCGCCAACGATCTGGCCGGCGCCGGTTTTCGGGTACAGGTCTTCGACATCGCGCCGCAGCCGCTGGGCCGCTTGTTGCCGGCGGCGACGGCGGATTATTTCCGCCGTCGCCTGGAAGCGGCCGGCGTTCGCTTCCACTTCGGCGCCAGCGTGGCGCGGGCCGATAAATACGGCGGCGGCTATCGGCTCACCGGCTCGGGCGGCGCGAGCTACGAGGCCGATCTGGTGCTCTCCGCCGTCGGCCTCAAGCCGGAAATCGCGCTCGCCCAGGCGGCCGGTCTGGCGGTCGCGCGCGGCATCGTGGCCGACCGCCAGCTCGCCACCTCGGCGGCCGACATCTTTGCCGTCGGCGACTGCGCCGAAGTCTGCGGCCTCAACCTGCCCTTCGTGATGCCGATCATGCAGCAGGCGCGCGCCCTGGCAAAAACGCTGGCCGGAACGCCCTGCGCGGTGCGCTACCCGGCCATGCCGGTCGCCGTCAAAACGCCCGCTTGCCCGGCCGTCGTCTGCCCGCCACCGGCCGGCGCTACCGGAGAATGGCGCGAAGAAAGCAGCGCCGACGGCATGCGCGCCCGCTTCGAGAACTCGTCGGGGCAGGTGCTCGGCTTTGCGCTGGCCGGCAACGTCGTGGCCGAAAAACAGGCGTTGGCGGCGGCGATGCCGGCGTGGCTTTAGCGCGGTTCCAGATGCCCGTCGGCTTTTTGTTGTCTGCCCGCCAGGCAACCCGTAGAGGCGGTGAGCGAAGCGCGGCGCATCGTCAGGCGCCTATAGACCGGGTTGCTCCCCGCCGATTTCACCGGCCCCGGGTTTGCTCGCGCGATGCACGCCGATCATGCCGGCCAGGAGTTTCTTGTGCGCCACGTCGGCCAGTCCGGCCTCCCGCAACAGATCGGACAGCTCTTCGGCGGTGTAAAACATGTCGAGCGCGTCGAGGAAGTAGCGCCGGCAGCCGCGCGCCGGTTTGCCGCTGCGGAAGAGCAGGGACGTGACATCGAGGCTCACGCTCAGGTAGCGGAAATAGAGCTTCGCCACCAGCGGGTTCGCCGGGCGCAGCATGTCGCAATGGTGGAACTGGCCGCCGGGCTTGAGGACGCGCCGCACTTCCGCGAGCACCCGCCCCATGCGCAGATGGCGCGACGCCCATTGCAGGGTGACGATGTCGAAGTGGTTGTCGGGGAAGGGCAGGTCGTGCGCGTCGCCTATCGTGCTGCCGATCGCCAGCCCCCGGGACGCCGCGCGCGCCCGGCCGACGGCCTGCATCGCCTCGCTGCGGTCGATGGCGTACACCCGCAGGCGCGGCTCGCGCTCCAACAGCGCGATGCCGGCCGCGTTGGTGCCGGCGCAAACGTCGAGTACCCGCTGCCCCGGGCGCAAGGCCATCGAGGACATGAACTGCCCGCGAAACCAGCGCCACAGGCCGAGGCTGGCGACGACGTTGGCGCGGTCGTAGTAGGGGGCGATGTCGGCGAAAACGTCGTTCAACCGGAATTTCCAGATTTCGCCGAAGCGCTGTTCGCGCAAGGTTTCGCGCGAGAGGGGGGCAGGGTTGCGCATGGCCGGGTTCTTTCTTGTTCTGTACCGGCTGTGCCGGGGTGGGGGAGTGGTGGGGGATCGGGGGGCTGTTGCTCGACGGTTTAGCGCCAGGCTCGCGAGAACAGCGCGTCCAGCGCGCCAACGATCAAATCGCTTTCGCCGGATAATGAACCGACCCGCTCGCCCAAAGCTTCTACGGGAACCGAAACGATTTCCAGGGGGTTCAGAACCACCCGGACACCTTCAACGGTGAACACTGGGTTGATCGCCGATGCGGGAAGACTGATGACCTCGCCGAGTACGGCAGCCGAAACCAGAGGCACAACCACCCGTCGCCGCGATTTGTTGGAACAGGATGACTGTACGACAACAACATAGGGAATGACTGTCCGGTTCTTCCCCAAATTTCGATGAACGTCGAATTGTGTCATCGCGGTCGTCGCAGCATCACGGCCGGGTCATCACAGGGGTGAGTAATCGTCGGCAAACGGGGCATGTGTCGCATGGAACTGGTTCCATGCTTCGGCAACCGCATCCCCAAGCTGTTGTCTGGAAAGCAGCGCTTCGTTCTGTTTGGCCACGTAATCGGCCAATAGCAGCTCGACGGTCGCCGAAAGGTTGTCTGTAAAGTCCCGCGCTTGCCGCACGGTTCCTTGGTTTAACAACAGATTGAACGGCCGCTTGCGGGGTTCGCGATTCGCCGTGGATTTCATCGAAAACAAACTCCGGTTGCCCCCTTCAGGGGAATAATCGAACACGGGGGAGGCGTAAGCGCTTCCGTGTCGTTTCGTCCGGCTAGTCCGGGCGCGGGTTGAAACATAACACCTCTGGTGCGCATACCCTGCACATCCTAGCAAACCCGGGTCGGCCGCACAGTGATATTTGCGCGGTGGGCGGGTTGTCGATGCGGCCCGGGGTAGAGCGATTTCCTGTTGCCCGGCGCAAAGCGGGCGCTACGCGATAGCGTAGCAAGCCTTGCCCGCGCGCTTTGCCCGGTACATGGCCTCATCGGCCGATTTGAGCAATCCGGCGGCGGTGTCGCCGTTGCGGGGAAAAATGGCGATGCCGATGCTGACAGATATTTTCAGGTCGTGCCGCCCGATAGAGAAGGGTTCGCTCATTTGGTCGAGCATCTTTTGCGCCACATGCGCTACGGCAGCGTCGTTTTCCAGATCGTTGACGATGGCGGTGAACTCGTCGCCGCCCAGCCGCGCAACGGTGTCCGATTCACGCACGCAGACGCGCAGGCGGGCGGCGGCCATTTTCAGCAACTCGTCGCCAATCTCGTGGCCGCACGCATCGTTGACTTCCTTGAAGCCGTCGAGATCGATGAAGAGGATACCCATGGCGGTTTTTTGCCGTTGTCCGTAGGCGATTTGATGGCGCAGCCGGTCGGTGAACAGGGAACGGTTGGGCAGGCCGGTCAAAGCGTCGTGGTAGGCTTGGCGGATGAGGAACTCTTCCGCCTGCCGCGCTTCGGTGATGTCGGTCAATACGGCCACGTAGTGCTGGAGCCGGCCGCCGTCGTCGCGGATGGCCGTGATGGTCTCGCGCGCCAGAAACAGGCTGCCGTCCTTGCGGCGGTTCCATATCTCGCCCTGCCAGCAACCGTCCCGGTCGATGCGGCCCCACTGATCCTGGTAAAAGGCGGCCTCGTGCCGGTTCGATTTGACGATGCGCGGGTTGGCGCCGATCAGATCTTTCGCGGCGTGGCCGGTCATGGCGCAGAAGGACGGGTTGACCAGGACGATGGTGCCGTCCGGCGTGGTGGCGACAACGCCCTCGGTAATGTTGTGGTAGACGTTGGCGGCCAGCAGCAGCTTGTTCTCCGCTTCTCTCCGGGTTTGTTGCTGGGCGCGCTCGCGCAGCGCCCGCGCGATCACCGTCGGCAGCAGCTTGAGGTGGCCGCCCGCTATGTCCTTGATCAAATAATCGCTGATCCCGGACTTCATGGCGGCGACCGCCACCTCCTCGTCGCCGGAACCGGTGAGCATCACCGTGACCGGCATCTCCCCGATTTCAAGTTCGCCCAGCCGGCGGATGAATTCCAGGCCATGGCCGTCCGGCAGGTTGTAGTCGAGCAGAATCATGGCCGGCCTGCATTCGGCCGCCATCGCCAGACCGGCGGCCAAGGTTTGCGCCGTCTCGATCGCGTAGCCGGTGTCGCGCAGCGCGCGGCGGTAGGCGAGCAGGTCGTGATCGCTATCGTCGACGAACAGGAGGGTCGGGGTCATGACGGGGCGTCGCTCCTCGGCAGAACCGCCACCTCGAACCAGTATTCCTTCAGGCGTGTCATCGCCACCACAAAGCCGTGCATGTCGACCGGCTTTTGCACGTAGCTGTTGGCGCCGGCATCGTAGCAACGCTGGATGTCCTGTTCGGCGCCGGATGTCGTCAATACGATGACGGGGATTTTGTGCAGCACCGGGTCGTGCTTGAGCACGCGCAGCACTTCGCGCCCATCCGTGCCGGGCAGGTTCAGGTCGAGCAGGATGATGCCGGGTTTCGGTGCGGCCGCCGGTTCGGCGAGATCCGGGGAATCGGAAAATTCGCCGCGCCGGTACATGTAGTCCAGCGCCTGATCGCCGTTGATGCAACGCCGCAAGGGGTTGGATAGCCCCGCTTTCTTGAGCGCCCGCGCGGTGGCGAAATAGTCGTCATCGCTGTCCTCGACGATGAGAATGGTCTGTGGTCTGGGTGCGCTCATGAAGGGTGTCCGCTCAACGTGAAGAAAAAGGTAGTGCCTTCGCCGGGGGTCGATTCCAGCCAGATGCGGCCGCCGTGACGCTCGACGATCTTCCTGGCGATGGTAAGCCCCGCGCCGGTGCCGCCGCCGAATTTCTCCTGTTCGTGGAGGCGTTTGAAGATGCGGAACACGCTGTCGCTATGCTGCGGCGCGATGCCGATCCCGTTGTCCCGGACATAAAAGACGGGAGGCTTTTCTGTCGCGCCGCAACCGATCTCGACCCGCTTTTCCGGCTTGTCGTTGTACTTGGCTGCGTTGGTGATGAGGTTCTGGAACACTTCGCCCACGCGCAGAGCGTTGCAGGTGAGCGTCGGCAGCGGCGTGGCGCGCACCAGCCCGACGCCCTGTTCCGCCAGGAAGGGCTGCAAATCCGCGACGACATCGTCGAGAAGCGTATCCAGCGCGACCGGCTCCATGGGGAGCTCTTTGGAGCCGACGCGGGAATAGGCGAGCAGGCGGTCGATCAGCGCCGTGAGCCGCTCCACCAGCCGCTGCATGCGGTCGAGGTAGCGCCTGCCCTCGTCGTCGAGGCGGGCGGCGTAGTCTTCCTGCAGGAAGCTGGCGTAATTGTGCAGGCCGCGCAGGGGTTCCTTGAGGTCGTGCGAGGCGATGCAGGCAAAGTCGTCGAGCTCCCGGTTGCTGCGCTCCAGTTCGGCGGAACGCTGCCGCAGCGCTTCGAGCGCCTCGTCGGCGCGGCGCAAGGCCCGTTGCAGGCGGTCGAAGAAAAAAGCAAAACATCCGCCCATGAACACGAATACCACGATGGAAAAAGCGGCCGCCGGAGCATCCAGCGCGAAGGAGAAGGGGCTGGGGATGAAGACATACCAGACCAGCAACGCCCCGACGACCGTTCCGGCAAGGCCGCCAGCCAGCCCCCCGATCCAGGCGCTGAAAAACGCCGCCGGAAAGAAGAAAAACCAGACGTAGGGTTTGACGTAGTCCCATAACAACCATTGCACCGCGCCGGCCACAAAGGGGACGAGGACGGACAGAACCAAGCGTGCGCTCATGCGGGAGAGTGGAAGTAAAAAAAGGGAAAAAGGATCGCATTGATTCTACAGATAACGGGCGTTCCCTGCCGCCCAATTTTTTTGCGGCTAACATTATGAATCCATTATATTCTTGTCGGTTATATCTTTATTGTTTATGATAGTTACAACTATAGGGGCGCTTTGCTGTTGCTCACGGTTCTCGCGCTGTGGTACGTTTTACCGCTCCGCGCGCCACCATCCGCTATCGACCATCTCCCGCAAAGAATCAGACCATGCACCGCACCCGCCTCAAAACCGTCAGCATCGTCGGCGACCGCGCCCTGCTTTCCAAGGGGCAGAAGGCGTTCAACAAGCTTATCAAGGACATCGAAAAGAAGCGTTCCCGGCTGGCCGCCTGGGAGGCCGCGGTGCCGCCCTACCAGCAAAAATACACCGGCGAGATGCTTCCGCTGGTCGAAGCTTCGGTCGATTTGCGGGTCAGGATGGTGCATTTCCTGGATCGGGCGAGCGATCGGAAAGGGTTGACCAAAACCGAGCGGCGCATGATCGTCGAGCTGGTGACCGAGCTGGCGGGCCAACTGCTGGCGGATCGCGACGATCCGGTGCTGAAGGCCGCTTACAACCGGCACAGCCGGTCCGACTACGACCAAGAAGAAGCGGACGCCATGCAGGGCATGAAATCGGCGCTTGAAGAAATGCTGGATATCGATCTCGGCGGCGATGCGGATCTCGGCTCGCCCGAAGAAATTCTCCAGCGCGCGCAGGCGCAATTCGAGGAAAAGCAGGCGCGCTTCGACGCCGATGCGCAAGCGCGCGCAGACCGCCGGTCAAAACGCAAGAAATCCGCCAAACAGCTTGCCCAGGAAGCGCGGCAAGAGGCCGAAGAACAACAGATCAGCCAGTCGATCCGCGAGGTCTACCGCAAGCTGGCGAGCGCGCTGCACCCCGACCGCGAACCCGACCCGCAGGAGCGCGCGCGGAAAACCGCCTTGATGCAGCGCGCCAACCAGGCCTACCAGAAAAACAACCTGCTGCAATTGCTGGAGCTGCAACTGGAGCTGGAGCACATCGACCAGTCCGCGATCGACAACCTCAGCGAATGCATTTTGTCGAAGGGCGGTTCAGGCAGCAGTTCGCCATCTCGCCGTTCGCCGAGCTTTCCCCCGAAACGCTGATGCGCGCGCTCGCCCGCGACATCGCCGGCGCGCGCAACGCGATCCGCGATCTCGAACGAGATCTGCTCGCCTTCGAGGACACCAAGCGGCTCAAGGGCTGGCTGAGGGAGATGCGGCGCCCGGCCGAAATTGCCCCTTTCAACGACTGCCCGTTTTAATCTCATGGCCGGAGCCAGCCTGCTCGCCCTGCTCGACGACATCGCGACGATCCTCGACGACGTCGCCGCGATGACCAAGGTCGCCGCCAAAAAGACGGCGGGCGTGCTCGGCGACGACCTGGCGCTGAACGCGCAGCAGGTGTCCGGCGTGCGCGCCGAGCGCGAGTTGCCGGTGGTTTGGGCGGTCGGTGTCGGATCGCTGAAAAACAAGCTGATCCTGGTGCCGGCGGCGCTGGCGACCAGCGCCCTGGCGCCGTGGGCGGTCACGCCGCTGCTGATGTTTGGCGGCCTCTACCTGTGTCTCGAAGGCGCCGAGAAGCTGGCGCACAAATGGCTGCACAGCCCCGCCGAAGACCGCGCGCACCACGCCGAACAGCTTTCGGCGCTGGCCGACGCGAGCGTCGATCTGGCGGCGGTCGAGGCCGACAAGATCCGGGGCGCGATCCGCACCGACTTCGTCCTGTCGGCCGAAATCATCGTCATCGCGCTCGGCACCGTCGCCGGCCAGCCCTTCGCCTCGCAGGTCGCGGTGCTGGCCGGTATCGGCCTGCTCATGACGCTGGGCGTCTACGGCCTGGTCGCCGGCATCGTCAAGCTGGACGATCTCGGGCTTTACCTGCTGCGGAAGCGCCACGCGCCGGCCCGCGCGTTCGGCCGGGGGCTGCTGCTCGCCGCGCCGGGGCTGATGAAGGCGTTGACCGTGATCGGCACGGCTGCGATGTTCCTGGTCGGCGGCGGTATCCTGACGCACGGTATCCCGCCGGTTCATCACGGTATCGGGTACGCGGCGGCGATGGCCGGCCAGGTCGCCGGAATCGGCGGCGCGCTCAAGGCTTTGACGCCGCTTTCGCTCGACGCGCTCTTCGGCGTTGTCGGCGGGGTGATCGCGCTGTTCGCGATCAAGGCCGTTTCTGTAATTCGACAAGCCCTGAGCGGGGAAACCCAGTGAACCAATTCTTGTGTCTCCCCGAAAATCTAATCCCGCGAGCCCCCCATGTTCCAGACCCTGACCGGCATCTATGAGCCATCGGCCATCGTACAGCTCCCCGACGGGCGTTTCCTGGTCGCCGAAGACGAGAAGGCGCATCCGTTCCGCCTGCTCACGATAAGCGCCGACGGAAAGGTCGATAGCACGGCGCTAACCCCCGGGTTTTTTGAAGGGGGCGATAGCTTTTGGAAGCTGGACGATCTCGAAGGGCTGACAGTCGACCGTTCGGGAAACATCTACGCCATCACCTCGCATTCGCGCGACGGCGACGGGGACGAGAAAAAGGGGCGCAACAAGCTGGCCCGCTTCCGCGTCGATGGCCGGCGGGTGGCTGCGACCAAGGTAGCGCAAGGATTTAAGGCCGCTTTGCTGGCGGCGCATCCGGTGCTTGCGGCGGCAGCGGGAGTACGCGACGTAAAGATCGATGGCGGGCTGAATATCGAGGCGCTGGAAATCAGCGCCGACGGGCAGCGCTTGCTGCTGGGTTTTCGCAGCCCACTGCTCGACCGGCAAGCCATCGTTGCCACCGTGGAGAATCCCTCGGCAATCTTCGACGTCGACGAAGCGCCGCACGTCTCGCCCACCCTGGAAACGCTGGCCTTGGGCGGTAACGGAATACGCGGCATGTCTTACCTCCCCTTCCTCGACGGCTACCTGCTGATCGCCGGGCCGGCCGGCCGCGAGCCGCTGCCGTTCCAGCTCTGGTTCTGGAGCGGCCAACCGGGCGCGTCGGCGCGGCAGGTCACGATTCCGGGACTGCACGGGCTGGAACACGCCGAAGGCATCAGCCCGGCGACGATCGGTGGCCGGCAGCGCATCGTCATCGTCAGCGACGACGGCGACCGGAAAGCGGGGCGCTTTGCCCGCTTTCTGCTGCTCGACCCGCAGCAACTGCAAATCGCGCCCTGATCGGGCAAGAAAGGAAGCAAGATGGATGCCGTTTCCTCGCACCGACGCTGGCAGGCCGCGCGGCAAGCCGAACTGGCCGGGCCGGATAGCTGGCTGGGGCTGATCGGCCTGATCTGGCTGGAGGATGGCGAAAACACGGTAGGCGGTGCGCCGGGTTGCGCGGTCGTCTTGCCGGACGGGCCGGCGCGGCTGGGCACGCTGCGCGTCGCGGGAACGAGCCTGGCCTGGCAGGCCGCAGCCGATGGCGGCGCGGCCGTGGAAAACGGCGGCGCCTTCGCCGATAGTTGTCAGGCTCGCTGGCAGGCGCTGCATACCGACCACAGCGGTTCGCCGAGCAGCGTCAGTATCGGCTCGCTGATGTTCTTCGTCATCGAACGCGGAGGCCGTCTCGCCGTGCGCCTGCGCGACCGCAACTGGGCCGCCAGACGGACGCTGCCGGAGGTGAGCTGTTTCGGCTACGACCCGGCGTGGCGCGTCGCGGCCGACTGGCAGCAACTCGCCGCGCCGCTCAAAATGGAAGTCCCGAACGTCAGCGGCGAGCTGAAGGCCGTCGACGTCACGCATCGCGCGATCTTCGATGTCGCCGGGCAAACGGTCGCGTTGCTGCCGATGTCGGTGAACGGGCAGGAAATCTTCTTCGTTTTCCGCGACCGCACCAGCGGCCGGCAGAGTTACGGCGGCGGGCGTTTCCTGAAATCTCGGGCGACAGGCGGGGGGGTGCTCACGCTAGACTTCAACTTCGCCTATAACCCGCCCTGCGCCTTCACCCCGTTCGCCACCTGCCCGCTGCCGCCGCCGGAAAACTGGCTGCCGTTCGCGGTGGCGGCGGGGGAGAGAAAGCCGGCCGGCAAGTGAGGCGTAGAACCGGGAGACTCAAGGTCAACGGATGGCGGTGGGGCGGGCTTGCCCGCGGCAATCGCAGGAATGCCACTGCCGTCATCCCGTCGAAATAGTCGTTAACAGTCAATTGGTTACAGAGGGACTGTTCACAGCCCCTCGATACGAGACCCTGGAGCAAAGCTCGCGGGGAGGGCACGAAGGCCAGCACGATCCGTGGCCGTATATCAACTATGTGCTGTCGATCATGAAAAGCGCCTGCCGCGAGCTTGCCGAGCGGGTGGGAGAGGTCAAAGCGCCGCGCGGCGCCAAGCGTGATCAGGTGCTGATTGGTATTGAGCGACTGGCGGGCAGGGCGGGTGGAGTTACGATCAGCGAACTGGAGCAGACATGCCCAGGAGTCAGCCGCGACAAGGTGCGGCGTGTTTTGCGCGAGCAGTCGTCGGCGGGTGCCGTGGAGTGCCAAGTGTGGGCCGGGGGCAACGTGGGTGAGAAAAGGGGTAATTACCCTTAAGTAAGGGTAATAAAGAGGGTGATAGCGGGCGTTTTATCGCCCCCTATCACGGCGCGCGCTTCATCCAACTGAGGTTTTCGCCAAGGTGAGATAAAAAAACGGGGGCGACACGTCGATTTTGCTCGCCAAAATGAGTCGGTAACTATCTGGTTCTATGGGTGCGCAATATGCTGTTCCGGCGCCTCATGCGATGGGTGAAATTTGTTGTAACATATTGATTGGAAATGTGATGATTAAGGTTCTTTTCGTCTGTATGGGCAACATTTGTCGCTCGCCTACCGCAGAAGGTGTTCTGCGCCATTTTCTCCGGCAGAACAAGTTGGAAGGGCGGGTCGAGGTGGATTCGGCCGGCACGCACGGTTACCACGTCGGCGAGGCGCCCGATGCGCGCACGCAGCGCGCGGCGGCGAGCCGGGGATACGACCTTTCCGAGATGCGCGCGCGCAAGGTCGCACCGCAGGATCTCGATTACTTCGACATGATCCTGGCGATGGATCACAACAACATCGAAGTCCTGAAACGCATCTGCCCGCCGGAAAAATATGACCGGCTCGGCCTGTTCATGGATTACGCGAACCACTTCGACGACGACGAAGTGCCCGATCCTTACTACGGTCTCGGCCACGGCTTCGATATGGTGCTCGACATGGTCGAGGATGCGGCGCAGGGCCTGGTCGAGACGATCCAGGAGCGTTTGGGTGCGACGGACAAGGCGCGCAAGTAAGTAGCACTATTGGCGCGGTTTCCAGCTTCAGGCTACGTCTAGATTGCGTCGTCACGAGATGGCGGGCCGAAGCACGAGACAGCGTATGTGGGCTGCGGCCGGGAATGATGCGGCGTTTTTGGCGTAGCGCGCGGCGATACCCCGCCAGCGCTTGAGGTGCGGAAATGCGTTCCCGACGAGGTGGCGATGCCGGTAAAGGTGCCTGTCACAGCTTCGTTGCCCCTTTCTGTTTTTGCGTGGCGGAACCGCGGCGCCCATGTCCGAAATGCCAAGTTTGGCGGCCAGTTTGCGCGTGCTCCAGCGTGTGGCGCCCTCGGGTGTGGTTTGCGTCGTCACGCGCGCAATCTCCGCCGCATCAATACGCGGCTTGCGGCCACTGCGCGGCAAGTCGGCAGAAATCGCCGCTATGCCTCCTTGGGCAAAACGATTGCGCCACGCGATGGCTTGGCTCCGGCCGATTTGAAGCCGTCGCGCAATCTCGTGATTGCCAGCGCCCTCTGCAACCAGCAACACAATCCGCGCACGCCTGACACTACGCGCGTCAATCGTTCTCACCCGGCGCCCCGGCTCACTTCGTTGCTCACACCTCAGATTGATCGGCTGCCCCCGATTCATCATCCGCCCCACAAAAAGGATACGAATATGACTCTGAAAAACGAGTCACTTTGCGGTAGGCGTGACACTTGCGCCAAATATCGCCTTGACCGCCACCGGCACATTGGACGAGGTCGACACGCCGCTCCCGAGTTGGCCGGAGTCGTTCCGGCCCCAGCACAGCACACGGTCGTCGGTAGTCAGTGCGCAACTATGGCTGTGTCCGGCGGATACAGCAGTGACTGAGTTGAGTCCGCTGGCGGTTACCGGCGCGCTGGACTGCACTGTCGAGCCGTTGCCCAACTGGCCGTTGTTGTTGGCGCCCCAGCACTGGACTGCGCCGCCGGCGACGGCGCAGGCGTGGCCGTGGCCGGCGGCAAGGCCGGCGGCGTTGCTTACGCCGGGAACGGCGAGCGGTGTGGCGGAACGGGCGGCCGCGCCGCTACCCAACTGAGCGTGGTTGTTGGCTCCCCAACAGTGCACCGCGCCGCTGTTGTTCAGGCTGCATGTGAAATAGCTTCCCGCCGCGATATAGGTCGTTCCGGCGACGCCGGTCGCCGCCAGAGGCGCGGACGTCTGGACGGTCACGGTATTGGCCAGCTGGTCGGTGTTGTTGGCGCCCCAGCAGTGCGCGGCTCCGCCCGCCATGCCGGCGCAGGTGTGATACCAGCCGCCGGCGAGCGCGTTGGCGCCGGCCAGCCCGCTTACCGCAACCGGTGTGTTGGAAGACGCTGTCGACCCATTGCCCAACTGGCCGGCAATGTTGTATCCCCAGCAGTGCACCGCGCCGGCTGCAATGGCGCAGGTATGGTCGACGCCGGCTTTGATCGCGCTGGCGTTGCTCAGCCCGTTCACGGGAACCGGGGTGGTGGAAGGGTTCCTCGTGCCGTTGCCGAGTTGTCCGAAATCGTTGCGGCCCCAGCACTGCACGCTGCCGTTGCCGATCAGCGCGCAAGTGTGGGCGTAGCCGGCGGCCAGTGCGACGACGTTGCTCAGGCCGCCGACCGCGACCGGTTTCGGCGACGACGTTTTCGTGCCGTTGCCCAACTGGCCGTTGCCGTTGTCGCCCCAGCACTGCACCGTGCCGTCGCGCGCCAGCCCGCAGCTATGGGCGAAGCCCGAGGCGAGCCGCCCGAAAGGCGTCAGCCCGAAGCTGGCGGTGACGCTTTTCGCGGCATCGAGGACGACCGTACACGCGCCCTTGCCGGTACACGCGCCGCCCCAGCCGGCCAGCGTGTAGCCGATGGCGGGCGTCGCGCTCAAGGTGATTGCGCTGCCCAGCGGAAAGTTTGCCGTGCACGTCGCGCCGCAGTTGATGCCGGCGGGGCCGCTGGTGACGACGCCGCTGCCGGTATTGGCGACGGTGAGAACGACCGGGGGAGGTGGGGGCGGTGGAGGGGGTGGTGGGGCGAAAACCAGCGGCTGGCCGGCGCCATCGAGCACCGTCACCGTGTTGTCGTCGAAGTTGGTGACGTATACGCGGTTGTTGGTCGGGTTGACGGCGATGGAATGCGGCAGGCTGACTTTGGCGGCCAGCGCGCTCGTCGCCCCGGTCGCGCCGTCGATGACGGTCAGGCTGCTGCTGAAATCGTTGGCGACGAAAATCTTGTTGGTCGCCGGGTTGGCCGCCAGCGCTCTCGGGTTGGGGCGGGTGGCGATTCTGGTGGCGGTCACGGTATGGCTGGTGCCGTCGATGATGGCGACGGTATCGCGGTTGTAGTTGGCGACGTAGATCTTGTCGGTCGTCGGGTTGACGGCCAGGCCATAAGGCACCGATCCGGCATCCACCTTGGCGAGAATCTTGTTGCTGGCGCCGTCGATGACCACCACGTTGGTCGTCGTATTCGCCACATAGATGCGGTTGGTGAGCGGGTTGACGGCGAGAAAGTTGGGTTGCCCGAACGCATCGACGGTGGCGATGGCGTTGCTCGCGCCATCGATCACCGAAATCGTGTTGCTCGCCTTGTTGGCTACGTAAATCTTGTTCGTCGTCGGGTTGACCGCGACGGCGACGGCGCCGGAGCCAAGCGCCACCTTGCTAGTGGCGTGGGTCGCGCCGTCGATGACCGTCAGCTCGCCGCTTCCATAGTTGGCGACGTAGATGCGGTTGCTCGCCGGGTTGGCCGCAATGCCGGATGGCGTGACGCCGGCGGTAACCGTGGCGACGACGGCATTGCTCGCGCCGTCGATGACACTGACGTTATTGCTGGCGCTGTTCGCGGCGTAGATCCGGTTGGTCGTCGTGTTGATCGCCAGCGCATAGGGGCCGCTGCCGACCGCGATCAGCGCGCTTGGGTTGCCGGGTAATGCCGGCTGGGCGAGCGCGTTCAGCGCCGAGAACAGGAACAGGGTGCGTGCAAGAGACGGGATGTGAAGCATGGTTGTCGGGCCTTGAAAGGAGGGGCGGCCGCCATCCTGCAGGAGCGGTCTTGGCCGCGATTTGCGGTGGAAGCATCCAATGGCAGCCAAGACCGCTCCTGCAAAAATGCGCGGGATTTTCATCTGGGGACAATCGGTTACGACGCCCCGCAGCATTGCTTGAACTTCTTCCCGCTGCCGCACGGGCAGGGGTCGTTGCGGCCGACCTTGGGGTCTTCGCGGCGTATCGTCCCGACGCCGCGCTTGGCGAGCCAGAAGCGATAGATGTCGGCTACCGCCTGTGGCAGATCGTCCTCGCAGTCGTCCTCCAGTTGCTGGCGCTCGTCGCCTTCCGGCCATTCCTCGCCATTTTCGCGGGCGGCGGCCTCGGCTTCGCCGGCGAGCAGCATGACCGGGAAAATGCGTTCGTCGAGCCAGGAAATTTCCTCGTCGTCGGCCTCGGTGGTTCCGTCTTCCCCGTCGCCGAGAAAATCGAACCAGTCGTCTTCGGCAGAGTCGATTCCGTACAGATAGGCCTGGCACCAGGGAAGATAGTCGCTCGGACTGTCCTCGTTGCCTTCCTTGGGGTAGAGCAGCAGGACGGGCGGGGCGCCGCCGGCCAGATCAATGGCCAGCGCAGCGGCGAAACGGCGCAACAGCCCGGCGGCTTCGCGCCCGGCGTCGCTCGCCTGCGCTTCGTCATCGCCGAGAGTGGCCTCCAGCCAAAGCGCTTCCGGCATGGCTTGCGGCCCGGCCAGCGCGGCGCACAGATAGCCCTGAATTTCGTCCAGGCGCATCGCTTCCGCCAGTGCGTCGTCGTCGAGCAGCGTTTCCAGGCGATCGAGCAGATCGTCGGCAAGTTGGGCCTGTAAGGTCATGTTTCTAGCCTCGGGTGTTGGACTGCGTATCGAAAGTCGCCAGATCGACGCGGGGCGCCGGCGTCCATCCCTTCTCGCGGTGCTCGGCGACGACATTCGTGAAGATGCCGCCACGCACATAGAACTTGGCGGTCAGGCGCATGAAACGCGGTTGGGTCGCCGCGACCAGATCGTCGAGGATGCGGTTGGTCACGTCTTCGTGAAAGCAGCCCTCGTTGCGGAACGACCAGATGTAGAGCTTGAGACTCTTCAGTTCGACACAGCTTTTCTCCGGGATGTAATCGAGAACCAGCGTCGCGAAATCGGGCTGGCCGGTTTTCGGGCACAGGCAGGTAAATTCCGGGATCTCCATGTGAATATGGAAATCGCGTTGCGGCGCGGGGTTGGGGAAGGTTTCAAGATTCTTGGAGGGTTGCGTAGTCATTGTTGATTGTCGATCCGGGCTAAACGAACTGGGCAGGCTGTCATTATAGACGCCCTGATCGGATCGATGGCCGTGGATGCTGGCGCAACATGCGCCGAATGTCCCCGCCGCCAGCATGTGGGAGCGGCCTTGGCCGCGATGCAAGGCCTGTCGCGGACAGGATCAAATGAGCGCCCGGTTCATTGTCGGCACGGTAAATTTGTTCTACCACTATGGAATGGCGTGGAAAGCGATGTCCGGGTCACCTTCGTGGTTGGATGCGGAATGTTGGGAAGTTTGCGCGAGACAAGCGGGGAGACCTGTCGCCCCGGTGAAGGCGGCAGGAGTCAGAGCCTGCATAGTACCGGCTCGGCGTAAGCCGAACGAAGCGCGGAAAGCAAAGTCGCGCCGAGGGAAGGCAGGCAGGAAGGCGGAAGCGTGAAAGGCGGATGGAGCGAGAGCGTGAGCGAAGGAGCGGCAGTGCCCGAGAAGGCTAGTGTAGTGTTGCATTCTGTTTAGAACTTAAACGGCTGTTGGCGCGAATGACCTTTTCCAGGATATCGCGAGCGCTTTTGGTCCAGATGAACGGCTTGGGTTTGGTATTGTGGTGAGCGATGTACTCATCGATGGCGTCAATCCACGACGCCGATGTCGGCGTGAAGTGCATATTGAAGCGTGGATGCTTGGCCACGGTGGCCTGCCGATGCCACGCAAGCCAAAATCGGTGCGCGGTGACAATGCCTTTGCAATCACCCGCTGATGACGGCGCTGGAGGAGCGGGTGTAGCCCTACCTGTTCGTTCCATGCCTATCCGGTTGGCGTCCAATGCCACTAAATATGGTGTTCCGGGAAAGCCCATCAAAACCGCCCCACGACGGACGTGCGTCCTTGTCCCGCTGGGCTTGGCGAGGATCGCCGCACCCGCGTTGCCGCAATTTCGCCGATTTCCAAACCCACTACCCATAGTGTCCTTGGGCGTCAACCGGATAGGCATGGTTTAGATAGTGTCGTCACGAGATATGTTAAAGTAATTTTTTTATAAACTGTGGTGCACGCGAATGGCCGACGCTTACGCGCTACGCCAAAAACGTTGCATCATTTCTGGCAGCAGCCCACATACGTTGCCTTGTCCTCTGGCTTGCAATATCGTGACGACACAATCTAGTGCTTAACTGGGGGGTGTCCTGAATTTTGTGTAAACGGGTTTTCGTTTAACGCTGTGGCATCCGGTCATCAAATTGGATAATAAACCGGTTTAGCGCAGCTTTCCAATCCCGGATCGGCATGGTCCAC
>JACQYA010000164.1 GCA_016208425.1 Betaproteobacteria bacterium
CAGGTATCGGCGACCGCGCAGTCGCTGTCGCAGTCGTCGAGCGAGCAGGCGGCGTCGGTCGAAGAGACCACCGCCAGCATGGAGGAGATGACCGCCTCGATCTCGCAGAACACCGAGAACGCCCGCGTCACCGACGGCATGGCCTCGAAGGCGGCGAGGGAAGCGGCGGAGGGGGGGGAAGCGGTGAACAAGACCGTGGACGACATGAAGAGCATCGCCGGCAAGATCGGCATCATCGACGACATCGCCTACCAGACCAACCTTCTGGCGCTCAACGCCGCGATCGAAGCGGCGCGCGCCGGGGACCACGGCAAAGGTTTCGCGGTGGTCGCCGCCGAAGTGCGCAAGCTGGCCGAGCGCTCGCAGGTTGCCGCGCAGGAGATCGGCAACCTCGCCGGCTCCTCGGTCAAGCAGGCCGAGCGCGCCGGCACGCTGCTGACCGAAATGGTTCCGACGATACGCAAGACCTCGGACCTGGTGCAGGAGATCGCCTCGGCGTCGTCCGAGCAATCGAGCGGCGTGGCGCAGATCAACGGCGCGATGGGCCAGCTCAACCAGGCGACGCAGCAGAACGCCTCGGCGTCCGAAGAGCTGGCGGCGACCGCCGAGGAGCTCGGCTCGCAGGCCGAGCAACTGCAACAGACGATGACCTTCTTCCGCCTCGACGACAGCCGTGGGTAGCCGCCAGTCGCCAAGCAACCACTGGTCAGCCCGGAATGGCGGAGTTGCTTTGTCCATCTGTTCCGAGATGACTGGCGATCCCGATGATGCGCCACCGAAATAGACAGGGTGTTGTCGGGCGAAAAAATCGCCCCGCCGACCGGTGCGGAAGGCGCCGCAGAGGTGGCGGCGACCCGGCCTCCTGATGATGCGTTTTCGCCGGGCAGTTTGATGTTCCGGCAAACGTAGCTACAATGGTGTTGCATTGTAGCTACGTTTTAAGAGGTGAATCATGATGACTGTCGATGTACGTTCCAGGGTTGAGGCGGAATTGAAGCGTGAAGCGACTGCTGTGTTGAAGGGGATGGGTCTGGATGTGAGCACGGCAATTCGCTTGTTTTTGCGCAGTGTTGTAGAAACAGGCGGTTTGCCGATGGCGATGCCGCGCCCTAATCCGACGACGGTGGCGGCGATTCTGGCGGCGAAGGCAGGAAAGGTCGAGGAGACGACGCTGGATGATCTGTAGGTGCCCGAGACCGGCAGGGAACCCGCAAATCCCGCCGGTTTTTGGCTTCGCGGTTAACATTGCACAACCCGTTGTCCGCGCCCGTTAAAAACAGCAATCTTGTCAGAGCCTGTAAAGACATGGCCGATAAGGGACTAAGGGGCGTTGATGTCGAGAAAGTTGAAGGAAACGGGCTAATTCAAGTCCGACAAGAAGCGAATAAAGGGGGCCGGCCGCTATGATTGGGAAAAATTGCGCAATGTCGTCAGGGATCTGATGAATGATCGCCCGCTGATGGTCAAGCATTGCGACCATGCGCTTTCGGGAGATTGCAAGAATGTCCGCGAGTGCCATGTTGGATCGGACTGGCTATTGATTTACGACAAAACCGGCGATGTGATAAATGGCGAGTTGCGGCTAATCCGTACCGGGTCGCACAGTGAGTTGTTTTGAGGCAGTCTCTCGAATACCTATACATAGATCGGATAAAGTATTGTTTCCGCACATTTGTCGCTGGTATCGTCCGGCACAAAGGTTTGCCAAGGTCGGAAAACCGGGGCAGCAGAAGAGTCTGGTAGTCAGTCAACATGATTCGACAGTGCCATCGATACCGCCCGTCATTCCCGCGCAGGCGGGAATCCAGAGGTGCGCCACCGGATTTTGAGCCAAGCCCGGAATGACAAAACTTTACCCTCTGTGCGTTTCAACGTGAAGTGCGGTACAAACCGCCGCGAAACAGGAGGAGTCAATTATGTGGCGCGACCTTAGAGTTGCCGGCAAGCTCGGCATCGGTTTCGGCGTGGTCATTGGTTTGGCTCTTCTTCTCGGCTTGGTGGCCTGGGGCAAACTCAAGGAAATCGGCGGCGAATGGAACGACTTCGAGTCGGGCACCCTGCGCAAGCGAAACGCGGTCACGCTGGGTTTTTCGGGACTGCAGGACGGTATCCACCACTTCAAGAATTTCGTGCTACGCGGCGGTGACTACGCGCAAAAATTTTCCGGGGACATGACGACCATCGAAAGAGCCGCCGCCGATTATCGCCGGACGGGCGATCCCTCCGAGGAAGAGAAAAAACTGCTGGGCCAGATCGAGCAAGGCGCCAAGAATTATCGCCTGGCAATGGATGAGGCGGTCAATCTGGCTAACGCGGGCAAGACTTCGGGCGAGATTGACAAGGCCATCAAGGGGGCGGACAAGGTGCTCGACGAGGGCTTCAAGAATCTGCAGGGGCTCAACCTCAAGCGCACCGGGGAAGCTTCCGCGAAGTTCAGGCAGGCGGTCGAGCAAGCAGCTCTGTGGATCGCCTCACTTGGTGCGCTGATCGTGATCTTGGGCATTTTCGCCGCATGGGTCATTACCCGGGCCATCACGGTACCTCTCGGACTGGCGACGATTGCCGTCGAAAAAGTGGCCGATGGCGATCTGACGGTAAGGCTGGAACCTCGGGGGCGGGACGAGACCGGCCGTTTGATCTCCAACCTGCAAGGATTGATCGTCAAGCTGACGGGGATCATAGGGGAAGTGCGCGCGGCGGCGGACAACCTGACCAACGCGGCGGGTCAGGTATCGGCGACCGCGCAGTCGCTGTCGCAGTCGTCGAGCGAGCAGGCGGCGTCGGTCGAAGAGACCACCGCCAG
>JACQYA010000191.1 GCA_016208425.1 Betaproteobacteria bacterium
AAGGCGCGGTCGTTTCCTACAACCCGGGAAAGCCGGGCCGCCCATCGCATAGTTACCACACCTACCTGATGGCCGGCACCCGCCTGGTGCTGGGGGTCGAGGTACGTGCCGGCAACGAACACACGGCCAAGCACACCCGGCCCGGACTGCTGCAGACCCTTGACGATCTGCCGCCAGGCAAGAAACCGCAGCTGGTACGCGGTGACAGCGCCTTTGGCGACGGCCCGCTGATGACCGCGCCGGAAGCGCGGTGCCAAGCTACCCATCAACGCCTCTGTACCGCCTGCGCACAGCTTCAGTTGTTCGGGGCGGCTGCGTAACATCAGTTAGAGTAACATTCCAGCATCACGCGCAAAATCCCCCGCATTTTTTGGCACCGTCTACGCCCTAAGCTTGCATGGATTGTAAATCCAACCGTGCTTATCCGGTTGTCACAGACACCAGAAACATATATCTCTTTTCTGACCAGAAGTGAGGCGCCGCCCCGGTTTCAGACGCACAACGATGGCCGCGAAGTCGGCCAGCAAGTGGGGCTTCCTGCCTGGTGTCTGTAACAACCGGATAAGCACGAATCCAACTTCCAATCTATGCTTTCTCGCCTGCTTTTGCAGAAACCTCACTCGATTGCGATACCCCGGTTTTACCCGAGAAACCCCAGATTCCGCAGCGCATAGCCGCCAATACCCGGTGCGACGGCTGCCAGATCGGCCTCGGCGACGCCCATCCATCTAGCCAGCGTGGCGGCGTATTGGTCGACGGCGGTGGTGGGCAGCCAGCGGCCTTCTTCGCTGACATCATCCGGGCCGCTCAGTTGCAGTGTCGGATAACGGCCGTACAGCGCGCCGCCGCGCACCGCGCCACCGAGAATCAGGTGGTGGTTGCCCCAGGCGTGGTCGGAACCGCCGCCGGATGCGGGCTTGAAGGTGCGGCCAAAATCCGAGAGGGTGAAACTGGTGACCTGCTCGGCCACCCCCAGCTTGACCGTCGCTTCGTAAAACGAATTGAGCGCCGACGAGAGCTGCGCGAACAGGTTCTGCTGCGTGTTCGCCTGACCGGTATGCGTATCGAAGCCACCGAGCGAAACGAAGAAGATTTGTCGTTTGACGCCGAGCGTCTGGCGCGCTTCGATCAGTTTGGCGACCTGCAACAGCTCTTGTGCCAGCGAGTTGTTCTGCGTGACAAAGAGCGATTCGATGGTCGGACTGCTGCCGGTCAGCACCGGGTCTACGCGCTCGGAAAGTTGTAGCGCCTGACTGGCGATGCGGTTGGCGGCGACGACATAGACGTTGTCGTCTTCCGCGCCCACCAGCGTCTTCAGCGCCAGCAGCCGCGCCTGCGAAACCTTGCTGCTGTCGGCGCCGCGCAGACTGAAACCGCCGCTGGCCGGCAGAACCAGGCCGGTCGATCTGTCGCCGGCGGCGAACAGCACATTGCCGGCGACCGAGGTGGACACCGGGAAGGCCGTGGCGTCTCCGTTGAGGCCTTGCAGACGGTCGGCGACCCGGCCGCCCCAGCCGCTGCGGCTAGCGCCGCCGGCCTGCGCGGATTGCCAGGCATTTTGCTGGTCGGAGTGCGAGAACAGGCTGGCCGGCAGAAACCTTCCCGCCAGATAGTCCTCCTTGCTGGTTGCTTGCAGCAGCGGGCCGACGTTGCACAGCAAGGCCAGATGCTGTTGCGCGTAGAGCGGCTGTAGCTCCGACAGCGCGGGATGCAGCCCGAACGCGGTATAGGGCTGGTCGCCGGCCGGGCCGACCAGCGGCAACAGGCTCGATTGCGCCAGATTGATGCCGGAGGCGCTATCGCGCACCGCGCTATAGGCGGCGTAACCGGCGGCGTCGGTTGGCACGAGCAGGTTGTTGCCGTCGTTGCCGCCGTAGAGGAAGACGCAAACCAGGGCGCGGTAGTCATTTGTTGCGTTCGCCGCATTTGCCGCATTTGCCACTTGCGCGCTCGCCGCCAGCAAACTCCCTGTTCGCCCAACTCCGCCGAGAAAACCCAGCGCGCCCAACGCACCGCTTTGTTTCAGAAAATCGCGACGTGACATGATGGTTCTCCTAGCGTTGCACTTGATACGCGGCGCTGCCGGCAATCAGATAGGCGGCCATGCGCACGCGGCCCAGGGTGTCGCTGGCGGGGACGGCGCCGATGGCGGTCTTCAGCGTGTCGCGCATGGCGGCGCTCATCGTGCCGTGCAGCAGCAGGCGGTCCAGGCGGTCGAGCAGGGCGTCGGGGTTGCCGGCGAGGGGTTGCCAGGCCGAGAAGTCGAGCGCCGTCCCGGTCGCCCCGGAGACGGTCGCATCGGGGGCGAATTTCGTCCGGTAGATCAGGTCGTAAGTGGCGTTGCTGCGGTTGAAGCTGTTCGCGCTGTTGTGGATGGCGAACTCGGGCGCCAGCACGCTGCCTCCGGGCAGCAGATAGTCGGGCGGGTAGTAGTTAAACACGGTCGGCGCGGCGTAGACGCCCTGGCTCATTCCGGTGCTGTACAGGCGCAACGGGACGCCGTCGCTGGTGCCGTTGAAGCCGCGCACGAGGTTGGTCAGTTGCAGCACCGGCTCGCGCAGCTTGCCGAACTGCGGGTCGAGCTTGAGCGGGCCGCGCGCCTCGGGGTCGAGCAGCACGGCGCGCACGACGGCCTTCATGTCGCCGCGCACGCCCAGCCCGCTACCCTTTCCGTTATCGGCGAACGCGGCGGCGACGCGCGCCACGTAAGCGCCGCTCGGGTTGCCGGTAACCAGCTTCTGGATCAGTTGCTTGCCGATAAAGGATCCGACGTTGGGGTGCGAAAAAATCACGTGGATAGCGTTTTTCAGAT
This sequence comes from Betaproteobacteria bacterium, assembly GCA_016208425.1. GTDB lineage: Bacteria > Pseudomonadota > Gammaproteobacteria > Burkholderiales > Rhodocyclaceae > JACQYA01. Next base: position 2,813 of record JACQYA010000191.1, read on the forward strand.
CCTGGGCCATGCTTTGACCGGCCGGGTTCTTCGCGCCGTCCAGCAGCAGCTTCTCGCCGGTCGCGTGGTTGGCCGGCACAGCCAGCATCTGTCCGGCGTAGTAAAGCGGGTTGCGCGGTTTCGGCTGGGCGCCGGGGCGGGTCGGGAAAGTCCAGCCGGTGAAGGTGTAGGCATAGCCCTCGATCTCGTCCTGCCCATAGGTCGGGATCGCCTTGCCCTGCGCATCGAGCCGCAGGCTGCCATCCGGCGTCAATTGGTTCAGTCCGATCGAAAACAACTGGAGAATCTCGCGCGCGTAGTTTTCGTTCGGGCGCACGCTGCCTGCCGGCTTCTGGTTGTTGGCCATGTCCAGGTAGCGCCCCATCGCCGGGTTGAGCGTGACCTGCATCAGAATATCTTCGTAGTTGCCGAACGCCAGATCGCGCAAAATCTGCTGGTAGGGCGCCATGCCGGTCGGCTGATTGATCTTGAGCGCCGAGACGACCAGAATCTGCGACAGCGCAAAGGCTACCCGCTGGCGCAATTGATCCTGACCGCCCAGGCTCTGCTGGAAGAACGCCAGTTGCAGCGGGAACAGCGAATAGTTGTCGCGCGCGCAGGTGTCGACGCAGCTCTCCGGCCGCGACACCGGATAGTCGGGATATTCCGGGTAGCGGCTGGGCGGGGCGTTCAGCTGCTCTTCCAGCCAGGCGGCGACGCCTTTGGCGCGAACTTCCGCCAGCGACGCTTCGCTGACGCCGAAGCTGGCTTGCTCCAGCAGGCGGGCCGCGTCCGCATCCTTCTGCGCTTCCGACAACGGCGCGCACATCACCGCCCCGTCGCCCCGGTGCCCTTGGTCGACCAGCGCCCGGTAGGCGGAGTAATCGATGGTGAAACGGTTGTTGGCGTCGTTCACCGGCTTCTTGTCGCCGTTGTTGTAGGTGCGGAAAACCGGCGTCGTATCGGCGGGGCAATCCTTGCCGGCCGGATCGGAGGCAGCCCGGATATAAAAAGCGGTGCCTTCGTAGCTCCAGTTGGCGCTGGTCGCGAGCGTCTGGCAATCGCTGGCGCCGACCGGAAACAGGTGCGTGTTGTTGCCGTTCGGAAACTGCCCGTTGAAGCGGCACACCGGTTGCAGGTCCGGCGCGTCGCCGGCGCTCTTCCAGGCCATGAAGACACCGCCGGTGCGCGTCCACGCGCTGCCGGGAAAATCGATGGCGGCGGCCTCGCGGGGATCGGCGGTCATGAAATAATGGCTGCTCTTCGCGTTGAAAAACTCCCACACGGTCGCGGTCGGCGTCGCGGCCAGCGTAGCGCCGCAGAACAGCGTGCCGGCCAGTGCCGGCCAGGCGGGACGAAAAACGGAACGGGCTTGTGATGGCATGGCGGTCTCCGGCAAACGTTTCGTGCACGATAGCAAGCAAACCCGGAATAACCTTTTGTGCACCGGGGAAAATGAAGTAACAGTTTGTAAGACTGTAAGGGAGCGGTTACAGCGACAGGCCGGACCTGGGCGCGGCCTGGGTGTGGTCAACTTCGCGCGCGGCGGAAACAGGAGAAGCAAAGATGAAGAAAAGATACGGGCTCGTTCTCGTGCTGCTATTTCTGGTTGGCCTGGACTGGTATATCCGCGCGCCGGATTCGCGCTCCCGCCAGTTGACCGGCGCCATCGAGGCGCAGGCCAGCGCGAAACTGAAAGGCTACCCCTACAAGTTCCGGGTGTTGAAAGTGGCGGGAGAAACGGCGTTTCTCAGTACACCGCGCAACGTTCAGGTGCCGGCGTTCAGGATGCTGGCGGTGCTCTATCCCGGGATCGACACCAAAAACCCCAACGATCCGGCTTTCATCGCCGTCGAACAATTGCTCGGCGAAGTGCAGTCGGAGGCGCGGGCCATCGTACTCGACCAGCCAGGCATCAAGGATGTGCGCTGGGAACTCGACCGCGAATGGCTGGCCGCGCACTATATCGAAGTGCCGGGCAAGTAGCCCGCCAGCTTGCGGTGGCGGTACCGCCCGTCATTCGGGGCCGGAGCCAAGCCCGGACTGACGGTATTTTGGCTGACCCGCGCGTTCCGGGTATCCGGGTAGGTAGCGGCTTCTTTCGCCCCGAAAGCCGCCGTCAGTTGAGCGCCCGCCGCTGCGGGAGCGCGTCGCCCAAAGCGCGCGAATACGCCGCGCGCGCCGTTTGCAACACGGCGATGCGCGCGTTCAGGCGCCCGATTTCGGCATCGACGAACTGGATGCTCTTCAGTTGCCCCTTGGCATCGTCGGAGAGCAGATCGTAGTCGTAAGTCCGGTCGTCGATTTTGACAATATTCATGATCCTCGAATCCTCGGTTGAACGTGCCCGGAAGCGGCTTCACGTCAAACGCTCTTCCCGCTCACTCCGGCCGATTCAAAACTCGCCATTTCGTTCAGGAAGGCTGCCGCCGCGCGCACCAGCGGCCAGGCCAGCGCGGCACCCGTGCCTTCGCCGAGGCACAGGCCGAGGTCGAGCAGCGGTTCGGCCCGCAGATCGTGCAACTGGGCGCGATGTCCGGGTTCGGCCGAACGATGGCAGAAGATACAGTAGTCGCAGATATCCGGCGCGATGCGGGCGGCAACGAGCAGCGCGGAAGTCACGATGAAGCCGTCGATCAGCAGCAGAACGCCGCACTCGGCGGCGGCCAGCATGGCGCCGGCCATCATGGCGATCTCGAAACCGCCGAATTCGGCGAGCACGGCCGGCGCATCGGCGTTCGCCGGCAAGGCGGCACGCGCGACGGCCCGCGCCAGCAGGGCGCGTTTGCGCGCCAGCCCGGCATCGTCGAGACCGGTGCCGCGCCCGATGCAGTCGGCGAGCGGCGCACCGGTCAAGCAATGGGTCAGCAAGGAGGCGGAGGCGGTATTGCCGATACCCATTTCGCCGAAACCCAGCACCTTGCAGCCCCCGCCGGCCAACCGGCGAGCGATTTCGGCGCCCTTGACCAGCGCCGCATCGCGTTCGTCCGCCGTCATCGCCGCTCCATCCAGGTAACTGCGCGTACCGGAGGCGATCTTGGCGTCCACCAATCCATCGCGCTTGCCGAAGTCGTGCGCGACGCCGGCGTCGATCACTTGCAGCACGAGCCCGTTGTGCCGCGCGAAAACGTTGATCGCCGCGCCGCCGGCGAGGAAGTTTTCGACCATCTGCCAGGTCACATCCTGCGGATACGCCGATACGCCGGCTTTGGCCGCGCCATGATCGCCGGCAAAAACGAGCAAATGCGGTTGCTCCAGGCTGGGGGTGAGCGACTTTTGCACCTGCCCGACCTGCAAGGCCAGACGCTCCAGTTGCCCGAGCGCACCGAGCGGTTTGGTCTTGCTGTCGATCCGCTGTTGCAAGGCCGGAACAATGGCCGCATCAAGGGGGGGAATGGAAAATTTCATGGGGGAACCCGGGAAAAAGAGCGACTATACCTCGCGTAAGCACAAGTCCTCAATTTGCGCCCGCGCAAGATAGAGTCCGCCTGTTGCCGAGGCGGCAAACACGGCCGCGCCGCCGCACCGACTTCCGCACCAAACTGGCGTGCGCTTTAACTACAATGGCAGTTATCGGCCGATGTTGCGCGGCACCCCGCAGGATGCGGGCTGTAGAACGAGCTCTGGCGCGGTGTTCGTGGCCGGTGCACCAGGTCGGTGAATCAGCGATTGAAGGGGCGCTGGAAGCCGGTTATCAACCCCCGCTCCGCTTGCCCCGGAATCTATATTAGAGTAAACTTATAGACATGACTATTCGTATCCGCCCCCAATCGCTGCGCTCAAAGCCGTTTCTCTTCGGCCTGGCCGTTTTTGCATCCCTTCCCGCCCACGCCCAAAACCTGCCGACGGCGGTCGTGCAGCCGCACGCGGTCGATCTGACCTTGCCGGTCGAAGGCGTCGTCGAGGCGGTCAACCAGGCGACCATCGCCGCGCAGGTTTTCGGCCGCGTCACCGAAATGCGCGTCGATGTCGGGCAGACCGTCAAGAAAGGCGACCTGCTGTTGCGCATCGACGCGCGCGAGGCGGCCGAGGCGGCGGCCGGGGCGACGGCGCAGTCGATCAACGCGAAGGCCGGCTACGAGCGCCAGAAGACCTTGCGCCAACAGAATTTCATCAGCCAGGCGGCGCTCGACAAGGCGAAAGCCGATTTCGACGCGGCGCAAGCGGCGACCGGCCAGGCCAGCGTCGGGCTGGGCCACGCGACGGTCACGGCGCCGATGGCCGGCGTCGTCGCGCTGCGCTCCATCGAGGCGGGCGAAATGGCCTCCCCCGGCAAGCCGTTGCTCACCCTTTACGAGCCGGGCGGGCTGCGCGTGACGGCGAGCATCCCGCAGTACAGGCTGCCGCAGATACGCAACGTGACGCAGGCGCGGATCGAGTTTCCCGAACTGGGCAAATGGGTCGATGCGGACAAGGTCGCGCTGTTGCCGACGGTCGATGTGGCGACGCACGTTTCGCAGGTACGCGTCGGTTTGCCGGCGAATATCCGCGATCGGGTCAAGGACGAAAGTTTCAGGCCGATTCCCGGCATGTACGCGCGCGTCCATTTCGTGATCGGGCAGGCGAACAAGATGACCGTGCCGCAAGCGGCCATCGTCCGGCGCGGCGAGGTCGCCGCGGTGTACGTGCAGAGCGGGCAGGGAGCGCTCTCCTTGCGCCAGTTGCGCCTCGGCGACAGCGTCGGCGCCGGAGAAACCGAAGTGCTGGCCGGGCTGGTCGCCGGCGAACGGGTCGTGCTCGACCCGGTGAAAGCGGCCATCCAGCTCAAGAGCGCGGCGAAGTCCGGGCAGGGTCTGGCCAACGGCGCGGGGAAGTAGCGCGATGGGGATCTCTGGGCGCATCGCCCGTTATTTTCAGGCGTCGCAGATGACGCCGCTGCTCGCCATCATCGCGCTGCTGCTGGGCGTTTTCGCGACGCTGGTGACGCCGCGCGAGGAAGAGCCGCAGATCGACGTGACGATGGCCAACGTTTTCGTCCCCTTTCCCGGAGCGTCGGCCGAGGATGTCGAGAATCTGGTGGCGACGCCGGCCGAGCAGGTGCTCTCGCGCATGTCCGGTGTCGAGCACGTCTATTCGGTGTCGCAGCCGGGCATGGCGGTGCTTACCGTGCAGTTCGACGTCGGCTTCAAGTACACCGATGCCGTCCTGCGCCTTTACGAAACCATCCATTCGCACCGCGACTGGATTTCGCCCAATCTCGGCGTGCAGGAAGCGATCATCAAGCCGAAAGGCATCGACGATGTACCCATCGTATCCTTGACCTTCTGGACTGCCGACCCACAGCGCTCGGCCTTTGAATTGCAGCAGGTGGCGCGCGCTTCCGAGATCGAGCTGAAGCGCGTCAAGGGCACGCGCGACGTGTCGACGATAGGCGGCCCCGACCATGTGATCCGCGTGCAGATGGACAGCGAGCGGATGAACGCTTTCGGCGTCACGCCGCAGGATCTCTCGGCCGCGCTCAAGGTGAGCAACGCGCCGCAGTCTTCCGGCAGCATGGTGGCCGGCAACCGGGAGATACTGGTGCAGACCGGCACCTACCTGGAGTCGGCGGCCGATGTGAAGCAGTTGATGGTCGCCGTACGGGGCGACGCCGGGGCGCGCAAACCGGTGTTCATGAGCGACGTGGCGCGCGTCGAAGACGGCCCCGACCAACCGGGACGCTATGCCTGGTTCGGCAACAAGGAAGGCGAATACCCGTCGGTGACGCTCCAGGTTTCCAAGAAAGCCGGCGTCAACGCGGCCGACGTGGCGAACAGCGTGATCGCCCGTATCGAATCGCTGAAGGGCGCGGTGATCCCCGAGGGGGTCGAGGTCGCGGTGACGCGCAACTACGGCGAAACGGCGACCGACAAGGCGCAAAAGTTGATCGGCAAGCTCATTTTCGCCACCGCTTTCGTCGTCCTGCTCGTATTTTTCGCGCTCGGCAAGCGCGAGGCGCTGATCGTCGGCATCGCCGTCACGCTGACGCTGGCGGCGACGCTGTTCGCTTCCTGGGCGTGGGGCTTCACGCTCAACCGCGTCTCGCTGTTCGCGCTCATCTTTTCCATCGGGATACTGGTCGACGACGCCATCGTCGTCGTCGAGAACATCCACCGCTGGCAGGGGCTGCAACCGGACAAGACCTTGCCCGAAATCATTCCCTACGCCGTCGACGAAGTCGGCGGGCCGACCATCCTCGCCACCTTCACGGTAATCGCCGCGCTGTTGCCGATGGCCTTCGTCACCGGCCTGATGGGGCCGTACATGAGCCCGATCCCGATCAATTCGTCGATGGGCATGTTCATCTCTCTGGCCGTGGCCTTCGTCGTCACGCCCTGGCTCGCGGCGCGCCTGCTCGCCAGCCAGAAGGGCGGCGGCCGCGGCGCCCATGCCGGATCGCCGATGGACGCCCGCCTGGACCGCCTGTTTCGCCGTCTGCTGACGCCCTTTCTCGACGCGCGCAAAGGCCGGGCGGCACGGCGCAAACTGCTGGTCGCCGTTCTCGTGCTGATTCTCGGCTCGGTGTCGCTGGCGGTGGTCAAGCTCGTCGTGCTCAAGATGCTGCCGTTCGACAACAAGAGCGAGTTCCAGATCGTGCTCGACATGCCGGTCGGCACGCCGCTCGAAGACACGGCGCGCGTGCTGCGCGAGATCGGCGCGGAGATCGCCAAGGTGCCGGAAGTCTCCGACTACCAGGCCTACGCCGGCACCGCCAGCCCGATCAACTTCAACGGCCTGGTGCGCCAGTATTACCTGCGCGCTTCGCCCGAGCAGGGCGACTTGCAGGTGAATCTGGCGGACAAGCACCACCGTTCGCGCAAGAGCCACGAGATTGCCGTGTCGGTGCGCGATACGGTCGAGGCGATCGGCCGCCGCGCGGGAGGCAACGCCAAGGTGATCGAGGTGCCGCCCGGCCCGCCGGTGCTTTCGCCCATCGTCGCCGAGGTCTATGGGCCGGACTATCGCGGCCAGATCGCGGTCGCCAAGGAAGTGCGCAAGGTTTTCGAGAAGACCGCCGATCTCGTCGCGGTCGACGATTCGGTGCAGGCCGATACCCGCAAGGCGGTGCTGCACGTATTGCAGAACAAGGCGGCGCTGCTCGGCGTCGCGCAGAGCGACATCGTGCAGGTGGTGCGCATGGGGCTGGCCGGCGAAGATGTGGTGCCGGTGCACAACACCGAATCGAAGTTCGAGATTCCGGTTCGCGTCATGCTGCCGGCCGAGAAACAAGGGTCGCTCGACGCGCTGCTCAAGCTGCGCGTGCGGTCGCGCGAAGGCAAGCTGGTGCCGGTGTCGGAACTGGTCGAGGTGCGCGAGTCGATGCGCGAGAAGGCGATCTACCACAAGGATCTGCTGCCCGTCGTCTATGTCACCGGCGACATGGGCGGCAAGCTCGATTCGCCGCTCTACGGCATGTTCGACGCGCGCGGCAGCGTCGTCGGCATGTCGCTCGACGGGCTGGAGAAAGGCGGCGGGACGCTCTCCGACCACTTCCTGTCGCAGCCGGCCGACCCTTACGCCGGTTACAGCGTGAAATGGGACGGCGAGTGGCAGGTGACTTACGAGACCTTCCGCGACATGGGCATCGCCTACGCCGTCGGCCTGCTGCTCATCTACCTGCTGGTCGTCGCGCAGTTCCAGAGCTATCTCGTGCCGCTCATCATCATGGCGCCGATCCCGCTCACCATCATCGGCGTGATGCCCGGCCACGCGCTGCTCGGCAGCCAGTACACGGCGACCTCGATGATCGGTATGATCGCGCTGGCCGGCATCATCGTCCGCAACTCGATCCTGCTGGTCGATTTCATCCGCCAGCAGGTTGCCGGGGGAATGGACTTCGCCGAGGCCATCATCCAGTCCGCCGCCGTGCGCGCCAAACCGATCGCGCTGACCGGGCTGGCGGCCATGCTCGGCGCGCTGTTCATCCTCGACGACCCGATTTTCAACGGGCTGGCGATCAGCCTGATTTTCGGTATTTTTATCTCCACCCTGCTGACGCTGGTGGTGATTCCGGTTCTTTATTTCGCAGCATTCAAAAAGGAGCACCACCTATGACCACCGATCGCGCTATCCGCATTATGGCGGGCGGCTTTATCCTGCTCTCGCTCGCCCTGGGCGTCGAAGGCAGCCCGCTGTTCGTCTCGAAGAACTTCCTGTGGTTCACCGCCTTCGTCGGCGCCAACCTGTTCCAGAGCGGCTTCACCCGCTTTTGCCCGGCCGAATCGATCATGGTCAAGCTGGGCATGAAACGCGGCGATGGGGCATCGTGCAGCCGGTAGTCATTCCGTGATTCGGGCAACCTGAAAGCGCGCCCCGGCGCGCTTTTTTGTCGCTTAATCCCCGGTGACGCTTCCCTCGCTGTGCCGAATGTGATGCAATGGCGTTCAGGATAGGGGGCGCCAATGCAAGTCTCGCGAGCCATCGACCGCATGGGCATACGCAACAAGCTGATCGCGATTTTCGTCGCGATCAAAGTTGTGCCGCTCATCATGCTCGCCTGGTATGCCTGGCAGGCGACGCAAGGGCTTGGCGACAGCGTTTCGTACCGCGCCGTGCAGATGGCCGACGCGATGCGCATCACGCAGCAGCAGACCGGCAAGACCGCCAACGAGGATGCGGTGCGCGCGCTGGACGAGCGTTCGCGCGAAGCGATCGAGGCGCAGACAACCGACCTCGCCAGGCGGCTGGCCGACTTTCTTTACGACCGCGACAAGGATCTGCTGTATGCCGCCACGCTCGACCCTTCCGACGCCGCTTATCGCCGTTTCCTCGATTCCCGCGTGCGCGAGCTCTACGGGCACGGCGAGTACAAGCCGTCCGGCGATGGCAAGAGCTGGGTGCCGGCCGGTGCGGCACGGGAACCCAACCCGGTGGGGGCGCCGTTGCCGGACAACGCGAAAGACTTCCACGTCCGTCTGCCGGAAGACTACGGCAACCGGAAGCTGCGCCCGCTTTTCGTCGAAATGACGTTCGTCGACACCGGCGGCATCGAAAAGGTGAAGGTCGCGCCGGGCGGGCAGCGGCCGGCGCCGCGCGATGTCAGCCGGCGCGACAACACCTTCGCCAAGGCCGAAACCTATTGGCCGGAACTGAAGAAGCTGAAGCCCGGCGAGCTGTATGTTTCCGAGGTGGTCGGCGCTTATGTCCGCCCGCACTGGATCGGCCCCTACACGCCGGCCAGGGCGGAGGAGCTGAAACAGCCGTTCAAGCCCGAGGAGTCCGCCTACGCCGGGCTGGAGAACCCGCTCGGCAAGCGCTTCAAGGGCATCGTGCGCTGGGCGACGCCGGTGGCGAGAAACGGGCAGATCGCCGGCTACGTCACGCTGGCTCTCGACCACGCGCACATCATGGCGTTCAGCAACGGCGTGCGGCCGACCGAGACGCGCTTCGCGCCGATTCCCGACCCCGCTTCGGGCAACTATGCGTTCATCTGGGATCGCAACAGCCGCTCGATCTCGCACGCGCGCGACTATTTCATCACCGGCTACGACCCGGAAACCGGCCAGCCAGCGCCGCCTTTTTTGGACGGCGACCTATGGGCTGCGTGGCAGGCTAGCGGCAAGTCGTGGCACGAATTCCAGCCGACGCTTGCGCCCTTCGCCGACCAGTCGCTCAAGCGCAAGCCGGCACCGGAATCGGCCAAGTCCGGCAACGTCGGCCTAGACTGCCGCTACCTCAATTTTTCGCCGCAGTGCCACGGCTGGCACTCGCTGACCGAACACGGCGGATCGGGTTCTTTCGCCATTTTCTTTTCCGGTCTGTGGAAGCTGACGACGGCGGCGGCGATCCCCTACACCACCGGCCAGTATGGAACCAGCAAACGCGGTTTCGGCTATGTGACGATAGGCGCCAACGTCGACGAGTTTCACAAGGCGGCGACCGAGTCGGGCAAACGCATCGACGCGCTGATCGCCGCCGCCGACGACAAGCTGAAGGTCGAGCGCGAAGGTATGGTCGACAGCATCGGCGACAGCCTGCGCAACACGGCCGTCGGCCTGAGCGTTTCGACGGCGCTGATGGTCGTGCTGGTGATCGGTATCGCGATCTGGATGGCCGACGTGCTGACGCGGCGCATCACCGAGATCAGCGGCGGCATCCGGCGTTTCCAGGACGGCGACCTCGGCTATCGGCTGGCGGTGCGCGGCGAGGATGAAATGGCCGATCTGGCGCGCTCGTTCAACGACATGGCCGACGAGGTGCAGCGGTCTTTCGGCCGGCTGGACGAGGCGCGGAGCGCCGCCGAAGAGGCCAACCGCATGAAGAGCGACTTCTTGGCCAACATGTCGCACGAGCTGCGCACGCCGCTCAACGGCATACTCGGATTTGCCGAGCTGCTGGCCGCCGACCTGTCCGACCCGGCGCAGCGCGAATACGCCGAGACCATACGCGGCAGCGGCGAACACCTGCTGGCGATCGTCACCGACGTGCTGGATCTGGCGAAGATCGAGGCCGGGCGCATGACTTTCGATCTGGCGCCGGTCGCGCTGCCCGGGCTGCTGCGCGGCGTCGTCGCGGCGCAGCGCGGCCACGCCATGCAGAAGGGGCTGACCATCGAAGTCGAGGAGGAAGGCTTGCCGCCGACTGTCTATTCGGATGAGGTGCGCCTGCGGCAAGTCTTGCTCAACCTGATCGGCAACGCGGTCAAATTCACCGATCACGGGCGGATCGCGGTGCGTGCGTTCGCCGATGGCGGGCGCGTGCGGATCGAGGTCGAAGATACCGGCATCGGCATTTCGCCCGAGGATAGCGCGATCATTTTCGAGAAATTCCGGCAGAGCGAGAGTTTCCTCAAGCGCAATCATCAGGGCACCGGCCTGGGTCTGACGTTGGCGAAACACCTGGTCGAACATATGGGCGGCGAGATCGGCGCGCAGTCGGAGCCGGGAGCCGGTTCGACCTTCCATCTGTTGTTGCCGGCCGCCGCCGGCTTTTCCGGTCAGGCCGGTACAGGTTGAGAGATTATGGGCAGAAAGGTTCTAATCGTGGACGACGTGCCGGTCAACCGGAAGCTGGCGGTCGCCATGTTCGGCAAGCTCGGCTGGGAAACGGCCGAAGCCGGGGGCGGTCACGCCGCGCTCGAATGGCTGGCGACCAACTCGCCCGATATGGTGTTGCTCGACATCAGCATGCCCGACCTGGGTGGCGAAGAAGTCTGTTCCGCGCTGAGGGCAGATTCGGCCTTTGCCGGCTTGCCGGTTGTGGCCTACACGGCGCATGCCATGCAGGTCGACGTCGACCGTTTTCTCGCCAACGGTTTCGACGGCGTACTGATTAAGCCGATTTCGTTTCAGGCGTTGAAGGATGCGGTGGACAAGGCGTCTCACCGGTGTTGTCGCGAATGATCCGCGAATATCACCGCTACAGGCGATTTCGCTTTTTTTGAAATAAACGGGGGTATGGGGTCCGCCAAGTTCGCGCAGACTGCGGTCGGGCGCGGGTGGTGCCTCCAGAACCCGAAAGCTCCGGGAGCTGTAATGGATGTTCAGTCAGTGCTAAAAGCGGTTGCGGACGACGCGGCCGGCGGCGGAATGGTGTTTACCACCCACGCGGAGCTGGCGATGCGGGTCCGGCGCGCGCTCGACGACCCCGAGTGTTCGCTCGACCAGTTGAGCAAGCTGGTCGCAGCCGAGCCCATCCTCTCGGCGCGCGTCGTCGGGGTCGCCAACTCGGTCGCTTACAACCGCTCGGGACGCGCCATCGGCGACGTGCGCAGCGCGGTGTCGCGCCTCGGTTTCAGCGCCTTGCGCGTACTCGCGACGGCGGTCGTCGTGCGCCAGATGGAGGGCATGCCGAAAAAGCCGGAGCATCGCGCCGTCGCCGCCCGACTGTGGGAACACACGGCGCACGTCGCCGTACTCGCCCGCCTGATCGCGCAGCGCGTCACCCACCAGAACCCCGACGCGGCGTTTTTTGCCGGCATCGTGCACGAAGTGGGGGGCTTCTATCTGATCACCCGCGCCGATTCCTTTCCCGGCCTCCTCGAAGAAGATCTCGCGCCGTGGTACGGGCGCGGCGAGGCCGAAGTCGGACGCGCCGTACTGAAGGTGCTCGGCGTTCCAGAAAGCACGCTGGAAGCGATGGAGACCTTGTGGGCCGGTTATCTGGCGATGCCCCCGGAGTCGCTCGGCGATACGCTGCTGCTCGCCGACCAGTTGTCGCCGGTCGAGTCTCCGATGAGCCAGCTCGCCGGCATGGGGCGCAAAGGCATGCCCGTGGAAATCGACGTGATGATCGACGACGAAACCCTGAGCGGCATCCTCAAGGATTCCGCCGAAGAAGTAGAATCGTTGACCAATGCGCTCAAGGCCTAGCAGTCGGTCACGGCGTGGCTGCGGGACAACTCCGTCATTCCGGCGAAAACCGGAACCCGGTGGTGCCCCCCCGGGTTCCGGGTCAAGCCCGGAATGACGAAATCTCACCCTCCGCGCATTTCAGCGTGACGGCCTACTAATAGTGAATCAAGTTGACGGGCGACCAACAGTGTCTCGCGCGGAGGAGGAACAGTGAAAGTCGGCTTCATCGGATTGGGGATCATGGGGCGCCCGATGGCGCTCAATTTGTTGAAGGGCGGCTTCGAGCTGACGGTGTGGGCGCGTCGTCCCGAGCAGATGCGGCCGCTGGCAGATGCCGGCGCGAAAACGGCGGCCAACCCGGCGGAATTGGCCGGCGCCGTCGATCTGGCGATTTCCATGGTCGCCGATGCGCCGGATGTCGAACAGGTGATGCTCGGCGAAAAGGGTATCGCCAGTGTCGGGGCTGCCGGCAAGCGCGGCCTGATCGCCGTCGACATGAGCACCATCCTGCCGGCTGCCGCGCGTGACATCGGGGAACGGCTGGCGGCGCGCGGCATCGATTTTCTCGATGCGCCCGTTTCCGGAGGAGAGGTTGGCGCGGTTGCCGGCACGTTGTCGGTCATGGTCGGCGGCAGCGCGGCCGCTTTTGCCTCGGCCGGGCCGGTTTTCGCGTGCATGGGCAAGAACATCGTGCATGTCGGGGGTTCCGGCGCCGGCCAGGTGGCGAAAGCGGCGAACCAGATCATGACCGGCGTCGGCGTGCTTACCGTCGCCGAGGCGCTCAACTTCGCCGCCCGGAACGGCGTCGATCCGGCCAAGGTGCGCGAGGCGCTGCTCGGCGGCTTCGCCTATTCGAAAATTCTGGAAAACCACGGTCAGCGCATGCTCGACCGCAATTTCAAGCCCGGCTTCAAGGCGTGGATGCACCAGAAGGACATGAACATCGTGATGCGGAGCGCGCACGAGCTGGGTCTGTGCCTGCCGGCCGCCGCTGCCACCGCGCAGATGTTCAACGCGATGGTCGGCGCCGGCTTGGGCGAGGAGGATTCAATCGCCGTGCTCAAGCTGCTCGAACATTTATCGGGCGGAGAAGGCTGATGCCGCCTGTTTCCGCCAGCCCGTGGGCCGTACGCCCTAGCGTGTGTCTGACATGAGCCGGCAAGCAGCGGGCGGATGGCTTGCCGCCGCCACCGCCGGCTTGGCGGTCTGGCTTTTCTCCCGGTATCTGCTGCCCGAAGCCGGAAGTGGTGTCAAAAGCGGTATCAGAAGCGGAGCCGGGTTCGCCGCCGGAATGCTTGTTGCCACGGCGGTGGCTCTGGTCGTCGCCTGCGGGGTTTACCGCTATCGCTGCGCGCGGCGATCGGTGGCCGAAAGCGAGTTGCGCTACCGCACGCTGTACGAATCGACGCCGGCGATGATGCACTCGATCGACGTCGACGGGAAAATCGTCAGCGTCAGCGAACAATGGCTAAAAACGCTCGGCTACGCCCGGCACGAGGTACTCGGCCGCCAGTCGACCGAATTTCTGACCGAAGCATCGCGCCGCCATGCGGTCGAAACAGTGCTGCCCGAGTTTTTCCGCACCGGGGTGTGCGTCGACGCACCCTACCAGATGCGCGCGAAGAACGGTCGCGTTCTCGATATCCTCCTTTCGGCGACGGTCGAACGCGATACCGGAGGGCGTATTCTCCGCAGTCTGGCGGTTATCCGCGACATCACCGAGCACAAGCGCCTGGAACAAAGCGCCGCCGAAAGCGAACGGCGCATGCAGGCGCTGCTCGACGCCAGCCCGGAATCGACCATGCTGCTCGATCCCGGCGGCAAAGTCCTAGCCATCAACCAGGTGGCGGCGCGACGCTTGGGCAAGGCACAGGAAGAGCTGGTCGGCCAGAACTTCTTCGACCACGTTCCGCCGGATCTGGCCGAGACGAGGCGCGCCTATTTGCAGCAGGCGGTAGCCACCGGCGACCCGCAGCACGTCAACGACCGGCGCGGCGCCGTCGAGTTCGAAAACCATATCTGCCCGGTGAAAGGCGCCGGTGGCGCGGTTGAAAGCGTCGCCGTCTACGCGCGCGACATCACCCAGCAACAGCGCACCCAGCGCCTGGACGCGACCTTCCACCGCCTGGATCTGATGCAGTTGAAGTGGCACATGGAGCTGGGCGCCATCGCCCAAATGTTCTGCGAGGAAATCCGGCCGCTGTTCGACCTGGCCGCCGTGTCGATCGCGCGCGCCGAGACCGACGGTGCGCTCACTTTTGTCGCGGCGGCGGCGGCGGACGGCGCCTTTGTCGAGCGCATTCGCAAAACCTGCCGCAGATGGTATGGCGAACCGTCATGCTGCCTCCCCATCGCCACCGTCATGCACAGCGGGCAGATGCGCAAGCTGAATATCGACGACCCCGAATGTGCGAGCTGCCGCGAAGCGGTGAAAAAAATGGGCGTCATGGCCGCGCTGATGATGCCGCTCACCCTGCGCGACAAGGCCTGGGGGGTATTGACCCTGTATGCGCGCGAGCGCGGCCTGTTCGACCAGTTGGACTTTTCGCCGCGCCTGGCGGTGATCGCCAGCCGTTTGTGCATGTCGCTCGAATCGGCCTTGCAGCAAGAATGGCTGAAGTTGATGGACACGGCGCTGGCGTCGGCCGGCAACGCCGTCTTCGTGGCCGACGCCGGCGGCCGTATCACCTGGGCCAACCCCTCGTTCGAGCGGCTTTCGGGCTACACGCTCGCCGAGATTCTGGGCAAAACACCCAGGCTTTTCAGTTCCGGCGCCCAAAACGCCGAGTTCTACCGCAACCTCTGGGAAAAGCTCCTGGCCGGCGAATCCTGGAGCGGCGAACTCGTCAACGTCCGCCGCGACGGCAGCCGCTACACCGTCAACCAAACGGTCACGCCGCTACGCAACGACAACGGCGAGATCGGCCACTTCGTTTCGATCCAGGAGGACATCACCGAACGCAAGGCGGCCGAAGCGCGCATCCGGCACATGGCAAATTTCGACATGCTCACCGACCTGCCCAACCGCGTGATGTTTTTCGACCGGCTCCACCTGTCGCTGGTTCAGGCACGGCGCGACGGTCACTGCGGGGCGCTGCTCTTTCTCGATCTCGACCGCTTCAAGGAAGTCAACGACAAGCTCGGCCACCACATCGGCGACTTGCTGCTCAAAGCCGTCGCCGGCCGCCTGCAAGCGCAGGTGCGCGAATCCGATACCGTCGCCCGCCTCGCCGGCGACGAATTCACGGTTACCCTGCCCAAAGTCAAAGACGACCAGGACGCCGTCCGCGTCGCCGAAAAAATCATCGCCGCCCTGGCGCAACCCTTCCAGCTCGAAGGGAATCAGGTCGGCGTCGGCGTCAGCATCGGCGCCGCGCTGTTCCCCGATCACGGCGATAGCGTCGAGCAGGTCGTCAATGCCGCCGACGATGCGATGTACATGGCCAAGCGCGCCGGGCGCAATACGGTTGTGGTTTATGGTAATTAGGCCGCCGGCCGGATGTGCCGTGCGGAGCGATGCGGTACTCTCGCTGCGGGGCAAGTTGCCGGACTCGGCGCAGGCAAGTTTCAACGCCGCCAACCTTATGATCGGCCGGGGATAAACTGTGCGCGCCGTCCGCTCGTGCCGGCAACCCCGCTTTGTCGGATGCGGCCTGCCTCAGGTTAACGGCCGCCGAGAAATCGCGGCTCACGCCGGCAGCGGCGCGAACAGCGCGGCGATGTCGTCGGTGCCGAACTTGACATCGACGCCGCGATCTTCGGAAAGGATGCCCGCCGCGAGCTCGGCCTTGCGTTCCTGCAAGGCGAGGATCTTTTCTTCGATGCTGCCGGCGACGATCAGCTTGTAGACGAACACCGCCTTGTCCTGCCCGAGCCGGTGGGCGCGATCTGTGGCCTGGTTCTCGACGGCCGGATTCCACCACGGATCGTAGTGGATCACGGTATCGGCGGCGGTCAGGTTCAGGCCGACGCCGCCGGCCTTGAGGCTGATCAGGAAGATCGGCACTTCGCCGGCCTGGAAGCGGCGCACCGGCGTTTCGCGGTCGACCGTGTCGCCGGTGAGCAGCACGTAGTCTAGGCCGGCCGCCTTCAGCTCGGCCTCGATCAGCGCCAGCATGCTGGTGAACTGCGAAAAGAGCAGGATGCGCCGCCCCTCCTCGACCTGCTCCGGCAACATCGTCATCAGCAGATCGAGCTTGGCGCGTTCCTTGACCTTTTGCGCCGACGCCGCTTTGACCAGGCGCGGGTCGCAGCACACCTGGCGCAGCTTGAGCAAGGCGTCGAGAATGACGATCTGGCTACGGTTGAAGCCCTTGCTGGCGATTTCTTCGCGCACCTTCTCGTCCATCGCCGCGCGCACCGTCTCGTACAGGTCGCGCTGCCCGCCCTCCAGCTCGACCGTGCGCACGATGATCGTTTTCGGCGGCAGCTCGCGCGCCACTTCCTCTTTCTTGCGCCGCAAAATGAAGGGGGCGATGCGTCGGGCGAGCAGGTTGCCCCGCAGCAAATCGCCCTGCTTCTCGATCGGCGTGCGCCAGTATTTGGTAAAGGAATTGCTGTCGCCGAGAAAGCCGGGCAACAGAAAGTCGAACTGGCTCCACAATTCGCCCAGATGGTTTTCCAGCGGCGTGCCGGTCAGGCAGAGGCGGTGCCTGGCGTCGATCTTGCGCACCACTTCGGCGCCTTGGCTGCGCGCGTTCTTGACGGTCTGCGCCTCGTCGAGAATGAGCAGGTGGTAGCCGTGCTTGCACAGCTCGTCGGCATCGCGCCAAAGCAAGGGGTAGGTGGTCAACACCACGTCGTGGTGCGCGATGCCGGCAAACCGGCTTTTGCGCTCCGGGCCGTGCAGCGAGAGCACCGACAAACCCGGCGCAAAACGCGCCGCCTCGTTCTTCCAGTTGAAGATCAGCGAAGTCGGCAGGACGATCAGGCTCGGGCGATCCAGGCGGCCTGCCTCCTTTTCGAGCAGCAGGTGCGCCAGCGTTTGCGCCGTCTTGCCCAGACCCATGTCATCGGCCAGGATGCCCGAAAGCTTCTGCTCGCGCAGGAACTGCAACCAGGCCAGCCCCTCCTTCTGGTACGGGCGCAATTCCAGCCCCAGCCCCAGCGGCGGGTCGATGTGCGCGATGCCCTGCGCCGCCCGCAACCGGTCGGCGAGCGCCAGCACGTCCGACTGCCCTTTGAACTGCCAGCGGCTCATGTTGTTCAGTTCGGCCAGCCGGGGCGCATCGAAGCGCGACAGCCTGAGCGTCTCGCCGCCGCCGAGGCCGTCGAACAGGTCGATCAGCGTCGCGGCCAGGGGCTTGAGGCGCCCGGCGGAAACGCGGATGCTCTGCTGCGCCGGCGTTTTCAGCTCCACCGTTTCGCGATCGTCGATACGCTCCAGCACGGCCGCGTCCAGCCAGCGCGCGTCGCGCTTGAAGAGCGCCGCGAGCAAGGGGGCCAGCGGCAACCGCGCCCCGTCGACGATGATGCCCATGTCGAGGTCGAACCAGCCGTTGTCGGTCTCGACCAGCTCCGCTTCCCAGGCTTCGACTTCAAGCGCGTGGTGGCGAAAGTCGGCCGCAAACTCGATCTGCCAGCCGGCCGCGCGCAGCGCCGGCACGGCGTCGTGCATGAAGGCCGGCCAGGCGGCCTCGCCCGACAAGCCGTAGGCGCCGTCCGGCGGCGCGCCGAAGGTATGCAGCGCGTAGCCGGGGATCTTCTGCAAGCCGCGCTCGGCCAGGTCGCGCATCGATGCCTGTTCCTGCTCCGGCCGGCGGATAACGCGCACCGTTTCGCCGTCCGGCAAGTTGGAGAATTCCCGCACCTCGTCCGGCCTGACGGTGGCGTCGGCGTAACGGAAGACCGGCAGCGCGACATCGAACGGCCCGCCGCCGTAGCTCGCTGCGTAGTCCCGCCAGTTCCGGTTGCCGTGCGTTTGCAGCGTCTTGAGGAAGAGCACCGGCACCGGCGCGACCTCTATCGCGCGCAGGTGGGTGCTGGCGTCTTCAAGCGGGATCGGCAGTTCCGGCGCGAGCTCGGAGAGGGCGCCGGCGACCAGCGCCGCTTCCTTGTCCGACAGCGGCGGCAGCGCGAAGAGCCGCGCGATCACCGCCGGATTGCCGGTAACCTCCAGCGGGCCGAGCAGCCCTTCGTCAAGATCGACGTACCACGGCGGTTGCAGCGGAATGACCAGGTCTACGGGCGGTTTCGGCCGCAGTACGGGGACTTGCCGTCCGTTGACATCCACCTGCCAGACGACGTCGGCCGGCCGCGCATCGCCCGGGTTTAGCGGCGCAAAATCGTCGGCCGGGTAGAGGCGGCCAGTCCGCACCATGCGCTGCAACACGGCATTGCCGTGCTTGGGGCCCAGGCCGAAGGCGCGCAGCCCGGTCTCGTGCGTGCGCTCGGCCCACAGCAGGCGCAGGATGCCGAGATCTTCTTCGGTCACGAAACTCGGCGGCTTGACCAGCGCCCGGTCGACGTTCCACCATTCTTCGGCGCTATCGGGGTCGCGGCCTTTGTGCAAGGTAATGCCGAAACCGCGCGCATCCGGCGTCCAGTGCAGCAAATAAAAAAGCTGGTGGCGGCTGACGCTGGGTTTGCTTTTCTTTTTCGTCACCGCCGCCGCGACCATGCGCAGCTCTTCGACCCACGACAGCACGCCCGGGCTGATGCGGTCTGGCTGGCCGCGCTCCTCGATCGCGCGCAACAGCATAGCGGCGACATGCGCGCAAGCGCCGCCGAGCGGACAACCGCACGTCGCGACGAAATGTTCCTGCCCCAGGCTATCCCGTTGAAACTTGAACGCCACCGCGTAAGGCCGGCCAGCGTCGCTGGGCACGACGGCCTTGATCTCGTCCGCCGCGATTTCGAGCTTCCACACATCCGCCTGGTAGCGTTGCGCCTCGACGACGATGCGCTGCCTGAACCAGCGATGCACATCCTCGATCGTGAAACTCGACAAGGGGAAATCCGGGGTTGCCGACATGTTCGAATGAATGGTTCAGTGAGGCGCTCGGATACGCGCCGTATTGCCGCAAAAACGCCCGCCAGAGCACCTTCTACTGCGGTGCGGCCCGATCAATCGCGGAAATTCCCGGCTTTGATCGGAAAATCGGTGATCGCCTTGGTCACCGCAGCGATGCAGGCTTGCAGCTCGTCGCGCTTGGCGCCTTGCACGCGCACCGCATCGCCCTGGATCGAGGCCTGCACCTTGAGCTTGGAATCCTTGATGAGCTTGACGATCTTCTTCGCCAGCTCGGACTCGATGCCGATCTTGATCTTCAGCTCCTGTTTTACCTTGTTGCCGGAGATCTTCTGCACCGGCTGATGGTCGAGCCGCTTGGTGCTTTCCTTCTCCTTCTTTTCCATCGCCGGGAACAGGAGATCCTTGATCTGGTCGAGCTGGAAGTCGGAATCGCCGTGCAGCGTAATTGTCTTATTCTTTTCATCGAGTTCGACCTTGGCGCTGGTGCCCTTGAAGTCGTAGCGGTTGTCGATGGCGCGCGCGGCAACGTCGATCGCGTTGTGCAACGCCGCCATATCGGCTTCGGAAGAAAAATCGAAAGTAGGCATGAGCGGCTCCTGCCGGTTAGCCGAAGTGGCAGACGTAGTGATAAGCCTCGTCGCAGGCGATCTCGAACGACGAGTTGCCCGGCACGTCGAAGGACTGGCCGGCGCCGTAGTTCGTCCAGGCGCCGGGTTGACCAT
>JACQYA010000192.1 GCA_016208425.1 Betaproteobacteria bacterium
GTTCCGGGCTGTCCGCCGACGGCGGAGGCGCTCATCTACGGCTTGATTCAACTACAGAACAAGATTCGCCGTAGCAGCACCATCGCTCGCTAAACCGACCCACTGACCAACAGAGACCTCGACATGTCAGCCAAGCTGGAAACACTCAGCCAGAACCTGCAAAAACATCTCGGCGAGCGCATTAAAGGTCAGAAGATCGCGTTCGGCGAAGTCACGATAGAAGTCGATGTCGCGGACTACCTTGGCGCGATGCGGACGCTGAGAGACGAGCCGGAGCTTCGCTTTGAAGAGCTGATCGACCTTTGCGGCGTCGATTACTCGTCTTATGGCAGCGCCGCCTGGCCGGGCCGGCGTTTCGCCGCCGTCAGCCACCTGTTGTCGATTGCCAACAACTGGCGTCTACGAGTGCGCTGCTATGCTCCCGAAGACGATTTTCCTGTCGTGCCGTCGCTGACCGAGATATGGAGCAGCGTCAATTGGTTCGAGCGCGAAGCATTCGACCTGTACGGAATCGTCTTTTCCGGGCACAACGACCTGCGCCGGATTCTGACCGATTATGGCTTCATCGGTCATCCGTTCCGCAAGGATTTCCCCATTTCCGGCACCGTCGAAATGCGTTACGACCCCGATCAGCAGCGTGTGATTTATCAACCCGTGACCATCGAACCGCGTGAAGTGACACCGCGGATCGTTCGCGAAGCGACCTACGGGGATGTCGAAAATGGCTGATATTCGCAATTACACCCTCAACTTCGGCCCGCAGCACCCGGCCGCGCACGGCGTGCTGCGCATGGTGCTCGAACTGGACGGCGAAGTGGTGGTGCGGGCCGATCCGCATATCGGCTTGCTGCATCGCGCGACGGAGAAACTGGCCGAGAACAAGACCTGGGTGCAATCCGTGCCGTACATGGATCGCCTCGACTACGTTTCGATGATGTGCAACGAGCATGGCTACTGCATGGCTATCGAGAAGCTGCTCGGCATTGAGGTGCCGATCCGCGCCCAGTATATCCGCGTCATGTTCGACGAAATTACCCGCATTCTCAACCATCTGCTGTGGGTGGGCACGCACGGGCTCGATGTCGGTGCGATGACGATGGTGCTTTACGCCTTCCGCGAGCGCGAGGATCTGGTCGATGTTTACGAGGCGGTTTCTGGCGCCCGCATGCATGCTGCCTACTATCGTCCGGGTGGGGTCTATCGCGACCTGCCGGATCGCATGCCGCAGTACAAGGAATCGAAATGGAAGAGCGCGGCCGAGGTGAAATCCTTGAACGACATCCGCAGCGGTTCCCTGCTCGATTTCCTCGAAGATTTCGTGACCCGTTTTCCGAAGCTGCTCGACGAATACGAAACCCTGCTGACCGATAACCGGATCTGGAAGCAGCGTCTGGTCGATGTCGGCATCGTCTCGCCGGAGCGGGCGATGCAGCTCGGCTTCACCGGGCCGATGTTGCGCGGCTCCGGCGTTGCTTGGGATCTCCGCAAAAAGCAGCCTTACGAGGTCTACGACCGTCTCGACTTCGATATCCCGGTGGGCGTCACCGGCGATTCCTATGACCGCTATCTTGTGCGCATGGAAGAAATGCGCCAGTCGAACCGCATCCTCAGGCAATGTATCGACTGGCTGCGCAACGATTCTGCAAAAGGCGCCGGCCCGGTCATCTCCGACAACCATAAGGTGGCGCCTCCCCCCAGGGAGGGCATGAAGTCGAACATGGAAGAGCTGATTCACCACTTCAAGCTGTGTACCGAAGGCATCCATGTGCCGGAAGGCGAAGCCTACGCCGCCGTCGAGCACCCGAAGGGCGAATTCGGTATCTACGCGATTTCCGACGGCGCCAATAAGCCGTATCGCCTGAAAATCAGGCCGCCGGGCTATGTTCACCTATCGGCGATGAATGAAATGGCGAAAGGCCACATGCTGGCCGACGTGGTGGCTATCGTCGGTACGATGGACATTGTTTTTGGCGAGATTGACCGCTGATGCTGACACCAGACTCCCTCAAGAGAATCGATCGCGAGATCGCCAAATATCCGGCCGACCAAAAACAGTCGGCGGTGATGGCGGCGCTGGCGATTGCCCAGGAAGAACTAGGCTGGCTTTCCAGCGAGGCGATCGAGTTCATCGCCGGCTATCTCGGCATGCCGCCGATCGCCGCTTATGAAGTGGCGAGCTTCTACAATATGTACGATCTCAAACCGGTCGGCAAATACAAGCTGACGGTGTGCACCAACCTGCCGTGCATGCTCACCGGCGGCGTCGATGCCGGCGAGTACCTGAAGAAGAAGCTGGGCATTGGTTATAACGAGACGACGACGGATGGCCGCATCACGCTCAAGGAAGGCGAGTGCATGGGCGCTTGCGGCGATGCGCCGGTGATGATCGTCAATAACCGTCGCATGTGTAGCTGGATGAATCCCGAGCAGATCGACAAACTCTTGGCGGAGCTCGAATAATGGCGATTCTCGGCGCAATCAATCCGATGCTCTCCCTCGGGCTCGACGGCGACAACGCTTGGCGCTTGGCCGATTACGTCAAACGTGGCGGTTACTCCGCGCTGAAAAGAATTCTCGCCGAGAAGATGCCGCAGGAACAGGTCATCAACGAGGTCAAGAAGTCCGTTCTGCGTGGCCGGGGGGGCGCAGGCTTCCCAACCGGCCTGAAATGGAGCTTCATGCCGCGCTCGTTTCCGGGCGAGAAATATGTGGTCTGTAACTCTGATGAGGGCGAGCCGGGCACCTTCAAGGACAGGGACATCCTGCGTTACAACCCGCACTCGGTGATCGAAGGCATGGCGATTGCCGCCTACGCGATGAGCGCGACGCGCGGCTACAACTACATCCACGGCGAAGTCTGGGAGATTTACACACGCTTCGAGGAAGCGCTCGACGAAGCCCGCGCGGCGGGATTGCTCGGCGAGAACATTCTCGGTTCCGGTTTTAACTTCGATCTCTTCGCGCACCACGGTTACGGCGCCTACATTTGTGGCGAAGAAACGGCACTGCTCGAATCGATTGAAGGCAAGAAGGGGCAACCACGCTTCAAGCCGCCGTTCCCCGCCTCGTTCGGTCTCTACGGCAAGCCGACGACGATCAACAACACGGAAACCTTCGGCTCGATTCCGTTCATCATGAGTCTGGGCGGCGAGCACTTCCTTGAAGCCGGCAAGGAAAACAATGGCGGAACCAAACTGTTTTCGGTATCGGGACACGTCAATAAGCCGGGCAACTACGAGATTCCGCTTGGCACGCCGTTTTCAACGCTGCTTGAAATGGCCGGCGGCATGCGCGGCGGACGCAAGCTGAAGGGCTGTATCCCCGGTGGCTCATCGTCTCCGGTAGTGCCCGGCGAGATCATGATGGGCTGCACGATGGACTACGATTCCATCGCCAAGGCCGGTTCAATGCTCGGTTCCGGCGCGGTCATCATCATGGACGAGTCGACCTGCATGGTCAAAGCGCTCGAACGCCTGTCGTTCTTCTACTACGAAGAATCCTGCGGTCAATGCACTCCGTGCCGCGAAGGCACGAACTGGCTGTACAAGGTGGTGCACCGCATCGAGAACGGCCAGGGACGGCCGGATGACCTCGATCTGCTGGCCAGCGTGACGGCGAACATCATGGGCCGCACCATCTGCGCCCTCGGCGACGCCGCATCGATGCCGGTTCAGAGCTTCATCAAGCACTACCGCGACGAATTCGCGTATCACATCGAACACAAAAAGTGCCTTGTGCCGCTGGAAGTCCAGCGCGCAGGAAGCGGCTTCTTCAAGGCAACGGTTTAGGGTCCGACATGCTAGAAATCGAAATCGACGGCAAGCAGGCGCAGGTGCCCGCCGGCAGCACCATCATGGATGCCGCCCAGCTACTTGGCGCCTACATCCCGCATTTCTGCTACCACAAGAAGCTTTCGATCGCCGCCAACTGCCGCATGTGTCTGGTGCAGGTCGAGAAGGCGCCAAAACCCTTGCCCGCCTGCGCGACGCCGGTGACTAACGGCATGAAGGTATTTACCCACTCCGAACTCGCCATCAAGGCGCAGAAGGGGGTGATGGAGTTCCTGCTCATCAACCATCCGCTCGACTGCCCGATCTGCGATCAGGGCGGCGAGTGCCAGTTGCAGGATCTGGCGGTCGGTTACGGCGGTGGCGCTTCGCGTTACCAGGAAGCCAAGCGCGTCGTTTTCCACAAGGAAGTCGGGCCGCTGATTTCGATGCAGGAAATGTCGCGCTGCATCCATTGCACCCGTTGCGTCCGTTTCGGACAGGAGATCGCCGGGATCATGGAACTCGGCATGGCCAACCGCAACATGCACTCGGAGATCCAGACTTTCGTCGGCCGCAGCGTCGATTCGGAACTCTCGGGCAACATGATCGACCTTTGTCCGGTCGGTGCGCTGACCTCGAAGCCATTCCGCTACTCGGCGCGTAGCTGGGAGCTTGCCCGGCGTCGCTCGATCAGTCCGCACGATAGCCTGGGCGCTAATTTGACGGTACAGGTCAAGGGCAACAAGGTGATGCGCGTGCTGCCGCGCGAAAACGAAGACGTCAACGAGTGCTGGATTTCGGATAAGGATCGCTTTTCCTACGAAGCGTTGAATTCTCCCGAACGTTTAAGCAAACCGGTGATCCGTGTCGACGGCGCGCTGCGCGAAGTCGAGTGGAACGTCGCGCTCGATTATGTGTCGCACGCGCTCAAGGATATTGCCCAGAATCACGGCGGCGAAGCGATTGCCGCGCTGGCGTCGCCGCATTCGACGCTCGAAGAACTGCACCTGCTGCAAAAACTGACGCGCGCGCTGGGTTCGGGCAGCGTCGATTTTCGTCCCCATCGGCGCGATTTTTCGGCCGATGGCAAGCGGGCCGGGACGCCTTGGCTGGGAATGAAGCTGTCGGAAATCAAGGATCTGGACGCTGCGCTGGTCGTCGGCAGCTTCCTGCGCAAGGATCACCCCCTGTTCGCCCAGCGTCTGCGCCAACTGGCGAGGAAGGGGGGCAAGGTCAGCTTGCTATCGGTGACTGCGGACGATTCCTCGATAAATGTGCACGCCAGACTGACCGTTTCGCCGGCCGAGCTGGTGCTGGCGCTGGGGGGCGTCGTCAAGGCGGCTGCCCGGCAAAAAGGCGTTGCGGTTCCGAGTGGCCTCGAATTGGTCGAGCCGTGCGCGAGCGGCAAGGCGATTGCCGAAAGCCTGCTGCAAGGCGAGGGAGAAAAAGGCAAGCGCGCCATATTCATGGGCAATGTCGCCGAGCAGCACCCGCAGGCGACCCAATTGCATGCTCTGGCGCTGGAACTGGCCAAGCTGACCGGAGCAAGCGTCGGTTTTGTCGGCGAGGCGGCCAACAGCGTTGGCGGTTACGTCGCCAAGGCGCTGCCAACAGCGCTCGACGGCTACGAGATGTTCGCCCAGCCATGCAAGGCCTATCTCCTGCTCGGCATCGATCCGGAGATTGACTGCCACAACCCGCAGCAGGCGGTGGCGGCGCTCAAGCAGTCTGCGCTGGTCGTTTCGCTGAGTTCCTTCAAGTCTGGTGCGGCGCTCGACTACGCCGACGTGCTGCTGCCGATTGCGCCGTTCGCCGAAACGTCGGGCACCTTCGTCAATGCCGAAGGGCGCGTGCAAAGCTTCAACGGCGTCGTGCGTCCGCTCGGCGATTCGCGGCCCGGCTGGAAGGTGCTGCGCGTGCTCGGTAATGTGTTGGCGCTTCCGGGTTTCGATTACGACAGCAGCGAACAGGTGCGCGACGAGATACTTCCCGAGGGCGGCGTTTTCGTCGCCGGTCTGGATAACGGTCTGGATAGCGGCCTGAGCGATTTGACGCTGGCGCCCGGTGCAGCAGCATCCGGCTTGCAGCGGATCGCCGACGTGCCTATCCATTTTGCCGACCCGCTAGTGCGGCGCGCGCCGGCCTTGCAGCAGACCCGCGACGCGGCGCTGCCGGCCGCCCGTATGAGCGCCGCAACGCTGGCGCAGCAGGGTGTCGCAGCCGGATCGCAAGTGCGCGTCAAACAGGCGCAGGGCGAGGCGTTGCTGCTGGCGGTGGCCGACGAAACCGTTCCGGCGGGCTGTGTTCGCGTTGCTGCGGCGCACGCTTCGACGGCTGCTCTGGGCGATATGTTCGGTGCGATTTCCGTGGAGCGTGCATGATGGTCAATGCGCTGCAAGAGCTGTTGCAAGGTTTCTTTGGATCGGCGTTCCCGCTGGTCTGGACTTTGCTGAAGATTGTTTTGATTATTGCACCGCTGCTCCTGGCCGTTGCCTACCTGACTTTCTGGGAGCGCAAGATCATCGGCTGGATGCAGGTGCGCATCGGCCCGAACCGTGTCGGGCCGTGGGGCTTGATTCAGCCGATCGCCGACGGCGTCAAGCTGTTGCTCAAGGAAATTGTGATTCCGACGGGCGCCAATAAAGGCATTTTCCTGATTGCGCCGATGTTCGCTTTTGCGCCGGCGCTGGCGGCGTGGGCGGTGATTCCGTTCAATGACACGCTGGTGCTCGCCAACGTCAACGCCAGCCTGCTCTACATCATGGCGGTGACCTCGGTCGGCGTTTACGGCATCATCCTTTCCGGCTGGTCGTCGAACTCCAAGTACGCCTTCCTCGGCGGCATGCGTTCCGCCGCGCAGATGATCTCCTACGAGATCGCGATGGGGCTGGCTCTCGTCGTCGTGCTGATGGTATCGAACAGCCTGAATCTGGGTGACATCGTCAAGGGTCAGAGCCAGGGGATGTTTGCCGAGCACGGGCTGGGTTTCCTTTCGTGGAACTGGCTGCCGCTGCTGCCGATGTTCGGCGTCTATCTGATCGCCACGGTGGCGGAAACCAACCGCGCGCCCTTCGATATGGCCGAGGGCGAATCGGAGATCGTCGGTTTCCACGTCGAGTATTCGGGGATGGCGTTCGCCGTCTTCTTTCTCGCCGAATACGCCAACATGATTCTGGTTTCGACACTGACCGCGATTCTGTTTCTTGGCGGCTGGCTGTCGCCGGTCGGGTTCCTGCCGGACAGCGTTTTCTGGCTGTTCGCCAAGATTTCCGCCGTGTTGTTCTTCTTCCTGTGGATACGCGCCACCTTTCCCCGCTATCGCTACGATCAGATCATGCGCCTGGGCTGGAAAGTGTTCATTCCGCTGTGTCTCGTCTGGCTGATTGTGGTCGCCTGCTGGATGATGTCGCCGTGGAATATCTGGAAGTGAGGGGCTAGTCATGGGTTCGATGAAAAAAATCTTCAACAGTCTCTTCCTGAAGGAACTTTTCAAGGGAATGGCGGTGACCGGGCGCTACATGTTCGCGCGCAAGATCACCGTCCAGTATCCCGAAGAAAAGACGCCGCAGAGTTTTCGCTTTCGCGGCTTGCATGCCCTGCGTCGCTATCCCGACGGCGAGGAACGCTGCATCGCCTGCAAGCTGTGCGAAGCCGTTTGCCCGGCGATGGCGATTACCATCGAATCCGGCCAGCGCGATGATGCCGATGGGCAAACTTCGCGGCGCACGACGCGCTACGATATCGACCTGACCAAGTGCATCTTCTGCGGGTTTTGCGAGGAAGCCTGCCCGGTCGATGCCATCGTCGAAACACGGGTTTTCGAGTACCACGGCGAAAAGCGTGGCGACCTCTATTACACCAAGCCGATGCTGCTGGCCAACGGCGATCGCTACGAAGCGCAGATCGCCGAAGACCGCGCGCTCGACGCGAAATACCGCTAAGGGAACCGATGGAATTCAAGACCTTCGTTTTTTACTTCCTCTCGGCGATCATGGTATTCGCCAGCTTGCGCGTCGTCACCGCGCGCAACCCGGTGCATGCGGCGCTGTTTCTGGTGCTTGCCTTCTTCACGGCGAGCGGCGTCTGGCTGCTGCTGCAGGCCGAGTTTCTGGCGATCTCGCTGGTGCTGGTCTACGTCGGCGCGGTGATGGTGCTCTTCCTGTTCGTCGTGATGATGCTCGACATCAACATCGACCGCCTGCGCGAGGGCTTCTGGAGCTATTTGCCGCTGGGTTCGATCATCGCGCTGCTGATGGTGCTGGAGATGGGCGTCATCCTCGGCGGCAGCTATTTCGACATCCTGGAGATTGGCGTACCGCAGACTGCGGCTGGCGAAAGCAACGTTCAGTCTATCGGTCGCCTGCTGTTTACCGATTACGTTTATCCGTTCGAACTGGCGTCGGTGATTCTGCTGGTCGGTATTGTCGCTGCCGTTGCATTGACGCTGCGCGAGAAGCGGAAAACCAAGCTGGTCAGTCCCGCGACGCAGGTTTTCGTCAAGGCGAAAGATCGCGTGCGCGTTCTGCAGATGCCTGCCGAGAAGCGTGACTGACATATAGTGCGGTGCAGGCGGAATAGTCGAAATTCGAGGTGGTGGCCGTAGCGCCGCTACAGGTAGAAAGAATCAGGGAGGCACCTTGCTTACACTGTCCCATTTTTTAATCCTCGGCGCGATCCTCTTTGCGATTGGCGTCGTGGGTATCTTCCTGAACCGGAAGAATCTGATCGTCCTCTTGATGGCGATCGAGCTGATGCTGCTGGCGGTGAATATGAACTTCATCGCGTTTTCCCACTACATGCAGGATCTTGCGGGACAGGTTTTTGTTTTCTTCATCCTGACGGTGGCGGCGGCAGAATCGGCCATCGGTCTGGCGATACTGGTCGTGCTGTTCCGCAATCTGAACACCATCCATGTGGATGATCTGGACAGACTGAAGGGTTAACATGGGAATGCAAAAACTCTATCTGCTGGTTCCGCTCGCGCCGCTGCTCGGCGCCATCGTCGCCGGCCTGTTTTGCCGCGTGATTCCGCGCTGGGTGGCGCATGGGGCGACCATCCTTGGCGTCGCCGTCGCCTTTGTCGCTTCCTTCGTCATCTTTCAGGACGTGATGGCCGGCAACACCTACAATGGCTCGGTTTATCAGTGGTTGAGCAGTGGCGATTACAAGTTCGAGGTCGGTTTCCTGATCGATCAACTGACGGTGACGATGATGCTGGTCGTCACTTTCGTATCGCTGATGGTGCACGTCTACACCATCGGCTATATGCAGGACGATCCCGGCTATAACCGTTTCTTCGCCTACATCTCGCTGTTTACCTTCTCGATGCTGATGCTGGTGATGAGCAACAATTTCATGCAGCTCTTCTTTGGCTGGGAAGCGGTCGGGCTGGTTTCTTACTTACTGATCGGCTTCTGGTATACCCGCCCGACGGCGATTTTCGCCAACATGAAGGCTTTCCTGGTTAACCGGGTCGGCGATTTCGGCTTTATTCTCGGCATCGGCTTGGTGCTTGCCTACTGCGGGACGCTCGATTACGCCGCTGTGTTTGCCAAGGCGCCATCCCTGGCCAACACCACGATTTCGCTGTTCGCCGATCGCGAGTGGGCTACCGTTTCGCTGATGTCGGCCACCTGCATCCTGTTGTTCATTGGCGCAATGGGCAAATCGGCGCAGGTTCCGCTGCATGTCTGGTTGCCGGACTCGATGGAAGGCCCGACACCGATTTCCGCGTTGATCCACGCCGCGACGATGGTCACGGCGGGTATCTTCATGGTCGCGCGCATGTCGCCGCTGTTCGAACTGTCCGATACCGCTTTGTCATTCGTCATCGTGATCGGCGCAATTACTGCGCTGTTCATGGGTTTTCTGGGCATTATCCAGAATGACATCAAGCGCGTTGTGGCTTACTCGACGCTGTCGCAACTCGGCTACATGACCGTCGCGCTCGGCGCTTCCGCGTATTCGGTCGCCATCTTCCATCTGATGACGCATGCCTTCTTCAAGGCACTGCTTTTCCTCGGTGCTGGCTCAGTCATCATCGGCATGCATCACGATCAGGACATCCGCAATATGGGCGGTTTGCGCAAGTACATGCCGATTACCTGGATTACCTCCTTGATCGGCTCGCTGGCGCTGATTGGCACGCCCTTCTTTGCCGGCTTCTATTCCAAGGACTCGATCATTGAAGCGGTTCGGATGTCGCATATACCGGGAGCCGGTTTCGCATACTTTGCCGTGCTGGCGGGTGTGTTCGTCACTGCCTTCTACTCTTTCCGCATGTACTTCCTGGTTTTTCACGGCGAAGAGCGTTTCGGCAAAGCGGTTCAGGATACGCACGCCGCGCATGGCAAGCATGATGACCACGCGGCCCATGGCGACGATCATCACGCGGACGGAACGTGCGGAGTGTACGATGTGCACGATGTGCACGAAGAACATCACGGCCTCGCTCCCGGCCAGAAGCCGCACGAGACGCCCTGGGTGGTGACACTGCCGCTGGTGATGCTGGCCATCCCGTCGGTCGTCGTCGGTTACCTCGGCATCGAGCCGATGCTGTTCGGCGACTACTTCAAGGGCGCCATCGTCGTCAATCACGAAGCGCACCCGGTGATGGAAGAACTGGCGCACCACTTCCATGGCGCCACCGCAATGGCGCTGCATGCGGTGACGACCACCGTTTTTTGGCTGGCGGCTGCCGGGGTGGGGTTGTCGTGGTTCTTTTATCTCAAGCGTCCCGATATACCGGCGGCCATCAAGGCGCGCGTCGAACCGCTCTATACGCTGCTCGATAACAAGTACTACTTCGACAAGTTCAACGAGGCCGTATTCGCCGGCGGTGCGCGCCTGCTCGGCAAGGGATTGTGGAAGGGCGGCGATGTCGGCGTGATCGACGGGTTTTTCGTCAATGGCTCGGCTCGCCTGGTCGGCTTTATCGCGAATATGGTTCGCCTGTTTCAGTCCGGCCACATTTATCACTACGCCTTCACGATGATTATTGGCGTCTTCGCGCTGCTGACCCTTTGGGTCGGGCGCGTCTGAGCCAGCAAAAGACTGGGAACGATATGTCAGGTACTCCGCTCCTCTCACTCGCCATCTGGGTTCCGATCCTGGCCGGATTCACGGTTCTAGCGACCGGGTCAGACCGCAATGCGCCGCTCGCGAGAATGTTGGCCCTGGCTGGCGCCGCAGTCGGCTTTTTGGTGACGATTCCGTTGTGGACGCGTTTCGATCTGGCGACCCCGGCGATGCAGTTTGTCGAACTCGCGACCTGGATTCCGCGCTTCAACATCAATTACCACTTGGGCGTCGACGGCATTTCGATGCTCTTCGTGATCCTTAACGCCTTCATTACGATCATCGTTGTGCTCGCCGGCTGGCAGGTCATCGACTCGAAAGTGGCGCAATACAATGCCGCATTCCTCATCATGTCGGGATTGATGAACGGCATTTTTTCGGCGCTCGACGGGATGCTGTTCTATGTCTTCTTCGAGGCCTCGCTGATTCCCCTCTACCTGATTATCGGCGTATGGGGCGGCCCTAACCGGGTCTATGCGGCGTTCAAGTTCTTCCTTTACACACTGATGGGTTCGCTGCTCTTCCTGATTGCGTTGATCTATCTCTTCGTGCAATCCGGCGGCAGCTTCTCGATTCTCGACTGGCATCAGTTGCCGCTCGGAATGTCGGCGCAGACGTGGATTTTCCTCGCTTTCCTGATCGCTTTTGCAGTCAAGGTGCCGATGTGGCCGGTGCATACCTGGTTGCCGGACGCGCACGTCGAGGCGCCGACCGGCGGCTCCATCGTGCTGGCGGCCATTGCCCTGAAGCTCGGCGCCTACGGTTTCCTGCGTTTTTCGTTGCCGATAGCGCCCGATGCCTCGCACGAGCTTTCCGGCTTGATCGTCGCGCTGTCGTTGATAGCCATCATCTACATCGGCTTTGTCGCGCTGGTTCAGGAAGACATGAAGAAGCTGGTGGCCTACTCGTCGATCGCGCACATGGGGTTCGTGACGCTGGGTTTCTTCATGTTCAGCGCGATGGGGATAGAAGGCGCGCTGGTGCAGATGGTGTCGCACGGTTTCATCTCGGGCGCAATGTTTTTTTCGATCGGGGTGATGTACGATCGGGTACACTCGCGCCAGATCGCCGATTACGGCGGCGTGGTCAACACGATGCCGAAGTTCGCCGCCTTCTTCATGCTCTTTGCGATGGCCAACGCCGGTTTGCCGGCGACCTCCGGCTTTGTCGGTGAGTTCATGATTATCCTTGGCGCGGTCAAGTTCAATTTCTGGGTCGCCTTTGCCGCAGCCTCGACGATGATTGTCGGCGCCGCCTATACACTTTGGATGTACAAGCGCGTCGTCTTCGGCGCAGTAGGCAATCACCATGTGGCCGAGCTGACCGACATCAATGCCCGCGAATTCCTGATCCTGGCCTTGTTGGCTGCCGGTGTGATGGTGATGGGGCTGTACCCGTTGCCCTTCACCGAAGTCATGCACAGTTCGGTCAACGAACTGCTGCGTCACGTTTCCATCAGCAAGATCCAATAACTGGTAGCCGCTATGACTCTTGCCGAAATGCAATTCGTGTTGCCCGACCTGCGTCCCGCGAGCGCGGAGATTTTTTTGCTGGCGATGACTTGTGTGGTCATGCTGGCCGACCTGTTCGTCAAAGACAAAAAGCGGACGCTCACTTTCGTGCTGACCCAACTAACGCTGATTGGCACATTGCTTGTGACGTATGCGACAAGCACGGGCGAGATTTCCTACACCTTTAGCAACATGTACGTCTCCGACCTGATGGCGGATGTGCTGAAAGTGCTGCTTTATGTCACCGTGATCGTTGTGCTGTGGTATTCGCGCGGCTATGTGCTCGACCGGCCGCAAATGGCGAAAGGCGAATTTTATTCGCTGACGCTGTTCGCCACGCTGGGCATGATGGTAATGATCTCGGCCAACCACTTCCTGACCATCTATATCGGGATCGAACTGCTTTCGCTGTCGCTCTACGCGATGGTCGCGCTCAACCGCGATTCGGTGTCGGCGACCGAGGCTGCGATGAAGTATTTCGTTCTTGGCGCACTGGCGTCCGGCCTGTTGCTCTACGGCATGTCGATGATTTACGGCGCGACCGGAACGCTCGAAATCACTGCGGTAGCCGAGCGTCTGCACATGGGGCAGGCAAACAAGTCTATACTCGTTTTCGGCCTCGTCTTCCTGGTTTCTGGCCTCGCCTTCAAGCTCGGCGTGGTGCCGTTCCACATGTGGATTCCCGATGTCTATCACGGTGCACCGACTGCGGTGACCCTGCTCATCGCGTCGGCGCCGAAGCTGGCGGCCTTCGCCATCGTCATCCGCATGCTGGTCAACGGCTTGATCGTGCTGGCGCAGGACTGGCAAATGATGCTGATTATCCTGTCCGTACTGTCGATGGCGGTCGGCAATTTTGCGGCGATAGCGCAGACCAACCTGAAGCGCATGCTGGCCTATTCGGCGATCTCGCACATGGGCTTCATGCTGCTTGGGCTTGTCACCGGCGTTGTTGGCGCCGATGCGCGTTTCGCCCTCAACGCTTACAGTTCGGCGATGTTTTACGTCGTGACTTACGTGCTGACCAGTGCCGGCACTTTCGGCATGATCCTGTTGCTCGCCCGCGCCGGCTTTGAGTCCGAGGAGATCGACGACTTCAAGGGTCTGAACAAGCGCAGCCCGTGGTTCGCGGCAGTCATGATGATGATGATGTTTTCGATGGCGGGTATCCCCTTCTTCGTCGGTTTCTTCGCAAAGTTTTCGGTGCTGCAGGCAGTCGTCGCGGCCGGTTATCTCTGGCTGGCCATCGTTGCCGTGCTGTTCTCGCTGGTCGGCGCCTTCTACTACCTGCGCGTGGTGAAGATCATGTATTTCGATGCGCCGACCGATGTTACGCCGATCAAGGCGCCGATCGATATCAAGCTGCTCATGTCAGCGAATGGCTTGGCCGTTGCATTGCTCGGGGTGTTCCCGCAGATCTTGATGTCGGTTTGCGCTTACTCGATAATCCGTTCGCTCTGAGCGGTGCCGCGCTGACAAAAATGCCCCGCCAGAAGGGGCGTTTTTGCTGGAGATTAGCCGTTTGAACCGCCACCACCGACACCTGCACGAAGAACTGATCGACAGCACGCCCGTTTTCAAGGGCAGCCTGCTCGACGTGCGCCGAGATCGCGTCAGGTTACCCGACGGGCATGAAAGCACGCGCGAATACATCGTCCATCCGGGCGCTGTCGTCATTGTCGCGATCCAGGACAACGGGGAGCTGCTTTTCGAGCGCCAGCATCGCTATCCCCTGCGCCGCGCGATTCTGGAACTTCCGGCCGGCAAGATCGACCCCGGCGAGGACATCCGCAATACCGCTATCCGGGAATTGCTGGAAGAAACCGGGTATAGCGCCACCGAGTGGCGCTATCTGGGCGTAATGCACCCGTGCGTCGGATATTCGGACGAGCGCATAGAAATATTCCTGGCGCGAGGGCTGTGCCGCGAGTCGGCGCAGCAACTCGACCATGGCGAGTTCCTCGATGTCCTGAGCCTGACGCTTGCAGCGGCCATCGATGCCGTGCGCGATGGGGAAATTACCGACGCCAAGACGATAACCGCCCTGTTCTGGGCGGAGAAAGTGAACGAAGCAGGCTGGTAGCCCCGGTATTCCGGATCTCGTACCGGGACTCGCGGGATACCACAAACGCTCGCTTCCGGCGCGATCAATGTTTTCCGGCGGCCTTTGCGGGTGGCTTCTCTTCCTTGCCGTCGGCGGCCGGTTCGGCCGGAGGTGCGGCCTTCTTTTTGGCGCCGGGCGCTTGCGGCGGCGGCAGTTGCGGTTCAATCGTTTCTATCTTGTTGTCGCGCATGTACGCATCCATGTCGCGCCAGCCCGAGTAAACCGCATCCTTCGGCACCCAAGTATAAACCGAGTAGCAGTCTTCGATGGCGCGGCCGGAGTGGCGGCAAGCGCCGCCGACCGCTTTGCCTTCGGCCTCGGCTCTGGCCGCTTTGGCCGCCGGATTCTCAAGCCCCATCTTTTGCTGGATCTGGTCGCAGCCCGCGAGGCTGAAGGTCAATGCGAGCAACGGTGCGGCGACCAAGAGTTTGCGCGCGCTTTCCATCCGCTTGTCGATCACGGCGTTCCCTGTTTCCTGTCCGGTTAAAACACGGTGCATTCTAACCAATAATGGGTGCTCGGGCGGAATTGCCGGTAGATACGCTGATGCCGCTATAGCCGAGTCGTTTCGATAGGTTGGCCGCCGCTTCCTTCATGCTTTTTGCGAGCGTGCTTTCCCAGTCCGTGTCGAAATTGCCTATCGTCCCCAGCGAGGTGATCGCCGCAACCATACGCCCGCTATGGTCGAAGACGGGGGCACTGAAGCCGTTGATGCCCGGTGTCAGACTACCGCTGGCGCGCGATATGCCGTGGCTGCGAATTTCGTCCAAAAGCATGTCGAGATCGTCCATGATCGCAGCCGGCGTGCTATTGCTCGCCTCGGCTGCGGCCGCGAGTTCCGCGTCGAGAATTTTTTTCAGGTAGGGTGACCGGTAAAAAGCGGCAAAAGCCAGGCCGGTTGCCGAGGCGATCAGCGGCAATACGACGCCGGTGCGCAAAGTGACGGTGACCGGTCCGCCGGCTTCCACCCAGCGCACACAGGTGGCGCCGTGATTGCCCCACATAGCCAGAGCGACCGTTTCCCCGATACGCTCGCAGAGATCCTCCAATATCGGCCCGGCAAGGCGGACGGGGTCAATCCTGGCCAAGCTTGCCAGACCCAGCTCCAGAGAGAATCCCCCTAGATCATAACGTCCCGTATTGGCGTCCTGTTCGACCAGCCCCATGCGCATGAAGCTGACGAGGTATCGGTGAGCTTTGGCGGCGGGCATGCCCGAGTTTTTGGCAAGATCGCGCAACATCATCGAGCGGCCGTTGGAGGCCAGTGTGCGCAGCAACCGCGCGCCGACCTCGATCGACTGAATTCCCTGCCGTTGCTTTGTTGGTTCGATAGTCATTTTTCGCATTTCGCGGAAGCGTGGGTGCAAATATAAGCGGAAGCCAACGACCCCAACAGAATCGCGGGAAAAGAAATATTAGACCATGTTTTCGGTTTTCAACGCACTGAGCCTTGCTCAATCAAAGGCCGCGTAGCGGCCATGAAGAGGAGCAAGAGCATGACAAGACCTGATTAGCAAGATTCTTCAGTTTGCCCCCTGAGCCAGGATTCTGTGTGGGGAGGGCAGGCAATGGCAGCGATCAAAAGCCGTAGTGGCAAGGTGTCGAGCCGGAAGCGCCGATTAAAGCGGTAGGCGGCTTCAGCCAGA
>JACQYA010000166.1 GCA_016208425.1 Betaproteobacteria bacterium
CGAGAAGCTGCGCAAGGGGGTTCCGGCGTTTAACGCGGCGAGGGCGAAGCTGTCGGCCGAGCAAAAGAAGACGCTTCTGAAAGGTTTGAGAGCGCTTACCAGAATGGAGGGGGCTAGCCTGGTCGCAGACCTCGATACGGGCATGTCGCTTGAGCAGGCTGAAGCCATGTTATTGAAAGCCGCGAACGCACTTGCTACTATCGAAGATCATTCGGATATGGGGAGTGCGGGTCATGACGGACGAGGAAGCCCTGGAAGAACTACGCAGGCAGGTGTTGGAGGAACGAGCCGGGGATCAGGAGTACGTGGACAGGGCGATCGGGTCGGGGGAGCGCAAGCGGGTGCTGGCGGCGCGGGCGGCGATAGCGGCCGGGGAGCTTCCGCCGCCGAGCTGGGAGCAGAAAAGACCGCCCGGCAAGACCCCTTAGCCGGCAAGCTCCGAGCCTACCTCCGGCTAGCCGAGGCGCACGGCCACCTGGCGCCGCTCGTCGGCGCGCTGCGGCGCGCGGTTTCCGACCACGCGGCCGGACTCCGCCAGCCCAGCGTCGCCGGGGCGCTCGCCGCCGCCGAGAAAAAGTTCGGCGAGCTGGGAGAGAACGTCGTGCGTCACGCCATGCACGACGACCGTCTTCTAAACGCGTTTACGGATCAGCTCGCAGAAGCCAAGACGCCGCGCGAGAAGGTCAGTGTGTTGTTCGATGAGGTCAGAGACCTCATCTCGAATTACATGGAGCCAGGTGGTTTAGGTGTGTGGCGTCTAACCAATACGGGTGATGGCAAGGTCGGGACGGCCAAGTACCTCGATGCGATGTCCTCCGCAAAGCGCTCATTGCGCGAGAAGATGAGCGCGAAGCAGGAGAGCGCCATGGGTGAGATGCTTGTCAAAGCTTACCGGGCATTTACGGCTACGTACGGCGAACATGTCGCTGATGTAGTGGATGGACTGGGCGAGTCGGGAACCGCGCTTGCAACTACCGACAGTCATATCGAGCTGCCCAAAACATCTATTTTCACCAAAAAAGACCAGATAAAATCCGATAAAGCAACGAAGTTCATCGGGCGCGGTTCTGCGCGATCATCCACGGCTGCGTACGCAAAAGCCTGGGGGGAGCGCGCCAATAGCGGCGAGTACAGCGCAAGCGAGCGCGTGTTTCTCAGCGTCGAGGGAGATAGAAGCGGGCGTGTTGGTTTGGACACCGCCGAGTTGCAGAAGGCGATGGACGCCCGCTCGACAATCATTACGGACGATGTGGCTAACCGGGAGCGGAGTTACAACGTTGGCGAGCGCGAAGCCGCTGCGTATCTGTCGAGGCACGGCTACGTCGAGACTAAGCCTGGGGAGTGGGGGCCGCTGGGAGCGAATCCCCCGGTAGTCACGCCATCATTCCTCAGTACCGGGTCGAAAACCACTCTTGCAACTACCGTCAGTGAGCATGACGCAGGTAAAGCGGCTGACGCCGTCACCGCCTTCTGGAGCCCCGACGCGGCGGCGGTCGAGTTCGCGCCGACGTTTGGCGGCCTGCCCAAAGAAGTGCAGGACTCGGTAAAGAAGGAAGATCAAAGCGGCGCCAAGGGCGTATTCCATCCGGGCTCCAACACGATATGGGTGATTCTCGACAAACACGCCGACCGGGCGGACATCGAGGAAACACTCTACCACGAGGGCGGCCATTGGGGGACGCTGACAGAGCTCGGGGCGGGCGCGATCTCCGCGCTCGACAGGTCGTTCGGCAAGCTGGGCGTGCCTGCGATGTCGGCCATCGCCAGAGAGCACGGGTTCGCCAAGGCGTTTGCCAGATACCTCGCCGACTACCTCGCTTCGGGCAAGACGGCCGAAGACCGCGCCCGCCTGGTGGCGGAGCTTCTGGCCGGCGTCGCGCAAAAAGCCCCCTACCGCGCGTGGCCCAAGAAGCTGCGCGACACCGTGCTGGCTCTGGTGGGGGCGCTCCGCAACGGGTTAAAAGCGCGCGGCTATGCGGAGCTATCCCGGCTCGGCGAGGCCGACGTGCTGTACCTCGTCGCCAGGGGCAACAAGCGACTGGTCACGGGCGGGCGGCCCGCCGCAGGGCTGCCGGCCTTCCTGATGACCCTGTCTGCCGAGATCCGCGCCGCGCTCGACAGTCCTCTGCGGCAAGAAGATGCGGCGGACTCCGTGCGTTTCAGCAAAGGCGCCGCACGCGGCACGCCCGCCACCCAGGCCGAACAGGACGCCGCGCGGCAGTCGATCATCGCCAGCCTGGGCGACACGGTAGAGACGCTGTTCGTGAGCCATTTCCCCAACAATATCTCGGGGACGTGGACGCGCGGGCAGACGAAAAACGTCATCCGGCTCGCGCTGGGCGGCGATGTGGCGGGGGCGGCCTACCACGAGGCGCTGCACGAGTTCTTCCACATCTTGCGCAAGCGGGGCGGGAGCGCCGCGACCGCGCTGTTCGAGCGCGTCGCCAAGAGCGGGATCGTTTTCAGGGCAGCGAAAACCGCCTGTTTTATTCGCGGAGACGGACACGACCGAAAGGGCGCCAACACCGGGCGGGCGCCCGCTTGCGCCAAATCAACTTTCCCGCAGTTTTGGCAGGGATTATTTTTTCCGCTTGATGTGCATCAAAAAAAACGGGCGTCAAGCGGACTAGAGTGACCGCCTGACAGAATGCTTACCTAAAAAAGTCGTCTGTCCGCTTGCCCGGGAAACCGGCGGGAAACTTGGAGTGTATTGATTCAATGAATATTTCCAGTGTGCTGGTCAACGCTCGTTCTGATCTGGTTCGGCAGGTTCAGGATAGTCTGGCGGCGTTGAATGGTGTCGAAGTGCATGCGGTAACAGAGGAAGGGCGGCTGATCGTGACGATCGAAGCCGAATCCGATCAAGCCGTCGCAAATATGTTCGAGGTAATCAACCACCTGCCGGGCGTGCTCTCGGCCTCGATGGTTTACCACCAATATGAATCTGATCCTGATGAGGAGGCCTGAGATGAAACTGACTTTAACGCGTCGTGACTTTATCAAGAGCAATGCGGTTGCCGCTGCTGCTACAGCCGCAGGCATTACCGTTCCCGGACTGGCGCACGCCGCCGCGCCTAAAAAAGACGACGGCGTGCGCTGGGACAAGGGCGCCTGCCGCTATTGCGGAACGGGTTGCGGTGTGCTCGTCGGCACCAAGGACGGCCGCATCGTCGCCACCCAGGGCGACCCGGATGCGCCGGTCAACAAAGGGCTGAACTGCATCAAGGGCTACTTCCTTTCAAAAATCCAGTACGGCAAGGATCGCCTGACGCAGCCATTGCTGCGCATGAAGGACGGCAAGTTCGACAAGAGCGGCGAGTTCACCCCGATCAGCTGGACGCAGGCCTTCGACATCATGGAAGAGAAGGTCAAAGCCGCGCTCAAGAAAGGCGGGCCGCGCAACATCGCCATGTTCGGCTCCGGCCAATGGACAGTGTGGGAAGGCTATGCGGCAGCCAAACTGATGAAGGCTGGCTTCCTGACCAACAACCTCGACCCCAACGCCCGCCACTGCATGGCCTCCGCCGTCGCCGGCTTCATGCGCACGTTCGGCATCGACGAGCCGATGGGTTGCTACGACGACGCCGAGCACGCCGACGCCTTTGTGCTGTGGGGCGCCAACATGGCCGAGATGCACCCCATCCTCTGGTCGCGCATCACCGATCGGCGCCTGACCGCCAAGCACGTCAAAGTTAACGTCCTGTCGACGTTTACGCACCGTTCCTGCGAACTGGCCGATAGCGAGATGATCTTCAAGCCGTCGTCCGACTTGGCGATCCTGAACTACATCTGCAACCACATCATCCAGAGCGGCTCTGTCAACAAGGAATTTGTCGCCAAGAACGTCAACTTCAAGAAGGGCGTGACCGATATCGGCTACGGCCTGCGGCCCAACCACCCGCTGGAAACAGTGGCGATGAACAACGGCTACCCGGGTGCCGACGGCAAACCGAAGGGCAACCCGAACAACTCGACGCCGATGACCTTTGACGAGTTTGCCGCTTTCGTCTCCGAGTACACCGTCGATAAAGCTCATGAAATTTCCGGCGTGCCGAAGGACAAG
This sequence comes from Betaproteobacteria bacterium, assembly GCA_016208425.1. Taxonomy (GTDB): domain Bacteria; phylum Pseudomonadota; class Gammaproteobacteria; order Burkholderiales; family Rhodocyclaceae; genus JACQYA01. The sequence goes on from JACQYA010000166.1 coordinate 4,064, forward strand.
CTCGAAGCGCTGGCCAAGACCTACGCCGACCCGAAAACCAAGGTTGTCTCGTACTGGACGATGGGTTTCAACCAGCACGTTCGCGGCACTTGGGTCAACAACATGATCTACAACGTGCACCTGCTGGTCGGCAAGATTTCCGAGCCGGGCAACGGGCCTTTCTCGCTGACCGGCCAGCCATCGGCCTGCGGCACGGCGCGCGAAGTCGGCACCTTCGCCCACCGGTTGCCCGCCGACATGGTCGTGATGAACCCGAAACACCGCGAAATTTCTGAAAAGTTGTGGAAGCTGCCGGCCGGTTCGCTGCCGGACTGGATCGGCGCGCACGCCGTCCTGCAAAGCCGCCTGCTCAAAGACGGCAAGCTCAACTTCCTGTGGACCAGCACGACGAATAACATGCAGGCTGGCCCGAACGTCAACGGCGAGATCTATCCCGGCTGGCGTAACCCGGACAACTTCATCGTCGTGTCCGATGCCTACCCGACCGTGTCCGCGATGTCGGCCGACCTGATCCTGCCCTCGGCGATGTGGATGGAAAAGGAAGGCGCCTACGGCAACGCCGAGCGCCG
>JACQYA010000167.1 GCA_016208425.1 Betaproteobacteria bacterium
GCGAATTCGGCGAACTTCCGATTGAAATTCCCCGCGACCGCCACGGCAGCTTTGAGCCGCAGCCAATCCCCAAGCACCAGACCCGCTGGACGGACTTCGACGACAAGATTCTGTCGCTCTACGCTCGCGGCATGACCGTGCGGGAAATTCAAGGCCACCCGGAAGAAATGTATGGCGCCGAAGTCTCGCGATCGATGATGCCAAAGCCCGGCAACCCAGAGCGCCGGATGCGCTGCATCTACCGTCTATCTCGGCTGCATTCACGTCAAGGCACGTGATAGCGGTGCCGTGCGGGTCAAGGCCGTGTATCTGGCGCCGGGCATCGACCTGGCGGGAGAGAAGGAACTGCCGGGCATCTGGGTCGCCCGGACCGGGGTGCCAAGTTCTGGCTACAAGTGGTGGCCGAACTCGAGAACCGTGGCGTGCAGGACAGAGGTGGCTCTAATCAGGAAAAATCATGAACATAATCTCAAGGGCGAGTGCCACCGGTGATCGTCACGGATTCAGGTACGAGGCATTGAGCGTCCAGCGCAATGCGCCCCGCCGGATCAAGATGCCGGTCAAGCACGGCTTCATCCCCGCCAACGCCAACGCTTAACCCTTTGCCTCCCTCGCCCCTCTTCGCCCGGGCTTGCAACAGGCCAGGCCTTGTTACGTCTGGTGGGTGCTGCCTTTCACGCCAAGCGTCCAGGCTGGTCGAATTCCCCCTTAAAGGGTAATATGGTGGTCATGGAGAAGCGCACGCACCACTATCCGCAGACCGAAATTCAAGCGAAGATGAAGACGGTGCCGGAGATGAACCTTACCGTCTCAGCTAGGGTCGGCCTCCGGGCGGCGGATATGGGTCAGGCCGATGCCTTGGTTGTGGTGCAAGGGCTGCCCGCAAAAATTTTTACGGGAGCATGACTACCCATGCCGACCATCGCGTCTGGCAAGACGTGTATCACGGGCAGTGGCATGGCGCCGCGCTTTACATCAAGTTTCAGCAGGCGGGCGAATACTTCGTGGTCTCGTTCAAGGAGTTATGAGATGGCAAGCAAATGGAATGGGCAGCCCTGCCCACTGTGTGGGGCGGGGACGTTGTACGATGGCGTTAAAACCATTACACAGGATTACAAGGGGCATGTCTTCAGTTCGGCAACTCGCGGGGCGTTTTGTGGGCGTTGTGCGGATGGCTTTGCCGAATTCGATGCGGCGGAAGAAGCAAAATGGCTCGTCTTTCGCGATCGCGTAGATGCGGAGGAAGCCGCCGAATTGGCCAGCGAACTGGCTCGCGTCCGCAAGAAACTGAAGCTTACCCAGATGGAAGCGGCAATACTGGCCGGAGGCGGTAAAAACGCCTTTTCCCGTTATGAACGCGGGCAAGCCAAACCGGTGGCCGCCGTTGTGAACCTGTTCCGCCTGCTCGACCGTCACCCGGAACTATTGGGTGAGTTGAAAACCGGATGAACGAAGATCGTCGATGAATATTAATCTCATTCGCAATAACGACGAGTGATCGAAGTTTATTGAGCAGGTTCCCCATGCGAGTCACCCTGGTTCACCCCGCCGGCTTCAACTTCGTTCCCGGCCAGCCCGATTTTTCGGTGCTGGCCAACCGCATGGCGCCGATCGGCATCCTTGGCCTGGCCTCGTGGCTAGAACAGCACGGGCATCCGGTCGCGGTGCATGACTGCATGGGGCCTTACGCTCCGCCGTCGCTGGAAGCCAACGCCGAGATCGTTCTGGCGACCCAGCCCGATCTGGTTGGCTTTTCGGCGACGACTTCCGGCTTCATGGATGGCGCCGATATCGCGGCCTATCTCAAGAAACAGCGTCCCGACCTGAAAATATTCTTCGGTAACGTGCACGCCTCGTCCATCGGCGGCGCCTTGCTCGAACATTTTCCCGAGATCGACACCCTGTGTATCGGCGAGGGCGAAGGCGCGCTGCTTGATTTGGCGAACGGCGTGGCGCCGGCCGAGGTCGACAATATCGTCTATCGCGATGGCGCGAAAATCGTCGCCAACCCGCGCCGGCCGCGCGTGCTCGATCTCGACGACTTGCCCTTCCCTGCCTACGAGAAGCTGGCCGGCTTCCCGCAGGGCTACCATCTGCCGCTCTTTTCCTACGAACAGCGCTGGGGCGCAACGATGGTCACTTCGCGCGGCTGCCCCTACACCTGCTCGTTTTGCGATCGCACCGTTTTCGAGCGGCTGTACAAATACAACTCGGCGGAGAACATCTACGCGCACATGAAGCACCTGCGCGACCACTTCGGTGTGCGCCACATCAACTTCTACGACGACCTGTTCACCGCGCAGAAAAAGCGCGTGCACGAGCTGTGCGGACTGCTCATCGCCAGGCCGCTGGGCATGCACTTCAACTGCGCGATCCGCACCGGCCACACCTCCGACGAGATGCTGCGCCTGCTCAAGAAGGCCGGCGCGCTGATGGTGTCGATGGGCATCGAATCGGCCGATCCGGGCATGATGGAGCGCCACAAGGCGGGCGTGACGCTGGATGCGGTGCGCGAGACGGTCGCGAAGATCCACGCCGCCGGCCTGCGCGCCAAGGGGCTGTTCATCTTCGGCCTGCCCGGAGAAACGCCGGAAACGCTGATGGCGACCAGCGATTTCATCCTCTCGCTCGACCTCGACGAAATGAACATGACCAAGTTCAGCCCGATGTACGGCGCGCCGATCTGGGACGAGTGCGTCAGCGGCCATACCGGCGAATTCAACGAAGACTGGCGGCTGATGAACTGCCTGAACTTCGTCTATCTGCCGAAAGGCTTCTCGTCGCGCGAGGAAATGGACGCGCTCTACAACTGGCATATCCAGCGCTTCTACAACAGCAAAAACTACCACCGCCGTTTCGCCAAACGCCTCTGGCAGCACCGCTGGAGCCTCTGGCACATCGTCAAAAACTTGCACCGAACGATCCAGGCGGCGCGTTATTTTCGCGCCAACCGCGAGGCGTTCGACAAGGCGAGAAGCGATTTCCCGCATCATCCGCGCCAGCCGGTCGGACTCCGGCCCACTCTCAGTCCGGAGCTGCAAGCCGACGCCGTGGCTACGATGTCGCCGATCAAGGTTTCGCGGCGCGTGAAGACGCAGAGTGTGCTTTGACAGGGAAGCCGGGTTTAGCCACCCCTTCCCTAAC
>JACQYA010000168.1 GCA_016208425.1 Betaproteobacteria bacterium
AAACGCATGCGCAAGTCTTCGTAATGGCGCGCCCGCTTCGACCCGAGTCGCTTGACGGCCTCCTTCGCCTTGGCCTCGAAACCCGGCTCGCGGCCGTACAGATGGTTGAAGCGGCGGGCGATCTCGCGCGAAAACTCGATGTGCGGCACCTGGTCTTCGCCGACCGGCACCTTGTCGGCACGGTAGATCAGGATGTCGGCCGACTGCAACAGCGGGTAGCCGAGAAAGCCGTACGTCGACAGATCCTTGTTTTCCAGCTTCTCCTGCTGATCCTTGTAGGTCGGCACGCGCTCCAGCCAGCCGAGCGGCGTCATCATCGACAGCAGCAGGTGCAACTCGGCGTGTTCCGGCACCTGCGACTGGATGAACAGCGTCGCCTGCGAGGGGTCGACGCCGGCCGCCAGCCAGTCGATCACCATGTCCCACGACGCCTTTTCGATACCTTGCGGGTCGTCGTACTGCGTGGTCAGAGCGTGCCAGTCGGCGACGAAGAACAGGCACGGATGCTCGTGCTGGAGCTTGATCCAGTTCTTGAGAACGCCGTGGTAATGGCCGAGGTGCAGGCTGCCGGTGGGGCGCATGCCGGAGAGAACTCGTTCTGCGTACATTTTGGTGACGGCTCAGGAAGGCAGTTGAAAGACGAGCTCGATCAGGCCGCCGACCAGCCGTATCACCGGCGTCAGCACCGAACCGAGCACACCCGAAAACAGGAGGAGCAGCAGGATCGGGAAGCCGAAGCGTTCGAGCTGCGCAAAACGCCACGCGGCCTGCTGCGGCAGCAGGCTGACGGCGATGCGGCCGCCGTCGAGCGGCGGCAAAGGAAAAAGGTTGAGCACCATCAGCGCGATGTTGACCGCCATGCCGACCTCGGCCATGCGCGCCATCGGCAGGCTGAAAAAGTTGAGCGGCAGAATCCACGCCACCTTCATCACCGCCGCCCAGAAAACAGCCATCGCCAGGTTGGCCGCCGGCCCCGCCGCCGCCACCCAAAGCATGTCCTTTTTCGGTTCGCGCAGGCGCCCGAAATTCACCGGCACCGGCTTTGCCCAGCCGAACAACACGCCGCCCGTCGACAACAGCAGGATGGCGGCGGGGACGATGATGGTTCCCACCAGATCGATGTGCTTGAGCGGGTTGACGGTAATCCGCCCCTCCTGCCAAGCCGTCGGATCGCCGAAATACCGCGCCACGTAACCGTGCGCCGCTTCGTGCAGCGTGATCGCGAAAATCACCGGCAGAGCGGCGATGGCGATGGTTTGAATCAGGGAATCCATAAATGTCACTCCAGGCCGAAAGGCGCCAGCGCGCCGCGCCCGGCGCGCACCAGCACGGGCGCGGCGCCGGTCAGGTCGACCACCGTGGTCGGCTCGGTGCCGCAATGGCCGCCGTCGAGTATCAGCTCCAGCCTATCGTCCAGGCGATCCTGTATTTCCCACCCCTCGGTGAGCGGCGCGTCTTCGCCCGGCAGCGCCAGGGTCGAGGTCAGCAAGGGTTCGCCGAGCTGTTCCAGCAAGGCCGAGGCCACCGCGTTCGCCGGCACGCGCAGGCCTATCGTCTTGCGCTTGGGGTGCAGCACGCGGCGCGGCAACTCCTTGGTGCCTTCCAGGATGAAGGTATAGCTGCCCGGCGTCGTCGCTTTGAGCAAACGGTAGCAGGCGTTATCGACCCGCGCAAACTGGGCGATTTCCGACAGGTCGCGGCACATCAGCGTCAAATGGTGGCGCCCGTCTACCCCGCGAATGGCGCGGATGCGCTCGACCGCATCCTTGTCGCCCAGACGGCAGCCCAGCGCGTAACACGAGTCGGTCGGAAGGGCGATCACCCCGCCCTTGCGCAAGACCTCTGCGGCCATGTGCAGCAAGCGCTCCTGCGGATCGTCCGGGTGTATCGACAGATACTGCGTCATCGGTTCAGAACGTTTTTCAGAACGCCTCCCAGACGGGCTTCAAACCGTCGGGCAAGGGCGGCAGTTTGCCGAGGTCGATATAGCTTTCGCCCGGGCCGTGAAAATCCGACCCGCGCGACGCCAGAAAACCGTATTCGTTGGCCAGCCGGCCGAAAGTGCCGACATTTTCCGGCGTGTGGCTGCCCGACATCACCTCGATCGCCTGCCCGCCCAGATCCTTGAACTCGGCCAGAAAGCGCCGCATGTCGCGGGAATTGAGCTTGTAGCGCCCGGGATGGGCGACCGCCGCGATCCCCCCGGCGCCCAGAACCCAGCCCACCGAGTCGGCCAGCGTCGCCCAGCGATGGTCGACGTAACCGGGGCGCCCCGGCACCAGATACGACTCGAAAACGCTGCGCACGTCCCGACAAACGCCGCTCTCCACGAGATAGCGCGCAAAATGCGAGCGGCTGATGAGGCTGGGGTTTTCGGCAAAACGCATCGCGCCGTCGAAAGCGTTGCCGATGCCCGCCTTCTCCAGCGCCGCCGACATCCGCCGCGCGCGCTCGGTGCGCCCGGAGCGTATCGTCGCCAGGCCGGCGTTGAGCGCCGGTCGACCCCGTTTCCCGCCGCCCGCCGCACGACATCGGCCGCCGGCAACAGGCCGTCGGAAGCGGTGGAGTGGCAGTGCAGGTCGCAGTTCAACACGAGGGTAAGCCGATCAAAAAACCGCAAATTTGAGCATGGCATGATAGCACAGCGGCGCCTCTACCCTCGTGGCGGGAAAGCGCCGAAGCGTCGAGATTCCCGCTCCGAAAAGCGGAAACGGGCGATGCCTTGGCCGAAATAGGCGGAAAGATCGCAAATGCGCCCAACGGCGATCCGGCGCGGAGAAAAATGGCCGGGCACGCAACGGCCTATTTTTTCGCGCCCCAACCTCAAGCCGGATTTGCCAAGCGCCGGCCCGGCGCGCATCATGCGCGCTTTGCAAACGGCGATCCCCATCAAATTTTCACCAAATTCCCATCGCGATGCCCTTCCCTGCCCCCGACCCTGACGCGCTCGCCCATAGCGCCGCGCTCGTTCGCCTGGTCGCCGACGAAATCGGGCGCGCGGGCGGCTGGATAGGCTTCAACCGTTTCATGGAGCTGGCGCTTTATGCGCCGGGAATGGGCTACTACTCGGGCGGCGCACACAAGTTCGGAGAGGCGGGCGATTTCGTGACGGCGCCCGAAATTTCTCCGGCCTTCGCCCGGACGCTGGCCGCGCAGGTCGAGCAGATCCTGGCTCTCAGCGCGCCGGCCATCGTCGAGGCGGGCGCCGGGTCGGGTCGGATGGCGGCCGACTTGCTGCTGGAGCTGGAACGGCGGCAGGCGCTGCCGGAACGTTACGCCATCCTCGAACTTTCGGGCGAACTGCGCGCCCGGCAGCGGGCGACGATCACCGAAAGCGCGCCGCATCTGCTCGAACGCACGATTTGGCTCGACCGTCTGCCCGAACGCTTCGACGGGCTCGTGCTGGCCAACGAGCTGCTCGACGCGATGCCGGTGCACCTCGTCGTCTGGCGCGATGGCGGAACAGGCAGGGACATTTGCGAGCGCGGCGTCGGCATCGGCGACGGCGGCGCTTTCGCCTGGGCCGACCGGCCTGCCGGCGGGCGTCTGCTGGAGCGCGCCCGGATACTGGCCGCCGAATGCGCGCTTCCGGCGGGCTACCTGAGCGAGATCAATCTCGCGGCACCCGCCTGGGGGGCCGAATGGGCGCGCATTCTGGGGCGCGGCGCGCTGCTGCTGATCGACTACGGTTTCCCGGGGCACGAGTATTACCACCCGCAGCGCGACACCGGCACGCTGATGTGCCACTACCGCCACCACGCGCACGGCGAACCGTTTTACCTGCCCGGCTTGCAGGACATCACCGCGCACGTCGACTTCACGGCCGTCGTTGAAGCCGGTCACGAAAGCGGGCTGGAACTCTTGGGGTACACGACGCAGGCCAGCTTTCTGATCGCGTGCGGGCTGACCGAGGTGCTCGCCCGCACGCCGCCCGACGATGCGCTACGGTATCTGCCGCAGGCCAAAGCCGCGCAAAAACTGATTTCGCCCGCCGAAATGGGCGAACTGTTCAAGGTGGTCGCGCTCGGTAAAGGCATCGCCGAACCGCTGATCGGCTTTTCGCGCGGCGACCGCAGCGCGACCCTCTAGCCGCCGTGCCGGCCGCTATTCCTGACAAGCATAGAGATGCGCCAGAAACCCATCCAGCTCCCGGCTTCCCGGCTGGCTCGGTGCGCGGACAAGCGCTTCTTCGCCGCGGGCAGCGACGCGCGGCGCTTCCGCCCAGCCGGCATACAACACCTCGTCGCCGTAATCTTCCCCATAGACGCCGCGCGCTTCGTCCTCTACTTTTCCAGACCCCATTTCCATGATGGCAATCATTTCGCTTTCCTCCAGTCGAACCGGGCGGATGCCAAGTTCTCTAACGGCTTGGCGCTAAAAAGCTTGAGTGTGCTCAAGATCTTCTCGCGGATGCCGTTGGAGGAGGCGTAACGCCAAGGAGGGAATCATGGACATCGGCAACGTCGAAAGTGTGGCGCGCGCCGCATCGGAACTCAGCCAAGCCAGGACGGGCGAGGCGGTTGCTGTCGCGGTGTTGAAGAAGGCGATGGATATTCAGGCGCAAGGGGTCGCCCAGCTCATCGGGGCGCTGCCGCAACCGGCGAACACCCCGCCGCATTTGGGCAACAACGTCAATACTTTCGCCTGATGCCGGAGCCGGCTACCGGATGCCTTGCTCCGGCAGCCAGTCGCGCACGGTTTCGGCGACGTGCTCCCAGTCCTTTTCCAGCATCACGCCGTGTCCCAGGCCACGGAATATTTTGTGCGGCACGCCGTAGGTGCGCGCCGTCGATTGCACCAGGAACGCCGGCATCAGCAGGTCGTGCTCGGCGCCAAGAACAAGCAGCGGCGGCCGGTGCATGCGGTCGATTACCGGCAGGCTGAACACCGACATGTCCCAGATCGCGCGCTGCGATTCCTGCTGCATCTTCCGGTAGTAGCGCTCCAGCGTCGCCACCGGGATGTCCTGCGCGAACAGCGCTTCGCGCAGGACATCGAGCGGCACCTCGCCGCCGCCGAGCAAACGGTTGAGCTCCACCATCAACCCCGGTTTTTGAAACAACATCGAGAACTGCGCGGCGATCAAACCCTGCGGCGGCACCGAACACATCAGCACCGCCGCCGGAACCGTATGCCGTTCCAGATATTTCTGCACCACGAACCCGCCCATCGAATGCCCGATCAGCACGGGCGCCGCGCCCAGGTCGGCAATCACCTGCGCCAGATCGTCGACGTAGTCGTGGACGCTGTGCGCGTCGAGGTGCTCGTGGCTGTGGCTTCCACCGTGCCCGCGCAGGGAAAGCGCGTGCGCGTGGTAGCCCTGGCGCGCGAAGTAGGGGAGGAAGTGTTCGTCCCACACCCACGCGCCGGCAAAAGCGCCGTGCACGAAGAGCAGCGGCGCCGGCCTGGTTTGCCCGCCACCGGGCGCGCAGGACAGCACCTCCAGCCGCGCCACCTGCCGCGTAATCATGCTGTGGTGCCGGGGACGGCCATGCCGCGCTGTACCGCCGGACGCGCCGCAATGGCGTCATGCCAGCGACGCACGTTCGGATAGTCGGCCAGGTCGATGTTGTGGAATTCGTGGCGCGCGACCCACGGGAAGGTCGCCATGTCGGCAATCGAATACTCGCCGGCCAGAGTGTCCGCCTCGCCCAGGCGTCGGTCGAGCACCCCGTAGAGGCGCGCCGTCTCGTCGCCGAAGCGTTTGATCGAGTACGGCACCGGTTCGGGCGCAAAGCGCAGATAATGGTGCGCCTGGCCGAAGATCGGGCCGATTCCGCCCATCTGGAACATCAGCCATTGCAGCGCCTCGTACCTGCCGCGCCCGTCTGCCGGGAAAAATTTGCCGGTTTTTTCGGCCAGATAGAGCAGGATCGCGCCGGACTCAAACAGTTTGAACGGCGTACCCCCCGACCCCTTCAGTCCCGCTTCGTCGACAATCGCGGGAATTTTTGAATTCGGGTTGATCGCCGCGAAGCCGGGCAAAAACTGTGCGCCTTTCATGATATCGATAGGTTCGACGCGGTACGCCAGCCCGCACTCTTCGAGCATGATGGAAACCTTGCGGCCGTTGGGGGTTGCCCAAGTATAGAGAGTAATCATCGTCGTCCTCGTGTTTGTCTGGCCGGGAAGCTAATCGCCATGCAGCTCGCCCGCCGTGCTTAAATGCGGCTTTCTATCGCTTCCGGTTCCGCCATGTTCCGCTGGTTGCTCGCCGTGTTTTTTGCCGTCTTCATCGTCGGACTTTTTATGCCCAGACTCGCGCGTTCGCTGAATCTCGGGAGGTTGCCGGGCGATTTGGCCTTCCGCTTTCGCGGCCGCGAATACCGGTTTCCCTTCGCCACGACCATCGTTTTGTCGCTACTGCTCACGCTCCTTACCCGCTTGTTCTGAGGGCGCCAACAGGCGCCTTACGGCGGCTGTGCGCGCTTCGTGCAGCCGCGTCGGGATCTGCGCGGCGTCGTGGCACTGCTGCACGACCGTCGCCGCGTCGACGGCGCGTATTGCTTCCAGCGCCTGCCTGAAGCGCGCCGGCGGAGAATAGGGCTTTTCGGCCCAACCGGGACGGCCGTGGAAATCGCAAATGCAGGCTTCGAGCAGTTGCTCGAAACGCTGTGGCCGGCGCAGCGCGTCGGCGCTTTCCAGCAGTTTGACGATGGTTGTGGGCCGCAACTCCGCCCCGCGATGGATGTCGCCATGATAGCGCGCCGCCAGCAGAGCCAGATCGCGGCAGTCGGCGGGCGCCTTGAGGCGGGCGCTAACTTCGCCCACCAGCCTGACGCTGCGCGCCTCGTGTCCCGGATGGCGCGGCAGATCGGCGGGCGGCGTCAGCGCTTTGCCCAGATCGTGCAGCAGCGCCGCGTAACGCACCGGGAGACCGTAAGCGCGCCGCGCCGCCTCGTCCACGACCATCATCACATGCGCGCCGGTATCGATTTCCGGGTGGTAATCGGCGCGCTGCGGCACGCCGAACAGGCGATCCAGCTCCGGCACCAAACGCGCCAAGGCGCCGCATTCGCGCAACACGCCGAACATGCGCGAAGGTTGCGCCTCCATCAAACCCTTCGCCAGCTCCTGCCAGACGCGCTCGGCGACCAGATGGTCGACCTCGCCGCCGCCGACCATTTCGCGCATCAGCGCCCGCGTTTCCGGCGCCACCGAAAACCCCGCAAAGCGCGCCGCAAAACGCGCGACGCGCAGGATACGTACCGGATCTTCGCCAAACGCCGGGCCGACGTGGCGCAAGACGCGGGTTCCGAGATCGGCGATACCGTGGTAGGGATCGATCAGGGCGCCGTCTTCGCCGCGCGCGATGGCGTTGATGGTCAGATCGCGGCGTGCCAGGTCGTCTTCGAGCGTGACCTCGGGAGAGGCGAAAAAAGCAAAACCCTTGTAGCCGTGCCCGGTCTTCCGCTCGGTGCGCGCCAAGGCGTATTCCTCGTGCGTCTCCGGGTGCAGAAAAACCGGGAAATCCTTGCCGACCTGCCGGAAACCGCGTTCCAGCATTTCGTCGGGCGAAGCGCCGACCACCACGTAATCGCGATCTTGAACCGGCAAGCCGAGCAGCTCATCGCGAACCGCCCCGCCGACGGTGAATATCCGCATGGCCCGGAAATTTGGAGTGTGGGAGTGCGGGAATGGAGGGGGTGGAGCTGGCGGAGCGGGCGCGTGAGCCGATAGCTACCCGCTCACGCCGGCCCGGCTTCCGCCAGCGCGCCCGCCTGCCACTCGCGCATGGCCGGCAGCGCGAGCATGGCTTCGACCCAGGCTTGCGACGCCGCCGGCAAGGCGACAGCGTGGGTCAAGAACCGCCAGACGACCGGCGCATACATGGCGTCGGCGATCGAAAAATCGCCGAACAGAAAATGCCCCCCGGCGGCGAAACGGCTGCGGCAGTTTTCCCAGATGGCGACGATGCGCGCGATGTCGGCCTCGGCGGCGGACGTGCGCCCGTCGAACGGCTTCGAGGCGCGAATGTCCATCCCCATGTTCTGGCGTAACGCGGTGAAGCCGGAGTGCATTTCGGCGCTTACCGAACGCGCTTCGGAACGCGCCCTGCGGTCTGCCGGCCACAAGGAGGGAACCAGTTCGGCGAGGTGTTCGCAGATCGCCAGCGAGTCCCACACCACCGTATCGCCGTGGATCAGGCAGGGTACCTTGCCGGAGGGCGAGTGCTTGAGAATATGCACTTTGCTGCCCGCGTTGCGCAAGGGGATGCAGACCTCCTCGAAGGGCAGGCCGGCCTGCCGGGCCGCCAGCCACGGCCGCAAAGACCATGAGGAATAATTGCGGTCGCCGATGACGAGTTTGAGCGTAGTCGAGGCACTCATCGCGTTCACCGCCCGGCCCGATAGCGATAGCCGTCAAGACGCAGCTTCGGCTTGACGGCCGTCAGGTAGCCGGGCGCGACCGACTCCAGCGGCATCGGCCGCCAGCCCGGATAGTCGTGCTGGCCGTCGGTGACGCTATCGGCCGCCATCGAGCGCAGATTGTCGGGGGACATCGGCGGGTCGGGCAGCAGCCAGAGCAGGCCGGCTTGCAGGTAAGCCCAGCCGCTATCGCCGAGATCGACGATGAAACGGGGTTTGCCGATCAGCGCGCCGACATACTCGACCAGTTGCCGCAGCGTGTAGACACGGGAGCCGCACAGCTCGTAACGTTGACCGAAGGTGGCGCGGTCGCCCAGGCTGGCGACGAAGGCGTCCGCGACATCGCCCACATAAACGGGCTGAAAGCGCGCTTGCCCGCCACCGAGCGGGAAAACGGGGAAGAGCCTGAGAAACCTGGCGAACATATTGAGGAAGGCGTCGCCCGGCCCGAAAATGACCGACGGCCGAAAAACGGTGATGTCCAGCTCGCCCATCGCCGCAAGCACCGCCGCTTCGCCCTCGCCTTTGGAGCGCAGATACTCGGAGGGGCCATCGGCCGCCGCCTTCAGCGCGCTCATGTGCAGCAGACGGCGCACCCCGGTCTGCCTCATCGCCGCGAGAATTTTTTTCGGCAGATCGACATGCGCCCGGGCGAAGCCCTTGCCGTAGGGCAGGCGCGAATCGGCGTCGTTCAGGATGCCGACCAGGTTGATGACCGCATCCTGCCCCCCCATCAATGCGGCCAGTTGTTGCGGGTCGTGAACATCGGCCTCGACCATATCGACCGTCGGCAGCAGGATCAGCGACCGGGCGTTTTCACGGTGGCGCGTCGGAATGGTGACGCGCACGCCGCGCTCGGAGAGACGGTTGGCGATCCACCCGCCGACGAACCCGCTACCGCCTATCAACAGTACGTTCTTCAGTTCCATAGCGCCTACCGATGAATTTTGTGTCGGAAAACAGCGATTCTACGGCAATTCCTCGCCCTTTGCCTCACCGCTGGACTGCGCCGAAATGGTGCCGAGACGCGACTTGATCGTTTGCGGCTTGCCGTCGAACAGCGCCGAGTAATAGACCGCATTGCTCATCACCTTCTTGACGTAATCCCGCGTCTCATTGAACGGGATGGTCTCCGCGTAGATGGCGCCTTCCAGCGGCCGGTCGGCGCGCCAGCGGCGGGCGCGGCCGGGGCCGGCGTTATAGGCGGCCGACGCGAGCACCGGATGGTTGTCGAGGCTTTCGAGCACCAGCCGCATGTAGGTGGTGCCGAGCAGCAAATTGGTTTCCGTATCGTTGACCTGCGTCTGGCGATAATCCTTCAGCCCGATCTTCCGCGCCACCCACTTGGCGGTCGCCGGCATCAGCTGCATCAGCCCCGACGCGCCGACGGTCGATCTGGCGTTGGTGATGAAGCGGCTCTCCTGGCGCATCAACCCGTACACCCAGGCATCGTCGAGCGACTGCTTTTTTGCCGCCGGACGCACCTGGTCGCCGAAGGGCGCCAGGTAGCGCCGGGAATAGTCGTGCTCGCTCTTGGTGCGGTCGGCGGCCGCGATGGCACGGTCGTAAACGTCCGCGTTATGGGCGACCTCAGACGCGGCCAGCAACTCCCGGTCGTTCATGTCGCGCAGCGCCCAGTTCCACTCCCTGACACCCTCGACGCGCAAATTCAGGCGCAGCAGTGCGAGCGAGCGACGCACGGCGGGATTGGCGGCTGCGTCGGCAATCTCCGCCTTGCTTGGCGCGGTGGCCTTGGGCGGCGCCGTGATCGGCCGGCCGAGTTCGTCGTCGGCGAGGTTGCCATAAAAGTTTGGCTGGCCGGAAATCGTCCTGAACAGCGCGAGCGCCTCTTCAACTCGCCCGCCGGCGCGATAGGCGCGTCCCAGCCAATAGACCCAGGCCGGCTGCACGGCCAGCGCGGGAGGCATCTTCTCGATGGTTCGGCGCACCATTTCCCAGTCGTGCGCGCGCAACGCCGCGCGCACCTTCCACTGCGCGGCCTCGTCAGAAAGCGGCGCATCGCCGCCCTGGCGGTACCAGTTAAGCGCTTCCGGAAGGTGCCGCTGCGCCGCCTGCCAACCGATCTGGCTCCACGCCCAGGCACTTTCGCCAACCTGCAAACCCCCCTCGATCTTGCCCATCTGCTCGGCCGCCATGCGCGGATCGTTGCGCGCGATGCGGGCGACGGCCAGCGCCGCCAGCTCGCGTACCATGCGGTTGGAAAACGATTCGGCGGAAAGCTTGACCAGCCACGGCAAGGGCTTGTCGGCGACTGCCTCGGCGACCCTCGCGTCCGGCGTCTGGCTCGCCGGAAGGTAGCGCATGGCGGCGCGCGCGGCGCCCGTTTTGTTGGCCTCGAACAGGCGGCGAACGCGCAGCCAGACTTCGTCGGCGAGCACGCGCTTTTCGACAATCAGCGCTTCGAGCACCGGGGTGCAGGCTTCGGGCGTATCGACCAGCGCCAGCCACAAGGGCAGGGCGTCGTCGAGCATGCCCGCATCGCCGCGCGCGCGCCGGCTTTGCAGCGCGTAACAGGCGAGCTCCTGATCGGGCTGTTCGACCTTGGGGTACTCGGCATCGAACTCGCCCCAGCCCTGCTTTTTTCCGAGCAGCTTGAGCCAGTCGGCGCGTAGCTTCTCGGCGACGTAAGCTTTGTCGTTGCGTTCCAGAAAACCGGCGATGCGCGCCGGGTCGGCGTCTTTCAGGTCGGCCAGCAGCCGCCAGTAATCGACGTAGACCTCCAGCTCGTGGCCTTTGAGTTCGGGCGCGACGCGCTCCAGCCTGGCGCGGTCGCCAAGACGGAAAGCGTCGCGCGCCGCAAGAAACTGCTCGTCGGACGTTGCGGCGGCGACGGTGGCATGCACCAGCAGCAGCGGGAGAGAGTACAAGTGCAAAAGGAAAATATCGCGACGCGTCATGTTAAGCTGGAAACCCCGTAAACACTGCCTTCGAGCATAGCACATGGGCGCCGAAACAAATCTGGAAAAGACCGCCGACGAGCGCCTGGCTTACCGCCGCTCGTTGCGCCGGACGATGCTGGAGCGCCGCCTCGCCATGTCGGCCGAGCGGTGCGCGCTGTATTCCGCCGCGCTTTGCCGGCATTTGCGCGCGAGTTTTCCGCAACTGTCGGCCATGCGCGTCGCCTTCTGCTGGCCGGTGCGCAACGAACCCGACCTAACTCCGTTACTGGAGGAATGGCGGGCGGCGAGAACCGCCGGCTTCGCCGCTTTGTTGCCGGTCGTGATCGAAGAAAATGCGCCGCTGGCCTTCCGCCCGTGGTCGCCGGAAACGCGCTTGGTGGCCGATCGCTACGGCATCCCGATGCCGGAGAGCGGCGGCTTCGTGACGCCCGAAGCGCTATTGTTGCCGCTCAACGCCTTCGATGCGGCGTTCTACCGTCTCGGCTATGGTGGCGGATATTTCGACCGCACGCTGGCGTCCCTGCAAACGCCGGCCGGGCGGCCGCTGGCTATCGGTGTCGGTTTTGAACTGGCGCGCGTGGGCTCGATCCGCCCGGAGCCCCACGACTTTCCGCTTGACGCGATCATCACCGAGGCCGGTGTCCGGTTCCGGGGCGCCGACCTCAGATCCGATCCCTGACCGCCGGGCCGGTCGCGCCGTCGAACCCGACGAGCTTCAGCGCGTCCAGCTCCGCATCGCTGGTCACGCCTTCCGCAAACACCTGCAAGCCGATGCTGTGGGCGATTCCGCCCAAGCCTTTCAGGAACGCCTGATTGCCCGAGTTGCTCTCGATGCCGTGCACAAAGCTGGCATCGACCTTCAAGTAGTCCAGCCCGAGATCGTGCAGTTCGCCGATCCGGCTGAACTGGCGTCCGAAATGTTCGAGGCCGACACGGCAACCGACCGCCTTCAAACCCTGGCAGAGCTCGCGGAACATCGCCAGATGCTTGAGCGCGCCACCTTCGGCGACTTCCAGCCAGAGGCGGAACGCCGCGTTCCGCTCGGTGCGCAACAGCGCCATCAGCTTGCCGTGGAAGGTTTTGTCTTCCAGCGAGCTGGCCGAGAGGTTGATCGCCAACCCGGTCAGTTCGGGTTTCGATTTCAGTTCCTGCAAGCCGAGCGCGATGGCGGCGAGGTCGAGCGCCGGCGTCAGTTTCAGCCGTTCGGCAACCGGCAGGAAACGGCCGGCCGGGAGCCATTCGCCCTTTTCGTCGAACATCAGCCGGAGCGGGCACTCGCGGTGCAACAAACGGCCGTCCAGATCGGCCACCGGGAAGGATACTAGGCGCACCCAGTTACGGTCGAGGGCGCGGTGGATCATCTGCGACCACTGATCGGCGGTGCGCGGCAGCTCGTCGTCGGTATCCGCTTCCTCCTCGCGCACAACGTTCCCTCCGCCGGCCTCGGCCGAAGCCAGCGCGGAGTCGATCCGCGCCAGCAGGCTTCCCATGTCCAGACCGTAAGAAAACTTGCCGACACCGAGCGAAGCGACGGTTTCGCTGTCGGCGAAGGGCGCCGCCGCTTCGATCAGATCCTGGAGCAACAGGTCGGCGGCGCCACCGCCGTCAGCTTCGCCGGGCAACATGACGGCGAAGTCGGCCCCGTTGAGGCGCGCGGCAATTCCCGTGCTGTGCCGCTCGGCACACCGGCCGATGCAGGCGCCGGCGCGTTTCAAAAAGTCGTCGGCACCGGCCCGTCCCAGGCGGCGGTTGATGCCCGCGAGATCGGCCAGGCGAACCAGGATCAGCGAGCCTCTCTGGGCGTCTTCCGCGTCGAGTGCCTGGTGCAGCCGCGCCATGAAATAGCTGCGGTTGGCCAGGCCGGTGAGCGGGTCGAAGTTGGCTTCGCGGCGCACCGCCTCCAGGCGCGTTGCTTCCTCCTCGAACATCGCTTTGAGGCGCACGACAGTTGCATTCATCGCCGTCGCCAGCTGCTTCAGTTCCGGCACTTCCGGTTCGTCTATCGTGACGAAGCGTCGTTCGGTGATCGCGGTCGCCTGGTCGATAACGGCCTGCAGCGGGGCTTTCAGCCGGCGCAGGATGATCGACCCGAGATAGCCGCCGACCAGCCCGGCCAAGGCCAGCGCGCCCATCATTTGCCAAGCGCTGTTCCACAGCGCGCGATAGGCGAAGCGGCTATGGCTAATCAGTGTGATCGTGCCGAACTGCTGCCAGCCCTTGCTGATTTGCGCGATGCCGGGCGCCGCCTTGATCGGCAACATCCGCACAAACCACGCCGGGACATCGATTTCGCCGCCTTCCGCAACGCGCTCGACCAAAATTTTATCCAGCGGATCGAGCACCCGGATCAGCTCGTAGTGACCGCTGTCGAACAGTGCCGCGACGGCGAGTTCGACCGTTACCGCGTCGGGGTTGCTCTGGCTCAGCGAAAGGGCGAGCGCGGCGGCGTTATCGGTGTTCTTGATCGAGAGCTGCGATTCCAGATAACCGCGCGCGCTCAACATCGAGGCGAGCAGGCTTCCGCCGAGCGCGAGCAGCATACTGACAATCATGGCCAGCCAGAGTTGACGGTACATCGACATGGTAGTAACCCTCAGTCAAACATCTCTAATCGAAGAACCCTTCGGCGCGGGCGCGCCGCATCAGATCCTCCCAGCGCGAAAGTCGGCCGGTGCCGCCGGCACTCATTTTTTCCGTCCCGCCGACGCCCGAGTAAATGCCCCGGCTGTTGAAGCTGAACACCGGCGTCAGATCCGGCCGTTGCGACGCCGGACGGATCGCCGCCTCAAGGTTGTCCAGAATCACCGGTTCTGCGGTCGGGCTCGAATAGTACGCGAGCACCATGTGCGCTTCGGCGCCGTTGCCCCGGTTCGCCTTGACGTAAATCAGCCGCATCTTGTTGACCGGAACGCCGGCCAGGCGCAGGGAGTAATACTTGGCGATCGAGTAATCCTCGCAGTCGCCGCGCCCGATACCGATGAACTCGATGGGTGTGGCCCAATAATCGCTTTGCCCCCAGACGCTGATATCGGACTCGAACTGGATGAACTGGTTGAAAAAATCGTTGATGCGTTTGATTTTTTCCTCGTCGCCGAGCGGTTGCGCGGCCGCCACCAGCTGAAACCAGTTGTTGAGCAAAACGACACGCGCCGCCCCGAAGCGTGAAACCATTTTTTGCTGCATGCCCGCAGTATCTAGCGTCGCCGCCACGCACCAGACGGCGAGCACCAAAAACAGCGAGGCCAGACCGTGGCGCAGAACCCCTCCTCCGAACCGGCGGCTGTTGGGGGCAAGCAAGATGTCGGCATGCATGGACGGGACACCAGATCGGCAGGACGCAAAATGGAATTGGGGGGAAGCGATCAAACTGCGGGCTTTTCAGCCGTTTGGGGCATTCTGCCAAGATAGGCATAGGCTTGCAAACTGAACCTGAAACGGTCGCACGAAAAACCCGGAGATCCCGGAAATGTAAGGCGGAAGCGACATTCTGGTATCTTTTTGTCCAAATATCGTAACATGATGTCGGAAGCACCCGGCCTGTTCTGCCGTAGCTGTGCGAACATGTTATGCGAGAGCCGAATGGCAGCGGTCTGGTGCTGTTGCTGCCGGTATCCTCCGTATTATGAGAAAATAACAGGCGACAGGGTTGAGTGACGTCGGCACAACTTAGCTGGAGGGATCAAAACATGGCAATCAAGCACACGATCATGCGGACGACGTTGGCGCTGATGCTGGCCAACGTCTACGCAATTTCTGGCGCCCAACAACAGAATATGCCCCCGCCGGATCCGTCGGCAGCGCAGGCTCCGGTTCAGCAAAGCTTGCGGGACGCCGCCCAGAAAGCCGTTCTGAACAGCCCGGAGGTGCTCGCGCGCTGGCACGCGTTCCGTGCTGCGACAGAAGAGGTGGGTGTCGTGCGCGGCGGCTTCCTGCCGCGAGTCGACGCCACGGCGGGCATTGGGCGGGAAAGAATTACCCAGAACAGCACCAAGACCGACCTCGACTACAACCGGCGCGGTTACGGCCTGACGCTCAACCAGATGCTGTTCGACGGCTTTGCCACCTCGAACGATGTCAAGCGCTTGGGCAAGGCCAAGCTGGTGCGTTACTTTGAACTGCTCGATGTGTCGGAGACCGTGGCTTTGGAGGCGGGTCGCGCTTATCTGGATGTCGTTCGTTTCCGGGAGCTGGCAAAGCTTGCCGAGCAAAACTATGCCGAGCATCAAACCGCTCACGACCAGTTGAAGCAGCGTTTTGATTCTGGTGTCGGCAAGCGGGTGGACGTCGATCAGGCAGCCAGCCGTCTGGCGCTGGCCGACGTCAATCTGACCACTACCTACGCCAACCTGCACGATGTCACGGCGCGCTACCTGAGAATCGTCGGCGAACAGCCGGGCAAAGGTATGCCGCAACCCGGGAAACCCACCCAGGAACTGCCGCCAAGTGTCGAAAGCGCGTTGCTTGCCGGACTGAAAACTAACCCGGCGTTGCGGGCGACCGTCGAGAACATCGAGTCCTCTCAGTACGATCTCGACGCAAGGCGCTCGGCTTTTTCCCCCAAGCTGGATTTCAAGGCGTACAGCCAAGTTGATAACAATTATCTGGGCTCGCCCGGCAACCGCCACGATTCTGCTGTCGAGCTGGTGCTCAACTACAATCTTTTCAATGGCGGGAGCGATGTTGCGCGCAACCGGCAATACCGCGAGCGCAAGAACATCGCCATCGACGAGCGCGAAAAAGCCTGTCGCGACATGCGGCAAACGCTGTCTATCGCGTATAACGACGCGCTGCGCCTGAAAGATCAGTTGGGCTACATCGCGACGCAGGTCGACCTCGTCGAGAAAACACGGGCGGCCTACCAGGATCAATTCAAGATCGGACAGCGTACCCTGCTCGACCTGCTGAACACGCAGAACGAGTATTTCGATGCCCGCCGCGCCCAAGTCAACGCCGAAAACGACCTTTCCCTGGCCTATTTGCGCACCTATGCCGGAATGGGGCGTTTGCTTGAGAATCTTGGCTTGAAGCGCGTCGAGGACGAGAATTCCCCGGATGCGCGAGATTTGGCCGAAGTCGACATGTCGGTGCTCTGCCCGCCGGCTTCCCCCCCGGGTTCGCTGGCGGATCGCGGCGCCGTGATTCCCAAACCGGTGCCCGTCGCTGCGGCGCCTATGGCCGCCGCACCCGTCATCCAGGTTCCGGAGCAAACCGGGGGTGTCGCCGAGGTCACGCGGCGCGTCGAAGATTGGCGTGCCGCGTGGGTATCGCGTTCGACCCAGAACTACCTGCCGTTCTATTCGGCCAATTTCATACCGGAGGGCAGCGCGCCGCACACCGAGACCGGATATGTCCCGGATGGCACCAAGCAACGCGCCGCCTGGGAGCGCCAGCGGAAGCAACGCCTGGCTGGCGCCATCGGCATCGCCGTGGAAATTCAGAACCTGGTTGTCCGGATGAGCGGCCAAGACATGGCGACCGCCGAATTCCGCCAAGTATATCGCTCGGACAGCCACAGCGACACCGTCAACAAGACGCTCGATTGGCGCAAAGAGGGCGGCGAGTGGAAAATCGTCCGCGAGTACACGCGCTGACCCCGGCGGCGGCGCCGGCCGGCTGACCGACGGGGGCTTGCCGCCCAGGTGTGGAAGCCCGCTTATTCTCGGACAACGGGAGTGCTACCACGCCGCTCCCTGCGCCACCGCCCAGTACCGGGCAAATTTTCCCAGCGCCATGAAAATGGCGCAACTCAGCCAATTTAGACGTAGCCAGCCGGCGGCGAGGCACAGCCCGTCGCCGATCAGCGGCGCCCAGGCAAAGAGCAGAATGGGCGACCCCCAGCGCCGCACGCTTGCCGGTTCGCGCGCACGCTCCAGTTTTCCCCAATTCGGCAACCAGCGGCCGGCCGCGTAGGATGTCATCCCACCCAGCGTATTGCCTAGCGTCGCGAGCCATAGTGCCGACCAGAATTCCTGCGGATGCAGCTTGAGCAGTGCGAAGAGCAGCGCTTCCGAGCCTCCGGGAAGCAGCGTCGCGGCGAGGAAGCTGGCGGCGAACAAGCCCCAAAGCCCCGCATCGGCACTCATGTTCAGCCACCCCATGCCCGCTCTGCTGCTAGAATCATCCGCATTCAATTTTTCCAAGAAAATTTGCCGCCATGCACCCGGATTATCTCGAAAAAATCCTCAACGCGCAGGTTTACGATGTCGCCATCGAGACCCCCCTCGATGCGGCGCCTACCTTGTCGGCGCGCATCGGCAACCGCATCCTGTTCAAGCGCGAAGACATGCAGCCGGTGTTTTCGTTCAAGCTGCGCGGCGCCTATAACAAAATTGCGCAGCTTTCGCCGGAGCGTCTGAAGCGGGGGGTGATCTGCGCTTCGGCCGGCAATCACGCGCAGGGCGTCGCGCTCTCGGCGGCGAAGATCGGCTGCCGGGCGGTGATCGTGATGCCGACGACGACACCGCAAATCAAGGTCGCTGCGGTGAAGAGCCGGGGCGGCGAGGTGGTGCTGTCCGGCGACTCCTACGACGAAGCCTACGCGCATGCACTGGAGCTTGAGAAGGCCGAAAAGCTGACCTTCGTCCATCCGTTCGACGACCCGGAAGTCATCGCCGGCCAAGGAACGATAGGTATGGAGATTCTGCGCCAGCACCCGAAACCGATCCATGCCGTTTTCTGCTGCGTCGGTGGCGGCGGTTTGATTTCGGGCGTCGCGGCATATATCAAGCGCTTGCGGCCGGAAACGAAGATCGTCGGCGTCGAGACAGTAGACGCCGACGCAATGGATCGCTCGCTGAAAGCCGGCAAGCGCGTGCGACTGGAACAGGTCGGCCTGTTCGCAGACGGCGCGGCGGTCAAATATGTCGGCGAAGAGACCTTCCGCCTCTGCCAGCAATATGTCGACGAAATGGTGCTGGTCGATACCGACGCCGTTTGCGCGGCGATCAAGGATGTTTTCGAGGACACGCGCGCCGTGCTCGAACCGGCCGGCGCGCTCGCCGTGGCGGGCGCCAAGGAATACGCCAAGCGCCACAAACTGAAGGACAAGACGCTGGTGGCGGTTGCTTCCGGCGCCAACATGAACTTCGACCGCCTGCGCTTTGTCGCCGAGCGCGCCGAAATCGGCGAACAGCGCGAGGCCGTGCTCGCCGTTACCTTGCCCGAGAAGCCGGGCGCTTACAAGAAATTCGTCTCCCTGATCGGTGCGCGCAACATCACCGAATTCAACTACCGCTATAACGATGCCGGCGAAGCCCACGTCTTCGTCGGCATCCAGGTAGCCAACCGCGCCGAGTCGCTCAAACTGATCGAGCAACTGCGCAAGCACCACTACGCGACGCTCGATCTGACCGACGACGAAATGGCCAAGGGTCACCTGCGCCACCTGGTTGGCGGCCACGCGCCGCAGGTGCAGAACGAGATCCTCTACCGCTTTGAATTCCCCGAGCGCCCCGGCGCGCTGATGAATTTCCTCAACAAGATGAGCGCCGGCTGGAACATCAGCCTCTTTCACTACCGCAACCACGGCGCCGACTACGGGCGGATTCTGGTCGGCATGCAGGTGCCGCACGCCGAAAAGAGCGAATTCAAGGCGTTCCTGAAAAACCTCGGCTACGCGCATTGGGACGAGACGAACAACCCGGCGTACCGGCTATTTTTGGGTTGATTTGGGCTGATGGCGGCATTCGACTTCGACCGCGCCATCGCCCGCAGCGGCGGCGACTCGCTCAAATGGAACAAATACGAAGGGCGCGACGTTGTGCCGCTGTGGGTGGCCGACATGGATTTTGCCGCGCCGCCCGCCGTCATCGCGGCGGTCCAGCAACGTGTCGGGCACGGCATATTCGGCTACGCCGAGCCGTGGCCTGCGCTGCTCGATGCCGTGATCGGCCACTTGCGGCGCGAATACGGCTGGCGCGTCGGGGCGGAGTGGCTGGTCTGGCTACCGGGTCTGGTCAGTGGGCTTAACGTCGCCTGCCGGGCGGTCGATGGCGGCGTGCTGACGGCGACGCCGGCCTATCCGCCCTTTCTCTCGGCGCCGCGCTTTTCGGGACGGAATCTTGTCACCGCCCCCCTGAGCCTTGCGAGCGGTCGCTGGGAGTGGGATTTTCCCGCGCTCGAAGCGGCGCTGACGCCCGAAACCCGCCTGCTGCTCCTGTGCCATCCGCACAACCCTGTCGGCCGTGCCTGGAAGCGGCCGGAACTTCAAGAGCTGGCCGACTTCTGCAAACGCCACGACCTGACCGTCTGCTCCGACGAGATTCACTGCGGGCTGGTGCTCGATGAAAGTCGGCGGCATTTGCCGCTGGCGACGCTAAACGCGGAGATCGTCCGACGCAGCATCACGCTGATGGCGCCGTCCAAGACCTACAACATGCCGGGTCTGGGCTGCGCCTTTGCCGTCATCCCGGACGCCGTGCTGCGTCGCCGCTTTATCCGCGCCATGGCCGGCATCGTGCCGCATGTTAACGTCCTCGGGCTGGCCGCTTGCGAAGCGGCTTACCGCGACTGCGACGACTGGCATGCGGCATTGATCGCCTATCTGCGCGGCAACGCCGCGCACGTTGAAGCGGCTATCGCGGGCATGCCGGGTCTGACCATGAGTCCGGTCGAGGCGACGTATCTGGCGTGGATAGACGCGCGCGGCCTGGGCGTCGACGATCCGGCGCTTTTCTTCGAGGCGGGCGGCGTCGGGCTTTCCAGCGGAGCGGACTTCGGCCTGCCGGGGTGGGTGCGCCTGAACTTCGGCTGCCCGAGAGCGACCCTCGATCTGGCGCTGGAACGGATGCGCTACCGCTCGAACACCAGCCGCCCGCCGAGCAGCGTATGCGTGACCCGGCCGGCCATTTCGTAGCCCAGATAAGGCGTGTTCTTGCCCTCGCTGCGCAAGGTTTCTGGCTTGACCAGCCAGGGCGCAGTCCGGTCGAAGATGCAAACATCGGCGGTACTGCCCACTGCCAGCGACCCGGCAGCGATGCCGAGGATGGCTGCAGGGTCGCAGGTGATTCTCGCCAGCGCGCTGGATAGCGGCAAACCGGTTTCTTCGGCCCACTTCAAGGTCAGCGGCAGCAACAGTTCCAGGCCGGTCGCGCCGGGCACGGCTTCGCCGAACGGAAGTTGCTTGCCGTCTTCATCGACCGGCGTGTGATCCGAGCAGATGGCGGCCAAACCGTCCGCCGCCGCCGCGCGCAAAGCATCGCGGTCGCCGCCCGAGCGCAGCGGCGGGTTGAACCGGGCGTGGCTGTCGAAATAGCCGATGTCCATTTCCGAAAGATGCAGGTGATGGATGCCCACGTCGCAGGTGACCGCCAGGCCACCGCGCCGCGCATCGCGCACCAGCGCGATGCCGGCGGCCGACGATAGCCGCGCCAGATGCAGGCGCGCCCCCGTGGCCCGCGCCAGTTGGAGGGCAACCGCGATGGCGACCGTTTCGGCGCAGACCGGGATGCCGGTCAAGCCCAGCCGCGAGGCGACCTCACCATCGTGCGCGACGCCGTCGAGCGCGAGATGGTGATCTTGCGCGTGCAGGTGAATCGCATAACCGGAGGTGGCGGCATACTGCATTGCGCGAAACAGCACTTGCGTATCGATGATCGGGTGTTTGGCGTGCGAAAACGCGATACAGCCGGCCTGCGTCAGCTTGTTCATCTCGGCGAGTTTCCGACCCGCCAACTGCTGGGTGAGCGCGCCTATCGGGTAAACATGGGACAACCCCAAGGTTTTGCTGCGCCACACCAGGCGCTCGACCAGTCCCGGCTCGTCGAGCGGCGGATTGGTGTCGGGCGGGCAAGCCAGCGCCGTAACACCACCGGCAACCGCTGCGGCGAGTTCCGGTTCGATGCCCGACAGGCGGGTCGAAAGATCGACCAGACCGGGGCAAACGATCAGCCCGCTGGCGTCGATCACACGATCTGGCGAAAACCCGCCGGGGGCGGCGCCGATCCCCGCCACCCGGCCGCCGGCAATGAAAAGGTCGACATTGCTGTCGACGCCGTGCCCGGGATCGATCAGGCGGCCGTTCGCAATCTGGAGGTTGTTCGCCGGCATCGTTTTCAATTCCCCGCCAAAATGCTCATCACCGCCATGCGCACGGCAATGCCGAAGGTGACTTGCGGCAGAATCACCGCCTGCGGCCCGTCGGCCACCTCGGAATCGATTTCGACGCCGCGGTTCATCGGCCCCGGATGCATCACGATGGCGTCCGGCTTGGCTGCGGACAGCGTTTCCGGGGTTAAACCGTAAGACCGGAAATACTCGCTGGCCGACGGCAGCAGCGCGCCGTTCATGCGTTCGTTCTGCAAGCGCAACATGATAATCACGTCGCAGCCCTCGATGCCCTCGCGCAGGTCGTGGTGCACGCTGACCCCCATCTTTTCGACCAGCGCGGGGAGTAGCGTTTTCGGCCCGACCACGCGCACCTCACCGGTTCCCAGCGTGGTGAGGGCGTGGATATCGGAACGTGCGACCCGCGAATGCAAGATGTCGCCGACGACGGCAACCTTCAGATGGGTGAAATCCTTTTTGTAGTGGCGGATGGTGTACATGTCGAGCAGCCCCTGCGTCGGGTGCGCGTGCCGGCCGTCGCCGGCGTTGACCACATGCACGTCGTCGCGGCCGACGCGGCGCAGATGCTCGGCGATCAGGTAAGGCGCGCCGCTGGCGGCGTGCCGCACGACAAACATGTCGGCATGCATGGCGACCAGGTTGTCCACTGTATCGAGCAAGGTCTCGCCCTTGGCGGTCGACGAACGCGCCACGTCCAGGTTGATGACGTCGGCCGAAAGTCGCTTGGCGGCAATTTCAAAAGTCGTGCGGGTGCGCGTCGAGTTTTCAAAAAAAACGTTGAAAACGCTCTTCCCGCGCAGCAAGGGCACCTTCTTCACCTCGCGATCCGAGACTTCGAGAAAGCTGGAGGCGGTGTTCAGGATGTGCGTGATGACGTCGGGAGGCAAACCGTCGATCGACAGCAGGTGGGTCAGCTCGCCGTTGGCGTTCAATTGCGGGTTGCGCGCGCGATCAGGCATGTTCGGCCAGCCTCCAGCGCAAGCGCCCCCCGGCGCCGGATTCGAGAACGAGTTCCTGGCCGTCGCCGAGGTCGATCCGCCAGGCGCAGAACTGCGCGCAGACCGGCAGTTCGCGCCCGCCACGGTCGGCCAGCACCGCGAGCCGGATACGCGACGGCCGGCCATAGTCGAACAGCTCGTTGATCGCCGCGCGCGTCGTGCGGCCGGTATAGAGCACGTCGTCGACGAGAATCAGATCCCGGTTTTCGATCTCGAAGGGAATCGACGTCGGCTTGACCTGCGGATGCAGACCCTTCTCGCCAAAATCGTCGCGATAGAAGGAAACATCGATCATGCCGATTTCTTCCGCCAGCCCCAGCAATTCGCGCAGGCGCCGGGCGACCCAGACACCGCCGCTGTGGATGCCGATCAGCGCGGTGTCGGGCGCCAGTTGCGGGCGGATGAGCGCGGCCAGTTCGGCGCACTGCGCTTCGGCTTCAGGGAGATCAGCGAAATCAATGGGCGGCATCGGAGGAAACTTCCGTTGAGTGTCCGGCAGCGTGTTCGACGCCCCGGTCGAAATAGTCCTGCAGGATAATCTGCGCCGCGACCGCGTCGAGAAGGGCTTTCGCGTTCCGCGCGCTCTTCCCGGAGGCGCGCAACTGCGCTTCGGCCTCGACCGAGGTCAGGCGTTCGTCGGCGTAGTCCACGGCCAGCCCGAAGCGGCCGCGCAACTGGTTGGCAAAGCGGGTCGAACGCGCCGTCATCTCGTGCGCGCTCCCGTCGAGCGCGACGGGAAGACCGACCACCAGGCTTGCCGGCCGCCACTCGCCGATCAGTGCGGCGATGGCGGCGAAGCGTTCGGCGTTGGCCTCGCCACGAATGACGGTGAGCGGGTGCGCTTGCCGCAACAGCCACTCGCCGACGGCGACGCCGATGCGCTGGCGGCCGAAGTCGAAGGCGAGCACCGTGCCACTGTGGTGCGCATCAGGCATGTCCGGCGCCTTCGGCCAGGTTGGCGAAGTTGACGCCCAGCGTCTCCATCGCCGACGCCAGCCGTTCTTCGTAAGGCAGGTCGAAGAGGATGTGGGGATCGGCGGCGACGGTCAGCCAGGCGTTCTGCGCCAGCTCCTGTTCGAGCTGGCCGGCCGACCAGCCCGAATAGCCGAGCGTCACCATCACATCGTGCGGCTGCCCTTCGTGCGCCACCGCTTGCAGCACGTCGCGCGAGCTGGTAAGCCCGACGTGCCGGTTGACCGCCAGCGTCGATTGCCATTCGCCGACCGGGCGGTGCAGGACAAATCCGCGGTCGGTCTGCACCGGCCCGCCGAAGAACACCGGCAGCCCGCCGAGCGCCCCGACTTCGAGCACAATGTCGATCTTCTGGAAAAGCGTCGCCAGACTCATGTCGATCGGCCGGTTGACGATGACACCGAGCGCGCCCTGGTCGTTGTGTTCGGCGATGTAGACCAGCGACTTGGAGAAAAACGAATCCGCCAAGGCCGGCATGGCGATCAGGAAGTGGTCGGTCAGATTGATGCTTTGCATGCGGCTATTTTAACCTTGATTCTTCGATCGCCGGTGCCACGAAGCTGCGACAAAGATCGCCCCAGTCTCCAGCAATTCTGCCAGGCGGGAGCCGCAAAGGTCGAGCGTGTCGGCGACCGGTACGACCGGAAACGCCGGGCTGCCCGGCGACCAGAATTCCACCGACTCGGGATGATCCTCGTAGAACTCGACATCGGTAGTGACCTCGACATGAGGGGAACCGGGCTGGGTCCAAAAAATACTCTTGGAACTCATTCGCCTGGCTTCGATTCCCGGTGGCAGGAGTTGCGGATGATCGAGCAGTTGCCCAAGCTCCTCCAGACCATAAGCAGGAGGCGGGCGCTGCGGCAGATCGAGCGCCGAATCGATCGCATCGTCGATATCGAAAGCCTCGACCGGCGGTGCGCCGGCCTCCTCCTGCAACCGGGCGATCAGGTTGGCGCGCGCCAACTGCCGATTGTCGGACGCCATCAAAGCGACCGCCGCGATGCGTGCCGGCAGCGCCGACAGAATCGGCTGCAGCTTGCCGACCACCGTCGTGAAGAGCTGGATACGAGCGCGTAGCGCCCGGTAAACGTCGGTCTCTACCGTATCCTCGTACATCAGATTGACGATGGCGATACGCGGGAACTGCTGGCCGAGTCTATCCACCCGGCCGATGCGCTGCTCGACCTTCATCGGGTTCCACGGCGCGTCGAAATTGATCAGCGCGCCGCAGAACTGGAAGTTCAGCCCCTCGGCCGCCGCGTCGGTGCATAACAGCACCTGCGCCTCCTGCCGACGAAAACGGCGCTTGGTTTCTTCGCGCGACAGCCGTTTCCACGCACCATCCGGCTGCAACCACTCGCCGCCCCGCCCGGAATAGCAAAGGATGGTAAAACCCTCGCGTTTCAGCAGGTCGCGCAGGTAGTCCAGCGTATCGGTGTATTGCGTGAAGACGATGGCCTGCGGAAATGGCGGCAGCAAGCTGTTATCCATCGCGTGGTAGCTGCCCCGTTGCAAGGCGCGCAGCACTTCCGCCAGACGCATCGCCTTGGTGTCGCCGGGCAGGCGACGCACGCGGGCGAGCAGCGTCTCGATGTCGCTGGCTTCCTCCAGTTGCAAAGCCACCTGCTTTTGTGCGTTAACCAGATCTTCGTCGGTTTGATCGCCGGTGTCGTCGTCATCGTCGTCCGCGTCGGCGTCTTCCGCCGTGCGCAACTCGTCAAAGGGCAGGCTGGCCTGTCCGGTGACAAACGCCAGACGCTCCTCCAGCGTCCGGCGCAGCGCATAGAAGCTGGACGCCAGACGTTTGCGATAGGTCGTCATCACAAAGCCGACCGCGCTGCGCTTGTCTTCGGCCGCGTTGTTGTAGGTGCTGGCGATGTAATCCTCCAAAGCCCGGTAGGCATCCTCTTCGGCTGGCGTCAAATCGAGGAACTCGTCGACCACCTCGCGCGTCGCGATGGGCGTCGAAAGCAATCCGCGCCGGTGATATTCGCGCAACAGATCGCGCGTATGGCGCGAAACCAGGCCGGCCACCGGCGTATGCGCGCGCATGATCGCCACCGCAGCGCGGCGTTCCTCGGCGCTCAATTGACGACGCGGCGTACTCGCGCTATCGCGCAGCGCGCGCAGTACCTTCTGCGCCTTTAGCCGGCTCTTGCCGTTCGTGCGGCGTATCGCCACCTCCAGATCGATCGGGCCGAAAGCCGTCTCGGCCGCGCGGAACAGGAAAGCCAGCCGCTCGAAGTCCTCATGCGAGGGATTGGCGTCGCCGGACTTGCGGAAAAACTCCAGAAAAGCCGCCCGCCCCCACGCCTCGGGCATCGCCAGCAGCGAGAGCAAGTCCCAGACCTCGACCGGATGCACCTGCATCGGCGTCGCGGTGAGCAACAGCAAGGACTGGGTACGTTCACGCAGCTTCTGCATCAGTTGCAGCAAGAGGTTTGGCGGGCCTTCGCGCGTCGCGCCGGGGCTCTTGCGGCGGGCGTGGTGCGCTTCGTCGAGCACCACCAAATCCCAGGGTTCGGCCGCTTCGCATAATTTCCCCTGCCGGTCGCGGCGGCGCATCAGGTGGCTGGAGGCGATGACAAAAGGTTCCTTGTGCCAGTCTTCGCGCGCCACTTCGCGCTCGGCTTGGCCGCGCAGCAAAGGCGACGGAACCCAGTTGAGCGATTTCCCGTCGTAGATCGGCCAGTTGAGATTGAACTTCTCGCGCAGTTCGATCTGCCACTGCGTCATCACCGCCTTGGGTGCCAGGATCAGGATGCGTTTGGCACGCCCGGACAGCCAGGCGTAACGCAGCAGCATGCCGGCCTCAATCGTTTTGCCCAAGCCGACCTCGTCGGCGATCAGCAAACGCGGCGGCCAGTGGTCGAGCATGCGCTGAAAGGCGCGCACCTGATGCGGCCACGGCGTGACCGCACTGGTTGCCTCGGCGATCCGTTCGCCGCCCGGCAAGGTCGGCGCCGACCAGATTGTGCTCCACACCTGTTTGCGTCGCTCATCGACGCTGGTTCTGGCTGGGGTAGGCGGCACCGGTACCGGCGTACCGCCCGCGTTATCCGCCGCGCCGTTTCGGGCGCGGGCATCTTTCAAGCGTTCCGGCTCGTCATCGTCGCCCGGCAGAAAACGCAGGATGTCGTCGCGCAGCGCCGTCGGCACATCCATCACCCTTGCGCGTTTCGAGCGGTCAGCCCACAGTTGGGCGAAGGTCTTTTCCTCCGCGTCCACGTGCCTGTCGCCGCCGTCCCAGTCGCAAAAGACGTGGAAGCTCTCCCAATTGTGCAGCCAGCCGTAGGCCGTCTCGTTGACGCTGCCGGCAAAGGCCAGACGGTTGCCGGTCTTGTCCTCGATCACGCCGCCCTTTTCGTGAAAGATCGCGTTTGAAGTCACCGGGTTGCGGTTCGCGTCGCAAGGCACCGCCACCTTGATCTCCAGATAACCGCGCGCCACCATCCAGGCCAACAGTTCCAGCGCACCGTTTTCCTGTTCGGACGAAGCGGCGAGCGGCATCTTCAACAGCTTCGCCTCGACCGTATCGCGCAGCGACTGGCCTTTTTCAATGGCTTCGACCTCGGCCGCGTCCAGCGTGCAGCCGACCACCATGCGCAACCGGCCGGCGTTGAGCACCAGTCCCTCGATGCCGCGCGCCGCGATGGCCAGTGCCGTCGCCGTGAAATAGCCGGTGGTGCGGTCGTAACGCTGGGCGCAACTCAAGGCGCGCAGGTAGAACTGCGCGATCAGCGAACCTTCGTCAGGGTCGTATTTGATCTGCCAGGGAAAATCGGTGAGTAGGCTCATGGCTGTGGCATCAATTTTCGCCGCATAATGTTTCAGTTTCCGTCATTCCGGGCTTGACCCGGAATCCAGTAGTGCACCTCTGGATTCCGGCTTCCGCCGGAATGACGGGCGTCTTTGCCGTTTCCTTTCGACCGACACTACACCTCCAGCCATATCTTCAACTGCTCCGGTTCGGCCACAGCTTCGGACAACGCCAGCCGGCGCAGATTCTCCAGCGCGTCGAAGTCAGCGCCGGCACCTTGCGCGGCGTCGGGCAGGTCGAAGCCGCTCCACTTCTTGCCGACCGGCAAGACTTCCAGCACTGCCTCCAGTGCAACGAGGAAGCTCGGTTCGATCACCAACTGATATTTCGCCAGCAGCTCGTTGGCCGATTCCAGCGAATTCGCGCGGGCGGCTTTGGCGAGCTGGTGCAGGGCATCCATCATTGACTCTCGGCCGTCGGGCAGGCCGAGCGAACCCTTGGCGGCGCGCGTCACGCTGTCCCACAGCCCGAGGTCGGCAGCCTTCTTTTCGGCCAGCTTGCCGCCCACCTCGCGGTCCAGATCGACCCCCCAGACCTT